>NZ_AP023057.1:717100-1075650 GCF_016629565.1 Nitratiruptor sp. YY08-10
GTTTCCATGGACTTGACCAGCTCATTGATCAGTTTACTTGTAGGACCAAGTTCAAGGAGTCTTTCTTTCATCTGTTTTTTCTTGAAAGCCACTACGAGTTCATGATGAAATTTTTGCTCGGGTGTCGCATCTTCAGGAAGCTCTTTGTCTCTTGCTTTAAGCCACTCTTTTTTCGCTTTTTCTAAAGCTTTGAACAGTTCGATAATCTTTTTTTCACGTTTGGAATATTTTGCTTTCTTTTTCGCTTCTTTATCGAGGTTTTCATCCTCTTCTACATCTTCTTCATCTTCAAAACTCTTGAAAAGCTCTTTTACTCTTCTTTCTCTGTTGATAAGCGGTTCTTTATAATCAAGAATGAAATCGATCAAGTAAGGAACAGAACAGATCGCATCGAGAATGATATTTTCACCAAGTTCAATCTTTTTGGAAAGTTCTATCTCCTCTTCTTTTGTAAGTAGTGGAATTTGACCCATCTCTCGAAGGTACATCCGTACTGGACTGTCACTTCTGCTCCATTCCAAAAGCTCTTTATCTTTCGTTAGGTCGAATTCTTCGGCAAGTTCCTCTTCGGAAAGTTTCTTGCGTTCTTCCTCTTTTTTCTCTTTCTCTTCGATATTGAGTCTCTTAGCAGCTTCACCACTGGTGATGATGTCTACGTTATATTTTTTTTGAAGTGCCAAGATTTTTTTGGCTTGGGCAAGCGTAGGTTGTCGATCAAAAAAATCAACAAGCTGTTCGTATGTTACATAGCCTTTTTCATGCTCTTTGAAAAACTCTTCAAGTTTTTTGGTTAAATCTTTTGCAGCCATTCAGTGCAGCTCCTTGATTGAAGTTTTTGGGAGGTGTTATGTAATGAGTTTGCGCCGATTATATCATAAAGTTGCGATTTGTCAAGTCCTTGGTTGGGAGATGAATGGGTCGAAGAAATTGGTTGCGGAGGCAGGATTTGAACCTGCGACCTTCGGGTTATGAGTATTATATGTTACAATTATAGAAAATCCTTATATTATATGTGGTAAAAATATGTGGAAAAAGATTCTTTTATATTTTTATATATTGTTTCCTTTCTATGTTTTTTATTCTTATTCTACTTCTAATCATTCATTTAAATCATTTCAAAAAAAAGAATGTGAAGTCATTGATGGTTCAAAGATTTGTATTGCACATTATAATAATGAAGCATTTTATTATTTATTGGATACTAATCAAAATGTCAGATTTATCGCTGATAAGTTAGTACGTCCTTATTGCATTGGGAAAAATAATTATCATGATTGTCTAATAGATCGAACTTTTTATTTTTTAACTTTGCAAAAATATAAGCCTTATGATGATAAAAAAACGATGACAGAGTTATTGGTTCAAGATGGTTTAGATTGTGGAGATCGTGTTAATCTTATGTCATCTATTTTACATTATTTAAAAATAGATGATTATTATTATATTTTACTTCCTCATCATATGGCTATATTGGTACGATATAAAGATATCCATCGGTTTAAAGATTATATTGGAGCATATATTAAGGGTAAGAAATACATCTTTATTGAGACTACGTCTAAAAAGCCAATAATTAAAAAAGATCCTTTTAGTTATCAATATTTATTAGGTGATGGTTTAGTAGGTTCTTTTTCTCGAAATGATGTTAAGTTCTTGTTTAATCCTGTTAGAAAAGAATATGCAGATCCGAATGAAATAAGGTGGGGATATTAAAATTATGGTACAAATATATCTATCTTTTTACAAAAATTGTTTAATGCGTAAATAGTAATAAAGTATTTTTGTTTTTTATTTACTTCAGATTCTAATTTATCAGTTATATTTTTTAATGTACCTATAATTTTCCCGTTTTCCTTTCTGATTGTTACATGGCAATGCATTCCGTGACCACCTGAAATAGAAATAAATCCATTCTTTTTAGGTGTAGCGATTATTTTAATTTCTTTGTATTTGTAGATATTGTCATATGTTTTAAAAGTATTACTGAGATGTTCGGTAATTATTTTATCTCCTGCGGTAAGTAATAGAGGAAATATTAAAAATATTATATATCTCATTTTCTATCCTATTTTCTTTCTTAACGCTCTTGCTTTTATTTCATGATAGTAAAGTTCTAATTCTTCTTGTGTTAGATCTTCTAAGTATTTACATAATTCTTTTTTTATATCTGTTTTTTTATTGTTTCCATTTTCTGTAATATGGAATGAATTTATAATAAAGTCATATAGTTCCGGTCTTGTTTTTTTCCATTGATAAAGTGTAGATATTCCTATTTTTAGTTTTTCTGCTATTTTTTCATAATCTGTTTTCATAAAATTAAGCTTCCTTTAATATTCTGTAATGTAGAATATTTTTATGTAATAAAGAACAGGAGTTCCCATGACTCTTAACACAGATCACACATTAAACGATCTTTTTAACCTTTACCTTGAGTTGTATTCTTCATCTCGTGCTCCTCATACTATAACTACTAAAAAAAGTATGTGGAAAAACTACGTAAAAAACGATATCGGGGCTAAAAAATGTGCGTCCCTCTCTTTCATAGATTATCAGAAATTTTTTAACAAACTTCTTAAAAAACTTGCTCCAAAAACTGTAAAAAATATAAAACATGATGTTCAAGCAGTTGTAAATATTGCTGTTCGACTTGGAATAATGCAAGAAAATCCTCTGAAATACGTAGAACTTCCACAATTCGATAATAAAGTTTATTTCAATTATCCTCCCGAAGTTATGCAAAAAATTTTTCAATGCATAATTGATCATGATGAAATTATTTACAGAAATATTTTTATCTTTCTCGCTCATGGCAGAAGATTAAACGAAGCGTTATCGCTTCAATGGAGACATGTTGATTTACCGGGACAGCTTTACGTAATTCCCGCACGAATCAATAAAGCAAAAAAAGATATGCAATATCAAATGACTAATCTTTTACGATCCGTTTTTCTTTTTCAAAGAGATCTTGCAATCAAATTTGATTACCTCGAAATGAACTCTTACGTTTTTTTCAATCCTAATACAATGGATCGATACAAAGATATTAGAAAAGCATGGAAAAGATTTCTTTCAAAATATGATCTACCAAAGATCCGATTACATGATATTCGTCATTTAGTAGGTACTTACTCAATAAATGTACTAAATCTTCCAATTGAAAAAGTAAGTTATGCACTTGGTCATACAAATATAACCACTACTCAACGATATGTTACACAACGTCCAAAAAGTGCAAAAGAAGTTGTTGATTCAATTATTTCATCTTTAAAGGAGTTCCAATGAAAATTGATATCAGTATTCCAGATTTAATTGAATTAAAGAGTATTGTCCAATTGTCTTTGTTACGTGATGTAGAAAATTTTAAAAAGTTTAAAGAATTTGGTGTTGATGTAGATTTTTTAAAAAAATCGATGAATGAAAAAGTAAGACTTATTGATCTTCTTGAAAATGCATTAAAAAAAAAAGAATTAAGGTGTAATGAGATCTCTTTAATTGAGAGTTTTTTTATTTGGAAATTAAAGGAGTATATCTAATTGATCTTGACCTGAGTAAGTCATAAAACTGCTCCGGAGTAGGTAGAAAGGGAACTCCGCCTACTCCGTCGCTTAAGAGAGTTCCCAAAAAAAAATCATTAAAGGAGTTCAAAATGACACTATTCTACATTGGAGAGATCGTGAGCCATGATGTACTTGAGCGAACAGATAAAACGACAGGTGTGGTTAATCACTATGTAACCGTAAACGTAATGATGAAAATGGTAACTAAAGATGGTAAGCCTAAAGTTTTTGCAGATGATATTACGCTTCCTATTCAATACAAAAATATCATCGAACAAAGTGTAGGAAAATATATCGTCATTCCTTATAACTACATTCAAACAAAAGATAAATCCTATCTTTTCGTTGATGAAAAATATCAGCCCGTTATCTTGGATCATAATCCGCTCTTTGAGCAAAAAACGACTAAAAAAGCCGCATAGGTTCATAGAGTCCTCTTTTCGAGGGCTCTAATGAGTCTATGGCCATGACTCTAAAAAATCATTAAAGGGGGAGAGAATGAAAAAGGTTCTCGCTGGTTTATCTGCTTTGACACTTGGTGCTATCAGTTCTTTTGCGGCTATTACGCCTCCAACTCCGGATTATACAGACTTTGAAGCAGTTGTAGGTGTTGTTCTCGGTGTCAGTTTAGTTGTCATGCTTGCTAAACGAGCAAAAGGTTTCTTCAGATAAGAATAAGAGGGGGTTATCCCTCTCTTATGAAAGGTTCATGATGAAAGAGATTTTTATTGCTTTAGTTCTATCTTCTTCTCTGTGTCTACCTTTGCATGCCGAATATCTTATGCAATATGGATCAAGTGAATATTGTATCGATTCGTATTCCATAAGAGATTCAGATCGTTATATCGATGTAGTTCTTTCTTCTAACGGAAAATCTTATACCCTTGACATAGATCAAGATCAGATTCACCCTGGATATGAATATAACGCTACTTCCGGAACGTGCAATAAAAAAGAAGTTTTACAGAAATTAGGGCTCGATTACTATCAATATAACTTCCTTTTTGCTCTCTTGGGTCTTTTGATTGGAGTTAGTTTCTTGAATGCAATTATAGGAGTACGTAATGGCTGATGTTTTAACGGTTGAGGCTTTTAACTATTTTCTTACGGTTAGTTTGATCATGATCGTTCCTATTTTCATTTTAGTAGAAATGGTTCGTTTTTTTAAATAAAAAGGAATTTTAAAATGAAAAAACTACTCGAATTGCTTTTTACGATCGAATCAAGGCGGGGCGGGTGTGAATTAGCGAAGCGGTTTCGCTTTGCGAAAAATTCACGCCCGGAGCATAGCGTCCCGCTATTCACTCTCATTTTTTTAATTTTTTCTTCTTATTCATATGCGGAATATAAATGGATTAAGATCGATGGTAGTCTAGATCGTTATTCTCATGTTTATACCGAGATTTCAAGTTATGTTTGTTATGAACCTTTAGATCCTCCTACAACGTTTAAAAGTGTTGTTAGCACAAAAACTCCAGAGGGAGCAAAAGCTGCTTTAAATCATTATTATGAGTATCAAGGTGATGTATATTATGCAGTTGATGTACGTTTAGATTATGATTCAAATAAATTTGGTATTTGGGGAGTTCAGCAAGGTCGAATATATGATGATGCAGCTTGTGATGATATACCAAAACCGTCTATAAGTCATTGTCCCTCTTTAATGAAAGAACAAAAAGTCGATAACTCAATTTTTCCTGGTCTTAATTACCGCTGTGTAGCAGATGATAATACCACAAAAGAACAATGTGAAGCGAATGGCGGGTATTGGATAGATCCGATTTATGGTGAAGTACAATATAGTTTATTTTCTGATCCTGCCAATGTTCCTTATGATAGCTATCTTTTTTCTAATTTCGGTTCCGGTTGTGTTGATCTGAATTTTGTTAATTCAGATGCTATGAGTAGTAATTTTTCTTTGATTACTTCCGGTTTACTTGTAAGTACTCCTGTTAAGGCTCTAGCTGGTTTCTTCGATAAGGTTTTTGCAGGTGGCAAGAAACTTTATCAATGGGTACTCGAGAAAATGGGATTTAATTCGAATATTTCAAAATTTGAAGATCCTAAAGTGTTTATACAAGAACCTGAAATTATTGATGTAGAGGTAGTTAACAATGAAGCAGTACCTCAAATCGGTTGGAATGATCCGGGTAATCCTAATTTAATCGATGATGTTCCCGTTCCTTATCCACCAAAAACTCCCGATGTACCAACCGGATTTTATGATAATCTTCCAAATCCTGATTTTGTTGATGAGTTTAAGCCATCATTCATTAATGCTAAACATATTTTAGATGAAAAAACAGATATTCCAACTTCACCCGATATAGAAGTAGGAGGTACTGCTACACAAACTATTACTTTAAATGATTCTCTTTTGAGAAATAAACCTATACAAGAGAATTTAGTTATTACAAAAACGAAAACTCAAAATTTTTCGTCTTATGTTGAACATGAATATAAAGCAAGTATTCCCGATAGAGATTTAAATTTTAAGATTGTTGAGAGAATATATAATGATGGTGCGAAGGTTAAGCAAATAACTGTTACTACTCCTACAAAACCGGGATTTGAATTTCAACGTACTTATCAAGTTCAGACTAATTCCGACGGTTCTACTTCATCATCATATATTTCAGAATCTCAAATAACAGACGGTAATAATGTTATATCCAATTCTACTGGATCATCTGAAAGTAATTCAGAATTTAATTTAGATCCTTTGGTTGGATATTTACGATCTATTGATACTACTTCTAAAGAGTTAGCACAATCAAGTAAGAATATTGAGCAGAAGTTAGATGATCTTATCAATTATCGTCCACCAAATGCAAACGAATTTTCTGTTACTTTAGATCATTTTAATGCTTCGCTTTTAGATTTTTCTACTCTTGTTGATAACCTTTTAGATTATATCAATCAAATGTTAGATAATTTACAAAATATTCAAGAACAAATGGAACAAGCTAAAGATTATTTTAATAATAAACCTAATTCTTCATTACCTTCTGGATCATGTGGATTTAGTGCTACTTTCTATCATCATACTTACGTAGTTGATCCGTGTAAATTTGTTGCTCCTTATCGTCCATTACTTACTCTATTTTTTACTCTTTTCTTTTCATTTGAGGTTCTTTTGTTTGCTATTAAGTATCTATTTTCTACAAATCCGGGTGGGGGTAGATAATGCAGTTTATACTAGGCGTTATTGTATCTTTTTTTGTTGGCATTCTTAAATGGCTTGCTAAAAAGCTAACTATTTCAAAAGGTGTTTTTGCTCTTCAAATAGCTGTTGCAGGTGCATATTATGTTTTTCTATTTTCTGCTGTTACTTTTATAGTTAATTTTCTTTTTGAAATTTGGGATCTTGTCCATCAAGTAATGGATCAGTTAAATAATATGTCTGTATCTGGATCTGCTTATGGAATTTCATTAGAAACTATATTATTGAACGCTTGGGGATTTATGCAGTCTGCGGGTATTACTGAAGCTCTTTCAATAAGTTTTGATTTATTTATGGGGTTATTATCTGCTTATTTTACTGTAAAGGCATATCAACTTTTTATTATGTTATCTCGTGAGATCTATGTAATTATTACCGACTCTCTCAAATTATTAACTCAATGAGGTAAGTTATGATTTATTTAATCATTGGTGTTCCGGGTGCTGGTAAAACTTATTTTGCTGTAAATACCATTAAAAACATTTGTGAGGATAAAAAAGATAATAAGTGTAAATATAAACACGTATTTACAAATATTAACGGTTTACAATATGATAAATTAAATCAGATCGCAAAATCGCAAGATTTTGCACAACCTTTTGATTTCGAAGATCTCAAACTCCATATAGTTCAAGAATATAATTATCATGAACAGTACAAAAAAAATCTTATCCATTGTGAAGATTATGATGAGTTTGTCAAATCTCAAGGAGTATTTCAAAAATATATTGGATCTTGTATATTTATTGATGAGTGTCATTTATATTTTGAATCTAAAGCAACTCCTGAATTAGTACGTTTTCTTTCATATCATCGCCATTTTGATATTGATCTTTATCTTATTACGCAAAATAAAAACCTCATAGATAAAAAGTATCTTGTTTTTGTTGAAAAAATGTATAAGGGCTTACCTTCTTCAAAAAGATTCTTTTCTAATGTATTTCGTTATGAGGTATATGCAAGTTATCAAGAGTATAAATCAAATAGAATAGAGATTATTTCATTAAAAGCTAAAAAAGAAATATTTGATCTTTATAATTCCGGATCTGTTCAAAAAGGTAAATCTGTATTACATAAATTTTTATTACCGATCTTACTTTTATCTGTTTTGTCTTATTTTGTTTTTGATTATTTTGTACAAAAAGATACAGTAGTTAATAATGATCCAGTTAATCAAGAATTACCTGTTAAATCTGATAATGAAATAAAATCACCAATAAAAACTGATGATAAAGAACGTTCTTTGTTTTCTATTTCTTGCATTGATTACGATTGTTCTTTTAAAGATACGAATAGTTACTTTTCTCTCGATTCTATATTAAAGCTTTTTGAAAAATTTAACTGCAAAGAATTCTTAACAGATTATGGAGTACCGCCAAAACGTACGTATATAGTTGAATGTGATTCAAAAATGCAAAATTTAATAGATCTTCTTATTACTAAACAGGAGTTCCCAAATGAAACGGATAATAATCGTCCTTTATTGCCTAATCTTAACGGTAAGTTCTAACGCTTATGATATTAAACAGTTGAGTTTTGTAGATTTTATTCAGTTGTTATCGCATCAAACTGGGAGGAATATAGTGCTATCCGATGAAATAGATAAAAACTTTCATATTTTCTTACCTACTAACTCTATAAATAAAAAAACGTCCACCAAAGTTTTATTTGATATTCTCAAAATTAATGGACTCTCTTATAAAAACTCCGGTTCAGTAATGCTCATATATAAAACACCGCAAATGAAACCAATACAAACCAAGCCAAAAAAGTATCTGTACATAATCAAATATAAATATTTGTCCTCTGAAGATATTAAATCTCTTCTATCTACTTTTTCCGATATTCAATTCAATATCTTTAACAATAGGATAGTATTCAGATCTTCTAAATCGGATTACAAAAAAATCAAACAGATGATACAAACCCTTGACAATTCCTATCAACAAAAGCAAGTACATTTTATCGTTGTATCTACACAAAACTCAAAATTAAGCAAGATTGGAGCAAATTATCAGATACAAAAAGAATTTCCAGACGCAAAAGCATATATTAGTTTACTTACTTCTTCAATCTCTTTTAATTCAAATGTTCCAAATATTTATGAGTTTTATTCTTTTATTAATCTTCTCAATAATAAAGGTTATTCAACAATCGTTACTAACCCGACTATTAACCTTATAGATCAGCATGATTACGTTATCGAATCTACTACTACTTTACCTTTTCTTGTTACTACTACTACAACCAAAGACGCTCAAAACGTTACTCAAACATCATACGATTACAAGGACGTTGGGTTAAAGCTGTATATAAAAAACGTGGACATTATAGATGATAAGATTTCTTTTGATCTCGATATTAACGTGCAATCAATTTTAGAAAAATCCGTTACTCCTATTGTTACTAACAAACACCTCCAAACTCATGTAACCCTGGAAAATAATCAAAGCATTATGATCGGCGGTATTAACTCTAATGAAAGCTATGAAACTATTCAAACGATCCCTTTTATTGAAAATATTCCTATTTTAAATGACTTAACAAAGTTTCGATCTAATCAGAATAAAAACGTAACGTTCTCTATTTTAATATCTGTTAATTAGCGTAGCCCTGCCGTGTCGCTACATAGGGGGAGGGGGCGTAGGCGTGCGGGCGAAGCCTTGCCAAGGGCTCCCGCTTTTCGAAGGCGTGCTAAACGCACGCCGAAGAAAAGAAGGGAAGCAAGGCTATCCAGATCTCGCCCGCACTGTGCCGAAGCCAAATTAAAAGTAACACACGGCGGGGCGAAGCGAAAAAGCGTCTCCGACTGTGCGGGCTTGCCCGCACGGGAGGAGATGCCTCTTGACTATCTGTTAAAAAGTTGTTCGCCAACTTTTTAACAGTTTTAAAAACCACCGTAAAAAGGGGAAATAATGGCATATGGTATAACACGAGATAAAAGAGCATTAGCTAAAGAAAAAATCAAAAATACAAAAAATTTTTTATCTAATGCTCTTATTCTAATTAATGATGAGAAAATCCCTCTTATAGAAGTTGTACAAAATTCTTTTATTAATACGTATCGATATATTGCAGAAATTAATCATCGTGTAGCTTCAATTAAAGAGTATGCGGAAAGTAGGGGGCTTTATCCTGTGTTTATTACTTTGACTCTACCATCTCAATTTCACCCAAAACGTCGAATAAAGTTAAAAACCGGTCAATATCGATATGTTCGTAATGATAATTATTTGACAGAAATTAATGGTAAGGAAAATAATCCACGATTAGCAAGTAAATATCTTTCAAAAATGTTTAGTAGAATTTTACGTCATAGATCCTATTATAAGATACCGAAAAAGGATCGCTTGTATTTTCGTGTAATAGAGCCTCATAAAACGGGAGTGCCTCATACTCATGCATTATTTTATATTCCAAAAGAAAATGTAAATGATTTTGTTCGGGCATTTAAAAATTTGTATAGTGATGTAGAACATAGTATAGAAACAGATATTAAAAACTCTACTGCTTATATGATGAAGTATGTATTAAAAACACTTGATGATCTTCGTCAAAATGAAGAAAAATTAACGGATCTTACGTATTGGTACGTGTATTGGGGAATATGTCGTATATATACTTCTAAAACATTTCCTTCTTTGGAGGTATATAGAAAATTAAAGGGCAAATTTTCTTTATTGGAGCTTCACGAATTAAAGAATAAAGGCTTATTGCATGTATATATCGATAATAAGACAGATAAATTATGTCATATTACTGTTGATGTAATTGATGATGATGGGAATGTTTTTGAAGATGTTCCTATTTGGTATAAAAAGAGTTTTGTAAAAGTACAAATAGGTAATAAAAGATACGAGAAAGTACCTAATAAATGGATTCCGCAAGAAAAAGAGGAGATTATACCTATTGATACACCGATGGGTAGAATGTATTACAAAGGAAATAAAGTAATCAAACCCAAACCTATTCCTAAAAGAATGAATGATTTTGAGCTTATTTCTTATTATAGTTCCCTTGATCCTGATGATCTTCATTTTAGTTATGCAAAATTTGCAGTTGTACATAATGAAATGGTAGATCGAGGATTGATTGAAGATGATGTTATACCTTTGCAATATGCGATTGATCTAGATAACGATATAGATTTTGATGAAATAGTAGAAGAAATTCCATTTTAGGAGATGTTATGACTAAAAAAGAACTGATTGTTTTAATTCAAGAATTGGATCTTGATCCTAAAGTTGAAAAAGAGATTATAAAAATCGCAAAACTTCCTAAATCTCTTAATGTTGATTATTATCGTGTATTGAGTATGTTTTTAGAAGCAAAAGCTATTAACGATGTTCAATATAAAAAAATGATTGATTATTTTATAAGATATTTTAATGGAGAGATTTTTTAAATTGGTTGCGGAGGCAGGATTTGAACCTGCGACCTTCGGGTTATGAGCCCGACGAGCTACCAGGCTGCTCTACTCCGCGACAGAAGTGGCTGGGGTGGGAGGATTCGAACCCCCGAATGGCGGGACCAAAACCCGCTGCCTTACCGCTTGGCGACACCCCAATAAATTCAGGCGAAATTATAATATGTTGGTTTGCAAATGTCAAGAGCTGTAGATATAATAACGAAACTGTCTCATTGTGTTCAATAAGTGCATAAATTTTTTGCTAAATTTTTAATAATAAGGAGTAGTAATGCATTCTGTACAAACCTCTAACGCGCCACAGGCAATTGGTCCATATTCTCAAGCAATGATTGTTGATGGTATGGTCTACACTTCGGGTCAGATCGCGCTTTTGCCAGATGGTAGTGATGAGCTTTTATCAAAAGATGTTGCTACGCAAGCAAAACAGGTTTTGCAAAATCTCAAAAATGTTTTGGAAGCGGCTGGTTCTGGAATGGATAAAGTGATAAAAACCACAATATTTTTAGCCGATATGAATGATTTTGCAACAGTTAATACAGTTTATGAAGAGGCATTTGGCAATCATAAACCGGCACGCAGTACAGTGGCAGTCAAGACACTGCCAAAAAATGCACTGGTCGAGATAGATGCTATAGCAAAAGTTTAAACAAAATTTAAACTCCTCTTTGATATCATTCGCAACTAAAAATCGGCAAAGGATTGGCGAAGATGTATGCGATCATCAAAAATGGCGGAAAGCAGTATAAGGTCAAAGAAGGCGATGTAATCTGCTTTGATAAAATGGGGTTAGAGCCTAAAACAAAAGTTGAATTTAAAGAAGTTCTTGCAGTGGATAACGGAGAACTTAAAGTTGGTACTCCTTTTGTTGAGGGTGCAGTGGTAGAAGGCGAAGTGATTAATGAAGGTAGAGGCAAGAAAGTTATCATCTTCAAAAAAAGAAGAAGAAAAGACTCTAAAGTCAAAAGAGGTTTCAGAAGAGACTTTACGAGAGTAAAAATTACTGCTATCAACGCATAACAAGGAGAAGAAATGGCACACAAGAAGGGTCAGGGTAGTACTCAGAATAACCGTGATAGTGCGGGTCGTAGATTAGGCGTAAAAAAATTTGGTGGTGAATTTGTTCGAGCTGGGAACATTATCATCCGACAAAGAGGAACAAAAGTTCACCCAGGAAATAACGTAGGTCTTGGAAAAGATCATACAATCTTCGCACTGATTGACGGTGTTGTAAAATTTGAACGATACGGAAAAGATCGTCAAAAAGTTTCTGTGTATCCAGTAGAATAATTTTGGGCACCCGCCCAAAATTGTCTCAATTTTATACTTCTGCAGTCTCTTCAAGCATTCGATGTCCGACGTCACAAAGGAAAATAGATGTTTATCGACAATGTGGAGCTCACAGTCCATTCGGGAAAAGGTGGACAAGGCGCTGTTAGTTTTCGAAGAGAAAAGTTTGTTCCCAAAGGTGGTCCCGACGGTGGAGATGGCGGTGATGGGGGCAATGTCTATTTTCTTGTAGATAAAAATACCCATACGCTTTCCCATTTTAAAGGTAAAAAAGTTCTCAAAGCGCAAAACGGACGGCCCGGAGAAGGGCGAAGAAAGCATGGCAAAAAAGGAGAGGACCTTATTCTCATAGTACCTCCTGGAACCCAGGTATATGATACCCAGAGTGGAGAGCTCATTTTTGATCTTATAGAAGATGGACAAAAGGTTCTTTTTTTACAGGGTGGCAAAGGGGGCAAAGGAAACTGGCACTTCAAAAGTGCTTCCAATCAACGACCAACCTATGCGCAACCAGGACTTCCGGGAAAAGTGGTCCAGATACGGCTTGAACTCAAACTGATAGCCGATGTGGGACTTGTGGGTTTCCCAAATGTAGGAAAATCCACTCTGATCTCAACCATTTCCAATGCAAAACCGGAAGTTGCCAACTACGAATTTACTACACTCACGCCAAAACTTGGTGTTGTGAGGGTCAGTGAGTTTGAGAGCTTCGTAATGGCAGATATTCCGGGCATCATTGGCGGTGCGAGTGAAGGCAAAGGCCTGGGACTGCAGTTTCTTAAACATATTGAAAGAACAAAAACGCTTTTATACATGATCGATATGTCAAGTTACAGAGATCCTGTGACACAATTTAAGACTTTACAAAAAGAGTTGAAAAATTTCAGTGAAGAGCTTTTTAAAAGAAGTTTTGCCATAGCATTGACGAAGATCGATGCATTGCAAGAAGATGAAGCAAAAGAGAAGATAGAAAAATTTATGAATGATCTGCATTTGCATGCAGGCGGAGAGAATAGATATGGATTGGATGAGCGCTATCCCTACTTTATACAAGATATTTTTGAGTATGAACGAGCCAAACCGTTTTTTGTAATTCCTATCTCGGCAGTGGCGCAGATAAATATCGATGCACTGAAATATGCACTTTATGATTTGGTAAAGAAGGAACGCAGTGAAGCGAATAGTGATTAAGGTCGGCAGCGCCGTTTTAACGGAACAAAACAGGCTTGCAAAAGAGCGGATGGCAAATCTGGTAAAGTTTTTGAGTCAACTGCATGAAAAATATGAAGTGATCTTGGTGAGTTCCGGTGCAGTGGCGGCCGGATACACTCTTTTGAAACTGGACAAATCAAACGTTGCCAATAAACAGGCTCTTGCGGCGATCGGTCAGCCTCTTTTGATGCGAAGCTATCAGAAAAAGTTTGAAAAATTCGGTATCCATGTTGCTCAGGTGCTTTTGAGCGCAGACGATTTTGACAGCAGAAAGCGAACGGCTCATGCGAAAAATGCTATCGCAACTCTTTTGAAAAACAGAGTGATTCCTATCATCAATGAAAACGATGTGACAGCAACCGAAGAGCTCGTGTTTGGTGACAATGACCAGCTTTCGGCCCATGTGGCATACTATTTTGATGCGAATCTTTTAGTAATTCTCAGCGATATCAATGGATTGTATGACAAAGATCCCAAAAGAAGTGACGATGCAAAACTTTTAAAAGAGGTGGACTCCATACCTGAAGAGCTTCTTCAGCAGCAGTGCAATCCAAACTACTCCTTTGCAACGGGCGGGATTGTCACGAAACTCAAAGCGGCTCAGTTTTTGATGGAACGAGGTGTTCCGATGTATCTTGCCAGCGGATTTGACCTTGATGATGCAACACGCTTTTTGCTCCAAGGCGAGCATAAAGGCGGGACTCTTTTTGTACCCAGACAATGCGAAGCTATTTGATCAAAGAGGGTGTTGGACTCCGGTTTCGCTCTTCAGTTGAAGATTTTTTTGTAGCAGAGATCCCTTTGCAGTGGAAAGGCAAAGGGGGACATCTTGTTTTGAAAATAGAGAAAAAGGGGCTCTCTACCTGGGACTTAATCACAGTTTTCAAAAGAGAATTTGGTGATGTGAAAATCGGGTATGCAGGTCTCAAAGACAAACATGCCACCACGATCCAATATATTTCCTTGCATAAAAATTTGTATAAGCTGCTCAAACGTTTCAAACATCCCGCTATCAAAATCATTGCAACAACTCTGCATAACAAGCCCATCAGTATGGGCGATTTGCTTGGCAATAGATTTGTCATGCGAGTTCATGATGTTGTGGATTTTCAAAAACTGCAAGATCTTGCTCATTGGACTGCAATACACGGGATGCCGAACTATTTTGGACATCAGCGTTTTGGAAGAGATGGTTTGCAAAAAGCGAAAGCTTTTGTAGAAGGAGACTATTTTACCAAAGATAAAAAGATGCAAAAATTCTTGCTTTTTATCTATCAAAGTGATCTTTTCAACAGATGGCTCGATGAGAGGGTGCGAAAAAGTAGCGGCTATTTTAAATTGTTGAGGGGAGAAGTCTACAGAAAAGGAGAGAAGCTTTTTGTATCGGATACAATTTTACAAGAGCCCTTTTTAAAAAAAGAGATCGTTCCTACAGGGCTTTTGCCAGGCAGCAAAGTGATCCGTTCAAAAGGCGAAGCGAAGAAAATAGAGACAAAATATGATGCACTGCTGCCTCTTCAAGGTGAACGGCGCGATGCAATAGTCTATCCCAAAATTTCGGATATCAAGAAAGAGGGAGATGGTGCTTGGCTGGAATTTACACTCCCAAAAGGAAGTTATGCTACCATTTTTCTCGAAAATCTTGCGAAGAAGCCGATGAGCCATAAAGGATTTATATGAGAATAGTTTTTATGGGAACCCCAGATTATGCAACCACCATTTTGGACGGTCTGCTTGAAAAGTTTGAAGTAGTTGGTGTGTTTACGCAGCCAGACAAACCGGTTGGCAGGAAACAGGTTGTAACACCGCCGCATGTAAAAAAGTTTTTGATTGAGAAAAATATAGATATCCCGATTTTTCAGCCAATATCACTCAAAAGGAAAGAGGTGTATGAGCAGCTTCGTACCCTTGCACCAGATTTTATCGTGGTGGCTGCCTATGGGCAGATTTTGCCAAAAGAGATTTTGCAAATGGCTCCCTGTATCAACCTGCACGCATCGCTCCTGCCGAAATATCGTGGCGCAAGCCCTATCCAGCATGCACTGCTCAATGGCGACACTGTCACGGGTGTTACGGCAATGCTGATGGATGAGGGGCTTGATACAGGCGATATTTTGGCTTATGATGTGATCAATATCCAAAACTGTGACAATGCGATTACCCTTTTTGAAAAGCTGAGTCATCTTGCAAAGGAGTTGACGCCAAAAGTTCTGCAATCATTTGAAAGCATCGCTCCTATAGCACAACATGATGTGGATGCAAGTTACTGCAAAAAGATTCGAAAACAAGATGGTCTGATACGATTTGATGATGCCAAGGTGATTTGGAATAAGTATAGAGCTTTTCTTGTTTGGCCAGGTATCTTTTTGGAAAATGGATTGAAACTTATAGAGATTGTATTGGTTGAGACGCAGCATCCCCATGAAGAGGGCAAAATTTTAGAAATTTCAGATGCAGGTGTTGTAGTGGGTTGCAAGAGAGGATCGATTTGTATCAAGAGTGTCCAGCCACCATCAAAAAAAGCGATGAAAGCAGTGGCATATCTACGAGGAAAAAGGCTTAATATTGGAGATACATTTTTTTGAAAAGATTGATTCGACACAAAAAGCGTTACTGGAAGATCTGAAAAATCGAAAAGTCTTTCCACCAATTGCCTATTTTACGACATTGCAAACCCAGGGTGTCGGAAGCAGAGGGAATGAGTGGATCGGTGAAGAAGGGAACTTTTTCCTCTCTTTTGCTTTGGAATCTTCCCAGCTACCCAAAGATCTGCCGCTGCAGTCGATTGCCATCTATTTCATGTATCAGCTCAAAATGGTTTTGGAGCAAAAAGGATCACATACATGGCTCAAATGGCCAAATGATCTCTATCTTGAAAAGAAGAAGTGCGGGGGGTGTATAACAAACAAGGTGGGTGATATAATCGTTTGCGGGATTGGAATCAATACAAAAAAGGCACCAGAAGGCTTTGCCATTTTGGATATTGAAATCGAAGAGACCTCCTTTTTGCGAGACTATTTTGCACTGATTGAGCAAAAAATTTCATGGAAGCAAATTTTTAGCAAATATAAGTTAGAATTTCATAAAAGCAAATCCTACAGGACACATATTGAAGACAAAGAGATTCTGCTTGAAAATGCCGAACTTGCAGAGGATGGGGCGTTGATAATAAACGGAGAAAGGGTGTATTCGTATCGATGAAAGAGATTATAGCTATAGCAAATCAAAAAGGCGGCGTAGGGAAAACGACTACGGCAGTCAATCTTTCTGCTTCTTTGGCCAAAGAAGGGAAAAATGTTCTTTTGATCGATGCGGATCCCCAGGCGAATGCAACAACGAGCCTTGGCTATAGCAGAAACGATTATGAATTCAATATTTATCATGTTATGATCGGCACGAAAAAACTTTCCCAGATCATCTTGGATACCGATGTGGACAATCTTTTTTTAGCCCCTTCCAATATAGGTTTGGTAGGTATAGAAAAAGAATTCTACAACAGCGGTAACAAGCGTGAATTGATGCTCAAAGAAGCGATCTCCGAAATAATTTCGGAGTATGATTATGTCATCATCGATTCTCCTCCTGCTCTTGGACCTATGACGATAAACGCTTTAAGTGCAGCTCACTCGGTGATTATTCCCATCCAGTGCGAATTTTTTGCCCTTGAGGGCCTTGCGCAGCTTTTGAATACTATCCGCCTCATTCGAAAAACGATCAATCCAGGATTGAAGATCAAAGGTTTTCTTCCGACGATGTACAGCAGACAAAACAATCTTTCCAAACAGGTGCTTGCGGATCTGACCCATCACTTCAACGACAAGCTTTTCAAAGACAAGGAAAATGCAGCATATATAGTCATTCCAAGAAATGTCAAACTTGCCGAGAGTCCGAGTTTTGGAAAGCCTGTTATCGAATATGACAAGAACTCCACTGGTTCAATTGCCTACAAAACATTGGCAAAAATCATTTTGGAAAATGCCCATGAGTAAAAAGAAGAGCCTCGGAAAAGGGCTAGGTTCCATTTTGGGTGAGGTTGCTGAAGCTTATGAGAAAGAACTTCCCCGAAATGAAGAGGTTGTGGAGATCGAAATTGATCAAATCCGAAAAAACCCGTATCAGCCAAGACGATATTTTGATGAAAAAGCGTTACATGAACTTGCCGAATCGATCCAATCCCATGGACTGCTGCAGCCTATTGTGGTTATAGAGGATATCGATGGTTTTATGCTCATAGCAGGAGAGCGGAGACTTCGAGCAAGCAAACTTGCAGGTCTTAAAACGATCAAAGCGATCGTTGCCAAAATCGATAAAAACAAATATCGTGAATTTGCACTTATCGAAAATATCCAAAGAGAGAATCTCACGCCACTTGAGCTCGCTCAAAGTTACAAAGAACTCATCGAAGAGTATGGCATAACCCATGAAGAACTTGCCAATATCGTCAAAAAAAGTAGAACACATATTACCAATACTCTCAGACTTTTGCATCTGAGTGACTATGCACAAAAAGCACTTGGAGAAGGAAAGATATCTTTCGGGCATGCAAAAGTGATCGTGGGCCTTGATAAAAAAGAGCAAAAGATAATGGTCGATTCCATCATAGGTCAAAAGCTGAGTGTGCGAGATGTTGAAAAGTATATACAAAACAGAAAAAAAAGTGTTTCAAAAGGTACCAAAACGAGAAAAAATGAAATAAACTTGGATGGTCTTAAAACGAGACTTACTGAGCTTGGCTTTACTGCTAAAATCAAAAAAGATGGCGTATTGATTACATTTGGAAACGATGAAGAAGTGAAACGTTTTACCGATTTGTTGCAATGAGTCATTTTGCTTTAAACTTTTTATATAGATACGTATGATAAAATCCGAACAAAATTAAAAAGGGAGTGCGATGTTAGATATCAGTTTTGGATTGATTGTCCTGACCGCTGTGGTCTTTTTCGTGCTTGTTTTCCTCCTCAACTCCTGGCTCTATCGACCTTTGATGGAGTATATGCAAGAGCGTGAGCGAAGTATTCAGGAAGATTTGGAAAAAGCGAAAGAGAATGAATCCGGTTCACAACACATATTGGCTGAAGCGCAAGCGATAGTAGCTGAAGCAAAAGCGCAAGCGAACAGTATGAAAAGTGAAGCAGTCGCGAAGATAAAGGATGAAATGGCTCAGCTTATTGCGCAAAAAAGAGCGGAGCTTGAAGAGAAGCAGGCTGCATTGTTGCAAGAGTTGGCAGAAGAAGAAAAAAGTATTAAGAGTGCTTTGATTTCTCAAATGCCACTTTTCAAAGAGGCTTTGAAAGCCAAATTCAATAAACTGTAAGAAGGAGAGGGTGTGAAGCATAAACTTCTGACGTTTCTACTGCTTGGCTCTGTTTCATTGTTCGCCAATGAAGCAGCTGCAAGTGGTGGAACGGATATCATTCCAAGAACCGTTAACTTCTTGATCTTTGCAGCTATTTTATACTATCTGGCTGCAGAACCTATCAAGCGTTTTTTCCAAGATAGGAAAGAGGGCATCGCAAAAAGACTCGAAGAGGTTGAAGCGAAGCTGAAAGAAGCAAAAGAGGAGAAAGCCCAGGCTGAAGCAGAGTTGCAGAAAGCAAAAGAGTTGGCTCAAGAGATTGTCGAGACGGCAAAACAGGAGATTGAGATCTTAACAAAAGAGATCAAAGAGCAGGCGAAACAAGAGATTGAGCTCCTTGAAAAGAGTTTTGAAGAGAGTATGGAACTTGAAAGAAGAAAGCGAGTTCGGGCTATAACGAAAGAGGTTCTTGAAGAGCTTTTTGAAGAGAAAGCGCTTGAACTTGAAAAAGAGAAATTTGTCAATCTTATCGTGAAGAAGGTGGCCTGATGGAAGAGTTGATTGCCAAACGGTATGCAAAAGCGTTGATGGAGAGTTGCAGTAAAAAGGAGCTTCAGGCAATAGAAAATGCTCTTTCGGCAATAGCGGCACTGTTTAGTGACTGGAAGGTCAAAGAGTTTATCATTTCACCTGAAGTGGAGAAATCGGCAAAAGAGGAGATACTTCTCGTTCCTTTTCAAAATGCAGGGAAAAAGTTTGAAAATTTGATCAAACTGTTAGCTGAAAAAGATCGACTCGAAATTATTCCTGCCCTTGCCAATGAACTGAAAATCCAAAGAGCGTTGAATGAGAGAAAGTTTGATGGAGTAGTCTATTCAGAATTCAAACTCTCAGACAGCGAATTGAAAAAGATTGCTGAGGCACTTTCAAAAAAAGTGGATGGTGAAGTCATTCTTCATCAAGGCAAAGAGCCGTATGACGGGATAAAGGTAGAAGTCAATACAGTGGGAATCGAAATCGAATTTTCCAAAAGTAAAATTAAAAAACAGCTTATTGAAAATATTTTGAAAGCAATATAGAAAGGAGAAACTGTGGCACAAAAACTACAAGCAGATGAGATCAGCTCTATCATAAAAGAGAGGATAGAAGATTTCGAACTGAAAATCGATGTAGAGGAAACAGGGAAAGTTATCTCTTTCGGTGATGGAGTTGCAAAAGTATTCGGCCTAAACAACGTCATGGCCGGAGAGATGCTTGAATTTGAAAATGGCGATAAAGGTATGGCGCTCAACCTGGAAGAGACAAATGTAGGTGTGGTTGTCCTCGGACGAGGTGAAGGTATTCGTGAAGGAAGCAGTGTAAAACGACTCGGACAGCTTTTGAAAGCTCCGGTTGGCGAAGCGCTTGTGGGTCGTGTTATCAACGCTATCGGTGAGCCGATTGATGGAAAAGGTCCAATTGAAGCGACCGAATACCGATATGTGGAAGAGAAAGCGCCTGGTATTATGGCGAGAAAATCTGTTCATGAGCCACTTCAAACCGGTATCAAAGCGATCGATGCTCTAGTTCCAATTGGTCGAGGTCAGCGGGAGCTTATCATCGGGGACAGACAAACTGGTAAAACGACAGTAGCTATCGACACGATCATCAATCAAAAAGGTCAGGATGTCGTTTGTATCTATGTTGCAGTGGGACAAAAGCAGTCTACTGTTGCGCAGGTTGTGAAAAAACTCGAAGAACATGGCGCGATGGATTATACCATCGTAGTAAATGCAGGAGCAAGTGAGCCTGCAGCACTTCAATTCTTGGCTCCATATACCGGTGTGACAATCGGGGAATATTTCAGAGATAACGGTAAACACGCACTCATCGTTTATGATGATTTGAGTAAACACGCGGTTGCATACCGAGAAATGTCATTGATTCTTAGAAGACCTCCTGGACGGGAAGCATATCCTGGGGATGTATTTTATCTGCACTCAAGACTTCTTGAGCGAGCTGCAAAACTCAACGATAAGCTCGGTGCAGGAAGTTTGACAGCATTGCCTATCATTGAAACGCAGGCTGGAGACGTTTCTGCGTATATTCCAACAAACGTAATCTCCATTACAGATGGACAGATCTTTTTGGAATCTGATCTTTTCAACGCTGGTATCAGACCTGCGATCAATGTTGGTATCTCCGTATCACGAGTTGGTGGTGCAGCACAGATCAAAGCGATGAAACAAGTTGCAGGTACACTTCGACTAGACCTTGCACAGTACCGAGAGCTTGAAGCATTCGCTCAGTTCGCAAGTGATTTGGACGAGGCGAGTCGTCAGCAGCTAGAACGCGGTATGAGAATGGTAGAGATCCTTAAACAGCCTCCATACTCTCCGCTACCTGTTGAAAAACAGGTCGTTATCATCTATGCGGGAGCAAATGGATACCTTGATGACATTGAAGTAAGTGCAATCGGAAAATTTGAGTATGAACTCTATAGCTTTATTGAAGCAAAATATCCTCAGATTTTCGAGCTCATCCGAGAGAGAAAAGCACTCGATGATGAGATTAAGGGGCTACTCAATAAAGCGATTGAAGAGTTCAAGGCAAGCTTTAGTGCCGAATAAGGATAAAAAATGGCAAATTTAAAAGATATCAAGCGAAAGATCGGGAGTGTCAAAAATACCCAGAAGACTACCCGAGCTATGAAGCTTGTTTCCACTGCGAAACTTCGCAGAACGGAAGAGCTTGCAAAAAGAACAAAATATTTTGAAGATGCGATCAACGCAACTTTGCGTCAAATTGCATCTTCAATAAAAAAATACAAAGTCGGCGGAATCAAGGGCCGATATTTTGAAGAGCCTGAAGCAGATGGTGTCGTAGATATCATCTTCATTACTGCCGATAAAGGTTTATGTGGCGGTTTCAATTACCAAACGATCAAAACTGTGCGATCGCTGCTTGAAGAGTACCAGTCAAAAGGCGCAAAAGTTAGACTTCGAGCGGTTGGCAAAAAAGGAATCGAGTTTTTTAATTTTCAAGGATATGAACTCAGTGACTCCGTTGTCGGGCTTAGTTCATCACCAAATTATGAAGATGCGAAGAACTATATCTTGAAATCTGTGGAAGATTTCCTTGAAGGAAAGACGGATAAGGTTATCTTGATCCATAACGGGTACAAAAATATGATTACCCAGGAGATGAAAGCGATTCAACTTTTGCCGATCGATATCAGTAAATATACCCAAGAAGTAGATGGATCTATGCTTGAAATGGAACCGGATGAGAGTGAAAAAGTTCTTGAATCGCTTCTTAATAAATATATAGAATTTAACATGTATTATGCTTTGATCGATTCATTGGCTGCAGAACACAGTGCGCGAATGCAAGCTATGGATGCGGCAACGAACAACGCAAAAGAGATGGTACGATCACTTACCATTTCATACAATAAAGCACGACAAGAATCTATCACCACTGAACTTATCGAGATTATCAGTGGTATGGAAGCTATGAAATAACAAAGGAGAAAGGTAATGGCGAATAAAATAGGTAAAATTATCCAGGTCATGGGTCCCGTCGTCGATGTGGATTTCGAAGATTATCTTCCTGCCATCAACGAAGCATTGGAGATGGAGTTGAAAGTTGAAGATAAAAAAATAAGACTCGTTTTGGAAGTTGCAGCCCATTTGGGAGACAACAGAGTTCGAACAATCGCAATGGATATGACAGATGGTCTTGTTCGAGGCATGGAAGTACAAGCAACAGGTGCTCCTATTAAAGTTCCTGTTGGTGAAGAGGTACTTGGACGTATCTTCAACGTAATTGGTGACACCATCGATGAAGGCGAGCCTCTTCAAGCAAAAACATACTGGTCAATCCACAGAAGCGCACCTCCTTTTGAAGAGCAAAGTACTAAAGAGGAGATTTTTGAAACAGGGATCAAAGTTGTCGACCTTCTTGCACCATACAAAAAAGGTGGAAAAACAGGTCTTTTCGGTGGTGCAGGTGTTGGTAAGACAGTTATCATCATGGAGCTCATCCACAATGTTGCATATAAACACTCCGGATACTCTGTATTTGCTGGCGTTGGTGAGCGAACGCGGGAAGGGAACGATCTGTACTATGAAATGAAAGAGTCCAACGTTTTGGACAAAGTTGCACTGTGCTATGGTCAGATGAACGAGCCTCCAGGTGCAAGAAACAGAATCGCACTTACTGGTCTTACAATGGCTGAGTATTTCCGAGATGAAATGGGACTCGATGTATTGATGTTCATTGATAATATTTTCCGATACGCTCAGGCAGGTGCTGAAATGTCCGCACTTCTTGGACGAATTCCATCTGCGGTTGGTTATCAACCTACCCTTGCAAGTGAAATGGGACGACTTCAAGAGCGGATTACATCGACAAAAAAAGGTTCTATCACATCTATTCAGGCAGTCTATGTACCAGCAGATGACTTGACAGACCCTGCTCCAGCATCTGTGTTTGCACACCTTGATGCGACAACAGTTTTGAATAGACGAATTGCGGAAAAAGGTATCTATCCAGCGGTGGATCCACTTGATAGTACATCACGAATGCTTGATCCGAACATCGTTGGCGAAGAGCATTACAAAGTTGCTCGAGGTGTTCAGGCAGTGCTACAAAAATATAAAGATTTGCAAGACATTATCGCAATTCTTGGTATGGATGAACTTTCTGAAGAGGATAAACTCACAGTTGAGCGAGCTCGAAAAATTGAAAGATTCTTGTCTCAGCCATTCTTCGTTGCTGAAGTATTCACAGGTGCGCCTGGTAAATATGTAACATTACAAGAGACTATTGAAGGATTCAAAGGATTGCTTGAAGGAAAATATGACGACATTCCTGAGGCAGCATTCTATATGGTAGGAAATATTGACGAGGCTCTTGAAAAAGCAGAAAAACTTAAAGCGAAATAACGAAGCAAGGCTTCGATAAAAGGATTTGAATGGATACATTGAAGCTTGAAATAGTTACGCCAGAAGGTCTCATATTTCAAGGAGATGTAAAAAGCGTAACATTTCCTGGGGAAGAGGGTGAGTTTGGGGTTCTCCCAAAACATGCCTCTTTGCTGTCCCTTCTTAAACCCGGTGTAATAGAAATAGAGCTTCCAGATGGAAAAAAAGAGTCTATTGTAATCAACTGGGGACATGTCAATGTCTCTGAAAATCAGGCAACTGCTCTTGTTGAGGGTGCTGTGCCGTTAGAAGGTGCGACTGAAAGTGAAATAGCCAAAAGAATCGAAGAGGCTAAAAAACTTATCGAAAGAGCAAGCGAAAACAAAGCAGCACTTGCAACTGTGGAAGCTCGAATCGAAAAAGCGGCAAAAATCGTCTAACATGGGTTTTGATCTTATTCTGGCCTACCTGCAAAAAAGCAACGCGATAACGATAGCAGTCCTTGTACTGCTGTCACTCTACTTTTTATTGGTGAATTGGCTCTTTTTTTATCGCTATCTCTATCTTCTTTTTTGGCAAAACAGAGAGAAGAACTCTTTGCAAACCATCAGCATGGGCAATAATCGTCCAGCTCCAAACTCATTTTTACAAACATGTTTAGGAAAAAGCAAGATAACGAAGACAATGCAGGATTTTTGTATACAAAATGGTACGCAAGAGGCAACATCTGGCCTTACTTTTTTGTCTATAGCTGCTTCTACATCTCCTTTTATAGGACTTTTTGGCACTGTTGTATCGATTTTAGAGACATTTTATGTTCTTGGATCCACAAAAGCCAGCATATCGACGATTTCAGCTTCCATCGGTGAAGCGTTGGTCGCTACTGCAGCAGGTATTTTTGTGGCCGTTTTTGCATATAGCTATCATCTTATTTTGAAACGAAAAGCCTATGAACTGGTGACAACGCTTTCCATGCAGTTAGATCTTTTAATGGATCGATAATGTTTGATTGGGATGAAAAACCGGAACTCAATATCACTCCGCTTGTCGATGTGATGCTGGTGCTGTTGGCCATTTTGATGGTAGCAGCGCCTGCTATCGTATATCAAGAAGATATCAATCTTCCCCAGGGTTCAAAGACAAAAAGCTATCAAAAAGTAAAAAGCATTCAGATAAAGATCACGAAAGACAAAACAATCACTGTTGGAAAAGAGCGATTGAATTATAAAAATTTTGCAGATAGCTTCATCATGCTTGCGAACAGATTCGATAGGAAAACTCCTGTATACATAGCAGCGGACAAATCATTACGCTATGGCGATATCATGTATGTGCTCAAAGTTGTAAAAGAAGCCGGATTTTCAAAGGTGTCGCTAATAACAAATGGATAGATTTACACTAGGTATCTTTTCTTTAACTCTCTCTATCGCTCTGTATCTTCTCATTGTATTGGGTGTATTGCATTTTTTTACACAAGAAAATCCAACAAAAATTGCCATAAAAGCGCAAAGTATCGACATTATGATAAGTGAACCAAAAAAAGAGATGAAAAAAGTCGTAACAAAAAAGAGAGTGGAAAAAAAGAGTACGCCGAAAAAACACAAAAAGAGTGGTTCGAAGTCTCCTAAAAAAAGAGCAAATATCAAAAATCTTTTTGCTTCGCTTGATACAAAGTCATTGCACGCCGAAACACCAAAACGAAAATCGACCGAGGTGAGCAGGTTTAAAGGCAAAGGGGGAAAAAAAGCGCAAAAACTTCTGGAAAAGTTGCAACTCAAAGAGTTTCAGCCTGCCCAAGAAAAATCTATAAAATCAGTTGAAGGCAAACAAGATCCTTACCTTGAAAAGGTCTATAAGATTCTTTATACCTACTGGATACCGTCCAAAGAGAGTGCGGGAGCACAGGCAAAAGTGAAAATTATCATCGATACGCAAGGTAATTTTGATTATAAAGTTCTGCAATATTCTAACAATGAAACCTTTAATGAAGAGCTTGATGAGTATCTTCAGGCTATGAAATCAGAACATTTTCCAAAGCCAGATCAGAAAAGAGAGCTGACAGTACTTTTTGTTGCCAAAGATTGATGTTAAAGAAGTTATGATAAAATCTTTGGAAAAAAGAGGGCTGTATGGCAAGACTTATCTTCTTTATACTTCTAACCTTAACATTATACGCACAGGATATGACGCTTGAAATCGTCAAAGATGTAGGAAACCGGCCAAAAATTATCGTTGAAGACCACTCTTCAAATATCAATTATATGCTCAGAAAGAAATTTTTAAAGTTGATCAATGCCGACTTGGAGGTGACCTCTCATTTTGATGTTCTTAAAGATGAGAGTGGTGTCCACAATGAAGGATATCTTTTAAAATATGAATTGATGTACGATGATTACGGTCATTTGGGTGTACAGATCCTTTTTGCAGATCTTGCACAAAAGGTTATTTTGCTCAAAAAACGGTACAAAATTTCTGATAATGACCGATATCCTTTCTTGGCTCACAGAATCGTATATGATATCAATGCCAAACTGCATCTGCCGGATGTCTCTTTTTTGAAAAGTTTCGTTGTTTTTTCAAAATATGTCGGTCCAAGAAGAGCGGATATCGTTATCAGCGATTATACATTGACATATCAAAAGACGGTTGTGCATGGGGGACTCAATATTTTTCCAAAATGGGCAGACAGAACACAAAGAGCGTTTTATTATACCTCTATGCAAAAGGTTCCGACTCTGTATAAAGTAGATATATATAAAGGAACACGAACCAAAATAATTCAGAGCGAAGGAATGTTGGTATGTTCGGATGTGAGTAGTGATGGAAAAAAACTTTTGCTCACTATGGCACCAAATTATCAGCCCGATATTTACGAGTTGGATCTCAGAAGTAAAACTCTCAGACGTCTCACTACATATCCGGGCATCGATGTCAACGGCAACTATGTCGAAGATGGCAATCGTATCGTCTTTGTATCCGACAGACTCGGTAATCCTACCATTTTTGCCAAGAGGATTGGATCCAAAGCGGTAGAGAGAGTGGTGTATCATGGAAAAAACAACAGCGCTTGTACCACGTATAAAGATTATGTAGTCTATTCAAGCAGAGAAACGGACAATGCTTTTGGTAGCAATACGTTCAATCTCTATCTCACTTCTACAACGAGCGATTATATACGAAGATTGACAGCAAATGGTATCAATATCTTTCCGCGTTTTGCCGCAGACGGTGAGACGATTCTATTTATTAAAATGTTCAAACGTCAAAGTGCACTGGGTGTTATCCGGCTTCAATATAACAAAAGCTATATCTATCCGCTCCATGTTGGAAGGATACAGTCGATAGATTGGTAACACTTTTTAAGTAAAATATTGATACAATATCAAAAATTTGAAAAAAAGGATGGTCAATGAAGGCAAGAGATATACTGACTTCAGCCGTAATTATCGGCTTTTTAATCAGTGGTTGTGCGAAAAAGGTAGAAGTGGAAGCTCCTCAAACACAAGCTACAGAGCAGCAAGAGGCTACTGAAGTTACGGAAGGTTCAGGCATACAGACAATCGGAAATGATCAAGAGATGATGGAAGAAGCGAAACTTAGAAAAATGAAGGCTATAGAAGCGCAAAGCAAAAAGATCTACTTCGATTTTGACAAATACAACATTCGTCCGGATCAACAGCCGAGAGTTGAGTTTGATGCAAAACTGTTCAATTCCGAAGAAGCAAAACCATTCAATATCAAAGTGGAAGGGAACTGTGACGAGTGGGGGACAGATGAGTACAACTACGCTCTTGGCCTCAAACGAGCCAAAAGTGTACGAGACGCGCTTGCTGCGAGAGGTGTGGCAAAAGATCGCATGACGCTTATCAGTTACGGAGAATCTAATCCAGTCTGTACAGAACATACCAAAGAGTGCTGGGCAAAAAATAGACGCGTTGAATTTGAACTCATTCCATAAGGATTTTTTGTGCGATATTTGGTGCTCTTTCTTGCTTCAATACTAATGGCTGCAGAGCCATCGGTATTTGAAGCGGGCAATCTTGATTCTGATCAGCCATACGGATTGACTCAAAGTGAAAAGCATATTCTGCAGAACAAGAAAGCCATCAAAAAACTGCAGGAGAATCTTTATACAGTCCAATCAAAAGTTGACAGAATCGATGAAAGAGTCAAAGGGTTAGAGAGTATCGTAGAAGGATTGGATGAGAATATTCGTGAACTCAAAAAGAGATTGAAAGAAAAAAGTGGCAATGATGAAAGGATCGCTCAGCTTCAAAAAGATCTCAATGCCTCAATGAGTATACAAAAAGAGAATTTCGAGCAGATCAAAAAGATCCTCAAAGAGCTATCGTCCCTCATCGATCAGATCAACTCCACATATGTAACGAAAGATGAGCTCAAATCGGAACTTTCCAAAATCTATGCATTGATCAAAAAGCAAAATGTTAGTAAAAAAAGTGGAGCGCAACTTTTTAAAGAGGCTTTGCACAGTTTTCGAAAAAAAGAGTATGAGAAAGCCAAAGAACTTTTTGGATACGCCATTCAGAAACACTACAAGCCTGCGACAAGTAATTTTTATATAGCTGAGTCGTGCTATTATCAAAAAAACTATGCTTGCGCTGTGAAACATTATAAAAAGAGTGCCTCTTTGTATCAAAAAGCTTCCTATATGCCGACCCTTTTACTTCATACAGCCGTTTCATTGGAAAAACTTGGACGAAAAAAAGAGGCAAAGAAATTTTATAGAAATCTAGTGAGTCTCTATCCAAAAAGCAAAGCCGCGAAAATAGCGAAAAAAAAGTTAAAATAGAGACAACTAGTGGGTACCATTAAAGTGGTATCAAGTTTATTTTGTTACAATCTACATTGCAATTTCACAAAAGGACAATATATGGCAATCGAAGACAATAAAGTAGTAGGCATCGAATATACGGTAAAAGATGCAAAAACAGGTGAAGTGATTGACAGTAATGTTGGTCATAAACCATTACGATTTATCACTGGAAAAGGTCAGATTATTCCAGGACTCGAATCGAAAATCAAAGAGATGAATGTAGGCGAAAACGCAGACGTTCTTGTTAAAGCAGAAGAAGCATATGGTCAAAAAGACGAAAATGCTGTTCAGACGCTTCCACGAGAGCAGTTCCAAGGAATCGATCTTCAAGAAGGGATGACACTCTATGGACAGGGAGAAAATGGAGAAACTGTTCAAGTAACAGTGCAATCTTTCAATGATAACGAAGTAACTATTGATTTTAACCATCCTTTGGCCGGAAAAGACCTTATGTTTACTGTAGCGATCAAAGAAGTTCGAGAAGCAACTCCAGAAGAGGTGATGACAGGCCAAGTTCAAGAAGACGAACACTGCGGAAGCGGCAGCTGCGGCTGTAGCCACTAATCCTTCGGGGCTTTGCCCCATTTAAACACTTCCAAAAGATCCCCTTGATATAATACTTCTCAAAAAGAGGAGTATCTATGCAACAATTCACTTTTTTATTTCCAGGACAAGGTAGTCAGAAAATCGGTATGGGAAAAGATTTCGTCGAAAATTCTCCTATGGCGAAAGAACTTGTAGAAGCAGCGAGCGATCGATTGCACGTTGATTTTCAAAAGCTGCTTTTCGAAGAAAACGATCTTATCAATCAGACCCAATATACCCAACCTGCCATTTTGCTTGTCAGTACCATCGCTCATGCACTCTTTCGATCCAGCTGTGATCAAAAACCAAAATATACTTTAGGCCACTCTTTGGGCGAATTCAGCGCACTTGTCGCTTCAGGGGCCCTCGATCCTATTGATGCGGTGGAACTGGTACATATGAGAGGGAAATTTATGCAAGAAGCCGCGAAAGAGGCGGATGGCGGCATGATGGTTGTGATGGGTTTAGAGGATGCTGTGGTAGAGGCGATTTGTGAAGAGGCAAGATCACAAGGAAAAAGAGTATGGCCCGCAAACTACAACAGTGATGGTCAGATTGTCGTTGCAGGAATCAAGGCTGATTTGAATGCAGTTGCTCCGCTCTTTAAAGAAAAAGGCGCAAAAAGAGCACTCCTTCTTAACATGAGTGTAGCGAGTCACTGTCCGTTGATGGAGCCGGCGAGAGAACCTTTGAGAGAATATCTCGAAAAATTTATCCGAAACGCCTTTGAAGTTCCTGTGGTAGCTAATGTTGATGCAAAACCCTATAATACAAAAACAGAGGCTATTCGTAAGCTTGATGAGCAGCTCGTCAAACCTGTTTTGTACAAACAATCGATCAAATCGATCGAAAATGAGAACGATCTCTTCATTGAACTTGGTGAAGGATGTGTACTCAGCGGTATCAATAGAAGGGTAACAAAAGTACCTACGCTTTGTATCAAAGATATGAAAAGCCTCGAAGAGACTCTCCAAAAACTCTCCTAATTTGGTGCGTTTTTCGCACCATCTTATAAAAAAGATAACGAAAATTAATCTATCTTTTTAAATGCTTATTATTTGAATTTCGTTACTATTCTTAAAAAAAGGAGCGAAAATGAAGAGATTTGCAATCAGTATGATGCTACTTGGATCAATTGCCGCTTTTGCACAGATGAGTTCCAAAGAGGCTTTTTTTCATATGAAAAAGGTTTTACCTGGCAAATGGACGCTCTCACCTGCTAGCAAGCAGATCGATACTACTGGCGCCCATAACCATCCGGCGGTAAAAAGGCTTTTGGGGACAGATAAAACGGGTGTGGAATATACGGTGATTGGATCGGGCTCTGCGATAAAAGAGGAGCTTTTGCCGGACACCATTCGTTGGATGGTAACTATGTATCACTGTGATCACTATCCGGAGTGTAATACTCTTTTGGCGACGCACTATTGCGCGAAAAAGAATCAACCAAGCTTTATTTTCAATGAAAAAGAGAGTACGCCCAATAAGCTCATTTTTGATTGTGATGAGGAACGAAGCGAGGTGTGTGACAGTGACGAATCGCATGTTCATCATATCATTTTAGAACTCTCCAATAACAACAAGCATCTTAAGGCGAGCTACATTGTCTACAAAAATGGTGAACGTGCAAACAAACATACCATCTATCATTTCGATAAAGGTCCTGTTGCCAAAAGCAACAATCTTTGGAAATAAGAGGGTTTAAGCCCTCCTTATCCCCTTCTTTGCTACAATCTACTAAAAAAGCTGGAGAATAGCATGAAAATAGCGATTATGGGCGCTATGATTGAAGAGATCGAGCCTATTTTGAGTAGGCTTGATTCGACGCTGAATGCGGATGAGCCTCTTGAGTATATTATCGAACATATGCAAAATATCAAACTGCACTATATTGCCGGAAACAGATATTTTGAAGCAAAGTATAAGGGCCATGAAATTATCGTTGCGTATAGTAAAATAGGAAAAGTATACGCTTCTTTGACGGCGAATGTGTTGATTCAGCATTTCAAAGTTGAAAAACTGCTTTTTAGCGGTGTTGCCGGAGCTATCAGCGAAGATTTGCACATTGGCGATCTTATAATGGCAAAGAGACTGTGCCAGCACGATCTTGATATCACGGCTTTTGGTCATCCGTACGGGTATGTACCAGAGGGCAAAGTGTACGTGGAGAGTGATCCCGTTTTACGAGAGATCGCAAAAGATGTGGCAAAGCAGATGCAAGTACCTTTGAAAGAGGGTACTATCGCAACAGGTGATCAGTTTATTGCCGATCCCAAAAGGAAAGAGTGGATTCAAAAGACCTTTGATGCGGATGCTTTGGAGATGGAAGGAGCTGCTGTGGCAGTTGTCTGTGATGCTTTTGATATCCCTTTTTTTATCCTACGATCCATCAGTGATGCAGCGGATATGGATGCGAGTTTTGATTTTGACACATTCTTGAAAAGCTCTTCCAAACGAAGTGCGGAGTTTATCTTAAAAATGGTGGATGCGATCATACAATGAAGCGGGCAGAATTTACGAAAAAGCTGATCAAACAGATTGCTCGGACGAATGTGGAGTTTGAACTGCTCAAAGAAGGCGACAGAGTCTTAGTGGGACTGAGCGGTGGCAAAGATTCTTTGACGCTCGTACATGCCCTCAAGCATATCCAAAGAGTGGCACCATATGATTTTACCTTCAAAGCTGTGACGATCAGCTATGGCATGGGAGAAAATTACGACTTTTTAACGAAGCATTGCGAAGAGTATGGTATCGAGCATACCGTGTATGAAACGGAGATTTTTGATCTGGCTAAAGAGAAGATCCGCACCAACTCATCCTATTGCAGCTTTTTTTCAAGGATGAGGCGAGGGGCACTCTATACATACGCGTTGCAAAACGGATTTAACAAGCTGGCTCTTGGACATCATCTTGATGATGCGATTGAGAGTTTCTTTATGAATATGTTTTATAACGGAGCGATGCGCTCTATGCCTCCAATCTATAAAAGCTCGAAAGGACTCTACGTTATTCGACCACTCATCGAGACCCGTGAAAAGCAGCTTCAAGGATTTGTAGAGCGAAACGGTTTTATGGCGATCGGTGATGAGATGTGTCCTGCCATGCGTTTTGATATCAAAGAGCCATATGTTCGCGAAAATATGAAAGCTTTTGTTTCGGAGTTAGAGGGGCGGTTTCGTGATGTGGTAAAATATATCAGAGCCTCATTTCGTCATATTCATGACGATACTTTTTTTGATAAAGAGCGTCTGAAGGTCTGATATGCAACCCCATCTGCCTCCACTCAATGTGGAGAATGTTCTCAAAGAACAGACATTTTTCAAACTGCCGCAGGTCTCACTCAATCTCAAAGTCAATGGAACTGTACGGGCCGAAGTAGTCGACGTGCTGCCAAGCGGTTCCGTTTTGGTTCGTATCAATGGCCAAGAGCTTGAGATGCGAACAGAAATCCCTTTGCAAAAAGATACGACGCTTCTTCTCAAAGTCCTTGGAATGCCAGGCAGCGAAAAAGCGATCAAACTTCAGTTGCTTGAAATTCTCAGTCCAAAAAAAGAGAAAGTTGAGAAAAAACTGCAATCTTTGGATTTGACAAAAGATCTTCAACTAGCTCTTCGAATAGCCCTTGGAAACAAAGATGACGAAACAGTGCAGATTTTGCTCCAAAAAGGACTCAATGAGCAGTTGCAACGGATGAACGAAGAGATTATTCAAACACTCAAACCTGAAAGTTTCGTAGCCCTGTCCTCCTCACAAGATTTTAAAACGCTCATTGCTCAGGCAAAGGAGCTGATCAAAAAAGGTGCAAAAAACGAACTTGAAGAAGTTTTGAAAAATGTAAAAAATCTTCCTCAGCTAAAAAATGCCGATACGCCGCTTCTGCGCTATATCGCACGTGCAAATGATGCGCAAACACTCGTACAACGATTTGAGCAGATCAATGATATATTTTTCCCGGCTGAACAGTTCAACTCAATGCTGACTCAAGATATTCAACAACTGATTCTCAACAGTGGAACTTTTTTGGAAAAGAGACTCGACACTCTTGTCAAGCAGTTTACGCTTTTACAAAATGTTCAAGAGCAGTTGGATGTTAAAACCCCAAAAGAGATCAAAGAGTTTGTGCTCAATGCGACTGTTTTGGATGAACATATCAAAGCACTCTTTAGCAATGAAACACAAAAGCCTTTGCAGATTCTCATACAACAAGCTCTACATACTCTTCACACGAAAGCACAGGAGATTATCACCCATGACCTCAAGGTATTGGTAGCACAGATGAAAGAATCCTTGGGCGATGACAAAAAAGTATCTACGCTTTATCACAATCTCCAAAATTTTCAACTCTATTCGTTGGTGAGCGGGATGGTATACACCTACCTTCCGGTTGTTTGGCAGGATCTAAAAGAAGGATCATTGCGGGTATGGGCAGATAAAAAACACTATTTTTGTCAGATAGATCTCGATTTTGAAGACATTGGAAAAGCACAAGTAGATCTTTTGATGATACACAATAGTCTCAAAGTGGAGTTTTTTATAGAAGATGCCGTTTTTCGTGAAATTCTCAGAGATGGCGTTACACAATTGATAGAAGATCTGGAAGATTTCGAGGATGTTTTTGTGACTTTTGTATCACATTCGGGTGAAAAAACGCGTTATACTACAACAGATGGAATCAATATAACAGTATGAAAAAAAAGGCAGTAGCACTTCAATATGACAAAAAGAGTTCGAATGCGCCAAAGGTTATTGCAAAAGGGGAAGGGTACAGGGCACAAAAAATTATCGAACTAGCACAAGAACATGGTATCGAGCTCTATGAGGATCCTGAACTGATTGAGGTTCTTTCAAAAGTTGAATTGGATGAAGAGATACCACAAAAACTCTATGTGGCAGTAGCCAAAATATTGGCTTATATCTATAGAAAGAAAAAGGAGAAACGATGAACGTATCAGTCGCAGGAAAAGCAAAAATCGTAAAAATATATAACATATCACGACTGGAGATGGAAGGTATCGAGTGGGATGCGTTTGATTTGGAATCTGCTGAAGATGTCAAAGAGCTTTTTGAAATCGCCAAAGAATATGTCGAGAGCGCAGAAGCAGATGCTATCGAAGCACCTGAAGAGATACATTGCGCCGATCCGGACGAATCTTCCATAGAGATCGATTCGAAAACATACTATACCGATGATGTGATATTGAAAAACAAAAATATTGTCGATCTTCTACCATTGATTCAAAATGCCAAAGTGGGTGATATTTTCTTCGTTGTTGTTCAAGAGGGTGATGGCCGTTGGGATTTGGTAGCAGATATCGAGCATGCCGAGTCCAATGAAGTAGAGTTTGGGTATGTGGATTGTTCTGTGCTTTTTGATCAATACGACATATTACGAGAAGGTTATCTTGATGTACTATGCGATACACTTCTTCCGGAAACCTTGAAGGTAAAGGATGCGGCAGTAGAGCTTCAGGATTTTGTTTTTCATCCTGTTCAAAGTTACGGACAGCTCTATGTCGTAAAAAAAGATCCGGTAGGAGATGTGAAAGTATTGCAAAAAATCGATTACGGTGGAAGGATGCTGAGCGGGACAGATATGATCGTAGATGATTTTGAAGCAAATTAGTTTTTCCTTTTTTCCCTTATGAGTCTCCGCATGTCCTCGTTTTGAGGGCGATTTTATCCATTATTTCTTTCTATAGTATGATATAAGCATGATATTACCATTGAGTAAACTCTATTTAAGATATTTTAGTTATCATTTTTTATTATGAAATATTTTTTTGCTTCAAAAAATATGTGTCAAGGATATTAAAACTTGAAAAGTCTCAATCAGCAGCTTCAAGAGTGTATCGTCCATCTCTTTGAACATGTTTTTGAAGGAATTATTTTTATTGAAGTTGATGGAACGATTCTATATGCCAACGGCAGTGCTGCAAAAATAGTAGGATATCAAAAAGAAGAGCTTGTAGGGAAAAACGTATTTGAATTTGTTGATGATAATTGCAAAAGTATTGTACAAAACCATATTGGAAAAAATTATAGCAAACCCTACAAAGTCAAGGTTAAAAAAAGAGACGGTTCGAATGCCTGGGTTTTGGTGAAGGGGAGAAGTATCCAGTTATTCGGTACTGTTTTGCGTATCGTTTCCATTTTTGATATTTCCGAAATCGTAGAAAAAGATAACCTTATTGACTACCTGTCCAATTACGATTTGCTTACAGGACTTTACAACAGAAAGTTTTTTTTAGAGTATATCCAAGAAGTACTTTCCTTTTATACGAGTCATTCTCTTTATGGGACAATCTTTTTTATCGATATCGACGATTTTCGAGAGATCAATGAGATTCGTGGACATGAAATTGGAGATCTTCTTTTAAAAGAGATCAAAAAAAGACTACAAGCCCTTGTGAAAACGGAGGCTTTGATAGCCAGAGCCGGAGGTGATGAATTTCTTATCTTTTGTGATTTAAAAGAAAAAAATAGAGAGAGAGCTCGGATTTTCAGTGTCACGTTTGCAAATCGGCTGCGAAAAGAGTTGGAAAAGCCTTATTGTATCGAGGATCAGACTATCAACATAACAGTCAGCATCGGTATTGCACTGATTGAGCCAAATTTAGATATCGCCACTTTGTTAAAACAGGTTGATGTCGCTTTGTACAACGCGAAAGAGAAGCGAAGAAATCGCATTATCGTTTTTAATTCCAGATATCTTGAGATGGTAAAAGAGAAGAGCGCATTAAAAGAAAAAATCAAAGCCGGACTGAAAAGAGGCGAATTTTTTCTAGCCTTTCAAAAAAAAGTCCGTTTACAAAACGGTTCCCCACATATTGTTGGATATGAAGCGTTGATACGATGGGAACGAGACGGAGAGATAATTTCTCCAGCCAAATTCATACCTATAGCTGAAGAGAATGGATTGATTATCGAAATAGGTGAGTATGTTTTGCGTGCGGTCTGCTCCTATCTTCAAAATAGTGATACGAAGATTTCGGTCAATATCAGTCCAAGACAATTTGAGGACGAGCTTTTCGTCAAGCGAGTGAAAGAAATTATCAATGAATATAGCATCGAGCCAAATAATCTTATCTTTGAGATAACAGAAAATATTTTATTGGAAAATATCAAGGAAGCGATTGTTAAAATAATTCAACTAAAAAAATTTGGTATATCATTTAGCATCGATGATTTTGGAACGGGGTTTTCTTCCTTTGAATATCTAAAAACGCTTCCGCTGTCTGAGCTGAAAATCGATCAAATGTTTGTAAAAAATATTGTCGATAATTCCAATGATTATGCAATTGTGGAAGCGATGACAAAAATTGGTCATATTTTTGAGTTGCAAGTAGTTGCAGAGGGTGTTGAGACAAAGGAGCAGCTGCAAATTTTACAAAAGATCGGGGTAGATGTGTATCAAGGATACTATTTTGGCAAACCCGAAATCAATCAATTTATAAGGAGTATAAATGGGATTTATAAAGAAACATTTTGAAAACCAGGGAATAACAGAAAATTCGAATAATACGCAACAGGATGAAACGCAAAACAGTATAGATTTAAATACAGCAACTATCGAGGAAATTTCTCACAAACTGACTGAAAAAACGGCAGAAGGTTTGGCGGCAATTGAAGAAATCAAAGGAACAATGGAGCAGATTGCTGCAGCGGCAGAAGAGAATGCTGGGGCGGCTGAAGAGAGTCTGAGTGCAATTGAAGAGATCAATAAAAATGCCCAAACTCTGGAAAATGACAGTAACTTTATATTAGAGATTTCTGAAAAATTTATGGAGCTCATCAAAGGAGCGAATCAAAGTATCTTAGAAGATAAAGAGAAGATGCGTGTTACTGCAAATTTTGCAGAAGAGATTGCAAAGAAGGCAAATCTTTTATACGATTCATCCAAAGAGATCGATAATGCAGTCAATTTGATTACAAAACTGGCAAAGAAAACCTCATTATTGGCACTCAATGCTGCTATCGAAGCTGCCAGAGCTAAAGAAAAAGGCAAAAGCTTCACTATTATGGCTTCTGAGATTCGCCAGATTGCTTCAAAATCCAATAGATACGTGGTCAATATCAAAGAGATTGTCCAAATAACGCAAGAAAAGATTGCTGTAGCAAAAGATGTGATGAATACACTTCATACTTCGATGCAAGAGGCCGAAAAAATTGCTCTTGACAGCTCAAATAACATGTATAGCATCATGAATTTGATCAAAAAGACAAATGAGTTGACAATGAGTATTGTTGATGCAGTAAAACGAACGGCAAAAGAGGTGAGTGCTATGCATCAAAGTGCGGAGATTATTGCCAGTGCTGCAGAAGAGAGTGCCAGTGCAGTCAGTGAGATCACCAATACAATTTCTCAGCAGGTTGAAGCCTTCGCGCAAGCTGAAGTTGCAGCAAAAATGATCAAAGATCTTATCGACAAGATGGAAGGAGGCGATAAAAAAGCGGTAGTAGATGAGTTGGCATCTGCTTCAGAAGAGCTAACCAGCACCAATGAGGAGATCGAGCGTTCGATGGAGCAGACTGTTGAAGCATTGGAACAGATAGAAGAGGCAGCCAATATTGCCAAAGAGGATGCTAAAAGAGCGGAAGAAATAACAATAAAAACTTTGCAAGAGGCATCTCATGCAAAGGATCTATTGAACAATCTTTTTGAAGATTTGAAAAAAATTGATCAGATTTTTGATAGTGTGATACAAGATCTAAAAAGAATAAAAGCGATGGCTTTGGAAAATACAAAATCATCCGAAGATATCATTCCTTCACTTGATTTTATCAACTCAAAAATCAATGCTCTCAATGATATGATTCGCAAAATTGAACTCTCCATCGTTCAAATTTCGGCCCTTTCAATCAATGGTTCAGTAGAAGCAATACGAGCTGGTGAATTTGGTAGCGGTTTTAGTGAAGTGAGTCGCGATATTAAAGAGCTTGCCAACAGTTCAGAAGAGAATCTTGACAAGGTTATTCAGACAATCAACAAAGTAAAAGAGGAAAATGACCAAATCAATGTATTGGTCAATAATATTATTCTTACCCAACGTGCGGAAAACGAGAAGCTTGATAGAATCGAATATGAACTTGCCAACAATAAAGAGAATTTGACAAAAGTGCTAGAAGCGGTGGAAAAAGGTGTTACACTTGTCGAAAATATCGTACAGGCGCTCGAGCAGAGTAAAATTGCTGCAGAACAGATTTTAGAAGCCGGAGAACTATCTCACAAAAATGCTGCTGAATCGAAAGAGGCTGCAAATATCATTTTACAAATCAGTAGAGATATGAAAGAGCTTTCTGCAAAACTGTATGAAATAGCATCAGCATTGGCTGGAGAAGCGTAATGGTCTCCGTCTGTACATTTAAATTAAACAACTCCATTTTCGGCGTCAATGTTGACAATGTGAAGTGGATTGTGGATGTGGAGAAGGTGTATGATGTTGCTTTTATGCCGGAGTATATTATAGGAGAGATCAAACAAAATGATGATGTCTATTTTTTGGTGTGCCTCAAAAAGCTGTTGAAGCTTGGAGACTGTGAAGATCTGAAAAACAAGAGCGCCATAATTTTAAGCATCAAAGATAAAGATTTTGCCATCCTTGTGGATGAAATCCATAAGATCGAAGAGATAGAAAATATAAAATATAACAATGACAAAATCGAAGTGATCAATTTTGATGAAGAAGTGGTGGAAATTTTGAAAGAGGATTTCTTTTATAGCAGTGTCGATGTCCCGACGATCAAGCCATCCTATCAAAAGCAAAAAGAGGAACTTCTAGATAACACTTTGGAAACAGATCAAGATGAGACAAGTTTGATTCTGTTTAAACTAGGGAAAGAGATTTTTGCCGTGGATGCTTCTATGGTGCAGTTTGTCGAAGTTTTGGAAGATGCAAAAAAGGGTATGTATATTCCGAAAGAGGAGTTTATAGAAGGTGTTTATTTGGTGAAAAATAGGCTATTGCATCTTATCAATCTTGGGAAACTGCTACATGTTGATAGTAAGCTTGGTGAAAATATTTTTATTTTTAAAAAAGAGAATCTTCATTTGGGACTCAGTGTCGGTGAGATTCTCAATATAGTCAATGTCCAAACAGAAAACATCAATATTGCAAGAGGAGAAGAGATTCTCGACCGTTTTTTTATATATGAAAACCAGGTGATATCCATCATTAGTAATGAATATCTGCAAAATCTTATCGAGATGTACGGTATTACCTCTCATGACAAAAACGAAGTTTCAAAAAGGGTGCATGAATATGAAGAGTTCTTGATCGTCAGTGTGGACGGAAAAAGATTGGCGATTAAAATGGAAAATATCAAAGGTATTCATGAAGAGCATGAAGTGCATATCACACGATCTTTGGAACATAGAGAAGGGGTTGAAGGAATTGTTGCTATCGATTCAAGAAGTTATCTGCTTTTTGATTTGGAATATCTGGCAACCAAAACAGAAAGTCAAGGAAAGGATGGACTGATCCTTATCATGCAAACGGAAGTTGAGAACAGACTCTTCGATTATGCCCTGCTTATTGGTTCTATTCAAGAAATCATACAAGTTCCAAAAGATGATGTGCATATCGTTGTTTCAGAAAAAGAGCATTTTATTAAAGGGACGGTAGAGTATCATGATGAAGTCTATAACATTATCAATACAAAATGGATAGTGGAACAATTACAAAAGAATGCATAAGTATTATAGTCCCTCTTCGATGAGGCTCCATAGAGCCTCTATCTCATCCTCTTCAAAAAACTGTGTATCGAAATGGGTAAAAAGATACTCTACCTTTTTTTGATCAAAACTTCTTTTAGGGATACATTCACTGTGCGCTTGTAAAAAAGCTCGCACCAATACAGGGTCTCGTTTGATTTTTGATTCACACACGAAACAGACAGGTTCAGTATGAAGTCTTCCCTCAAAATACAGCAGCTTCAAATAGCCTTCTATCATTGCGCGTTTGGGATTTTGTCTTTCTAGGCGTTTTGAAAGATCGCAAAGCAGATCATAGTAAAATGGATCAATTGCTTCTATATCAAAAAGATGGGCATGTAGCAGTTTGATAAACTTTTGCCAAAGCAGTGTTGTATGCATCGATTTAAGCCAGGGTGTACCTAAATGGGTGATGTGCCTCATTTTGGGAAGATAACCGATATCATGCTCTATTTCAAAGTCCACTTTGTAGCCCAAATTGATCGTACTGTGCCTTGCACCATAGAATCGATACAGTGTATACACTCTTTTTTGAGTGAGGACTTTTACGATGAGGTCTTCATTTTTTACTTTGGTAATATGGAGTATGAATCCTTGCATCAACAGCTCATTTATAAGTAGTTTTTAACGAAATTTAGGATAAAATAATTTCAACTTATACTAAAAAAAATATTAAAAGTTGTTTAAAGTAAGAAAGGTGGACGGATGGATTTTTTAACTTCCTACAAAGACAACTGTGGGTTTGGTTTGCTTGCCAGTATTGACAACAAGCCTTCCCACAAAAATGTTAATGACGCGATTCAGTCGCTTGAGAGAATGATGCACAGAGGTGCCATTGCGGCAGATGGAAAGAGTGGTGATGGAAGCGGACTACTTTTTTCCATGCCTCATAAATTTTTCAAAAGAATAGCAAAAGAAGAGGGGTTTGTTCTTCCTTCTAAATATGCTGTGGCAATGGTTTTTTATAAAAATGAGGAAAATCTTACTGTCATTAAAGAGCAGTGTAAAAAGAACGACCTCAAAGTCCTTCATACGAGAAAGGTTCCTGTCAATACCGAAGCTCTCGGGGAACTGGCGCTGAAAACCCTCCCAAATATTGTTCAAATCTTTGTTGCTCCAAACTCTTTGATCGCGACAAAACGATTTGAAGCTCTTTTATATCTCACAAGAAGAGAGATCGAACACGCTTTGGAAGATGATGAAGATTTTTATATCCCAAGTTTTTCGAGTAAAACGGTCTCCTATAAAGGGCTTGTTATGCCCACCTATATCAAAATGTTCTATCCTGATCTCCAAGATGAGGATTTTGAAGCCAGTTTCGTTCTTTTCCATCAGCGATTTTCCACCAATACGTTGCCAAAATGGAAGCTTGCCCAGCCTTTTAGAATGATTGCACACAATGGTGAGATCAATTCCGTTTCCGCCAACAGATACAACGTTCTGGCTAAATGCGAATCACTTAAAAGCGAAGTTTTCAGCCCTGAAGAGATCGAGAGAATCCTACCGGTTCTTGAAAAAGAGGCAAGTGACAGTAAAAGTTTGGATAACTTTTTTGAATTTTTGATTGTCAATGGTATGGAGTTTTTCAAAGCAACTCGCGCACTTATTCCGGCTCCTTGGCAAAATGCTCCGCATATGGATGCGCACCTCAGGGCCTATTATGAATATTCCAGTACCTGTTTTGAAGCATGGGATGGTCCAGCGGCTGTGAGTATGACCGATGGGCGTTATATTGGATGTGTACTCGATAGAAACGGCCTTCGCCCGGCAAAATATATCATCACGAAAGATAAACGGCTGATCATTGCGAGTGAATATGGAATTTTGGGTGTTCCGGAAGAAAATATTTTGGAGCGTGGAAGACTGCAAAGTGGTGAGATGATAGCGCTTGATCTCAAATATGGTGTCATTCTTAAAAACGAAGATATCAACGATTACCTCAAAAACTCCAATCCATATGCCCAGTGGCTCAATGAAAATATGGTCTATTTGCAAGAGCATATCGAAACGCCATTTAGCAATATTGATGATTACAAACTTGAAGATATCGTTCACAAACAGCGTTATTACAATATCACCCATGAGCTAGTAGAGCAGGTGATTGAGCCGATGATCAAAGAGGGAAAAGAAGCAGTTGGCTCTATGGGTGACGATACGCCTATGGCGGCCTTTAGTCAAAAGCAAAGAGCCTTTGTTGATTTTTTCAAACAAAAATTTGCCCAGGTGACAAACCCTCCGATCGATCCGATTCGAGAGAAGATTGTTATGAGTCTCAATACCGGCTTTGGCGAGATCCACAATATTTTGGATGAAGACCCAAATCACGCGATACGCCTCAAAGCAGTATCGCCTATTCTGATTCGAGAAAAACTCGATGTCCTTCTATCCTATGGCGATCCGAAACATCCGCGCTATCAGGCTTGCTTTAAAAATAGAACGTTTTCGACAGCTTTTGAAAAAGATCTCAAAGCAAGCCTTGAAAAGCTGTGCGATGAGGTGATCGATGCCGTTGTCAACGAAGGGGTGCGAATCATCGTCTTAGATGACAGAGAACTCAGTCCAAATAAAAAGACGATGCCTATGGCGATGGTAATAGGCCGGCTCAATAAGCGATTGCTTGAAGCCAAGGTTCGGCATCTTGTCTCTACCGTTGCAATCACCGGTGAAGTGTATGACTCACACTCTGCCGCAGTTATGATAGGTTATGGTGCAAGTGCGGTCTATCCGTATCTGCTTTTTGCCACAGTCTATGAGAAACTTAAAAAAGAGGATCTGACTCCTTTTGAACTAAGAAACAGGTTTAAAAATGTGGTCAATGCCTTGAATGCCGGATTTTTGAAAATCATGTCAAAAATGGGTATCTCTACTATTGCATCCTATAGAAACTCTGGTCTTTTCGATGTTTTGGGCCTAAGTGAAGAGATCGTGAATGAATGCTTTTCCAATTCGGCTTGCCTGCTTCCAGGACTAACCTATGAAGATATAGAGGAGCGGCTCAACAGGTATCATGAAAAAGCGTATGAGATCGATATAGAAAAGAGAATCTTTCCATTGGAACTTGGAGGCTATTACAAATATATCGACGGCAGTGAATATCACGACTTCAATCCAAATACTGTCAATCAGATCCATAAAGTCTCGATTACTGGAGACTGGAGTGATTATGAGCAGCTTAAAAAGATGGTGGATGGCAGAGGTTTTCGGTTTATTCGAGACTTTTTCGAATTTCAAAGCGATCGAAAGCCAGTAAGCCTCGATGAAGTAGAACCGATCGAGAATATCTTCAAGCGATTTGACAGTGCTGCGATGAGTCTTGGATCCATTTCGCCGGAAGCGCATGAGTGTATTGCTGAAGCGATGAACAAAATCGGTGCGCAAAGCAACTCAGGTGAAGGTGGTGAAGATGCAAGACGTTTTGGAACCATCAAAAACTCAAAAATCAAACAGGTTGCAAGTGGACGCTTTGGCGTAACCCCGGCCTATCTTAGAAGTGCAAAAGAGATTCAGATCAAAATCGCTCAAGGAGCAAAACCGGGTGAGGGTGGTCAGCTTCCAGGACATAAAGTGACAGCGCTTATCGCTAAGCTAAGACATACGATGCCAGGCGTCACCCTTATCTCGCCTCCACCACACCACGATATCTACTCTATTGAGGATCTGGCACAGCTTATCTTCGATCTCAAGCAGGTCAATCCGGATGCGAAAGTGGCTGTCAAACTTGTTTCTACTGCTGGAGTTGGAACTATTGCAACAGGTGTGGCGAAAGCCTATGCAGACAAGATCATAATAAGCGGTGGCGATGGAGGTACGGGAGCTGCACCACTCACATCTATCAAATTTGCCGGAAACCCCTGGGAGCTGGGGCTAAGTGAAGCGCACAACGCACTCAAAGCCAACCACTTAAGAGAGTTTGTGCAGCTTCAAACGGATGGTGGACTCAAAACCGGTCTTGATATTGTCAAAGCGGCAATTTTGGGAGCTGAAAGCTATGCTTTTGGTACAGGTGTGCTCACTATCATTGGATGTAAGATTTTGCGAGTATGCCATTTGAACCGATGTACTGTGGGCATTGCAACACAAAATGAGTTTTTACGTGAGCACTATGTTGGAACGGTTGACAGACTCATCAACTACTTTACGTTGATTGCAGAAGATGTGCGAAAAATTTTGGCAACACTAGGCTATACAAAACTTGAAGATATTATCGGACGAACGGATCTTTTGAGAGTTGTAGAAAATGAACTGGCTCAAAAATTTGATTTTAGTTCTGTACTTATGAGACTTGATGGCGTAGATACCTGTCAAGTTCCATCCAATGAGCCGTTTGACAGTAACGAGTATGAAAAAGAGATTTTGAAAGAGGTCTATCCAGCGATCGAAAATCCTGGAAAGCAAGTGATTGTCAATAAAACCATTACCAATGTCAACAGAAGTTTCGGAGCCAGAATCAGTGGTGAGATTGCAAAATATTATGGCGATGAGGGTCTAAAAGAAGATAGTATCCGAATCAATCTTCAAGGAGTTGCAGGACAGAGCCTTGGAGCCTTTTTAATTAATGGTGTGACAATCAATCTTGTGGGTGCTGGAAACGACTATGTGGGAAAAGGAATGAATGGCGGTAAGATCGTCATAACATCTAAAACCCACAATGAAGGCTTGAGTCTTGCTGGAAATACCTGTTTGTATGGTGCAACAGGAGGAACGCTGTTTGTCGCCGGAGAAGTGGGTGAACGATTTGCTGTTCGAAACTCTGGAGCATTGGCAGTGGTAGAAGGCACAGGTGATCATGCCTGTGAATATATGACTGGCGGGATCGTAGTGATTCTTGGTGATACGGGTATCAATTTTGGTGCGGGTATGACTGGAGGTCTTGCATTTGTGTATGATACGCACCACACTTTTATCGAGAAAATCAACCAAGAACTCATCGAAGCTAGACGTATCGATATCGACGAGTTTGACGAGGCACGACACTATCTTAAAAAGCTGCTACAATCTTTTTATGATGAGACAGGAAGTAAAAAAGCCAAATTTATCTTGGACAACTTCAGAATGGAGATACGAAATTTTTGGATGGTACGGCCAAAAGAGCTTCGAAAAGTGCCTTTGAACCTAGAGGAAGGGGAATAATATGCAAAATTTTATTTTCAATGAACGAATCGAACCGAAAAAACGATCAGTCAATGAGAGAATTAAAGATTTTCGAGAAATTTATGAGATTTACAATCCCAATGAAGCTGCCACCCAGGCAGACAGGTGTGTGCAGTGTGGGGATCCATACTGTCACAACGCCTGTCCTTTGCACAACTTCATCCCTCACTGGCTCAAAACGGTAGCAGAGAAAGACCTTGAGCTTGCTTTCAAAATCTCAAATGAATCTTCTCCGTTTCCAGAAATCATGGGGAGAGTATGTCCTCAAGATAGACTTTGCGAAGGTGCGTGTACTCTCAATGAAGGGTATGGAGCTATTACCATTGGAGCCATTGAGACCTTTATCAGTGAAGAGGGTTTCAAAAAAGGAATGAGGCCGGAGTTTGAAAAGAAAAAAACCGGCAAAAAAGTAGCGATTGTCGGAAGCGGTCCTGCGGGTCTCAGTTGTGCGACATATCTCCTTCGACATGGTATCGAACCGCATGTATATGAGCGCTCTGATCGAGCAGGGGGGCTTTTGACATACGGTATTCCAAACTTTAAACTGGACAAAAAAGTTGTGCAAAGAAGGATCGACTGGCTTGTAGAAGCCGGTATGAAACTCAATCTTAATATCGAGGTAGGGAAAAATATCGATTTTGAAGAATTGCTGGAGAATTTCGATGCCGTCTTTTTGGGAATTGGGGCTACAAAACCAAGACGAGCAAATATTCCTGGCGAAGATGCCAAAGGTGCTTTTATGGCGATGGATTTTCTCACCAATGTACAAAGAAAAGTGTTTGGTGATGCCTATGACAGCTCTATGGAAGTAAAAGATAAGCGTGTGATCGTCATCGGTGGTGGTGATACTGCTATGGACTGTGTGAGAACTTCACTTCGTGAAGGTGCAGCCAAAGCGATCTGTGCATATCGAAGAGATGCTGCCAGCATGCCAGGGAGCAAAAAAGAGGTGAAAAACGCTCAGGAAGAGGGTGCAGAATTTGTCTATAACGTTGCTCCAACGAAGATCTTGACAGATGAAGAGAATAAAGTGATCGGTGTGGAATTTGTCAAAACGATTTCGACTGTTTCCAAAGATGGATCAAGAAAATTGGAGACGATTAAAAACAGTGAGTTTACAATGGAAGCAGACGTGGTGATTTTTGCTTTGGGTTTCGAAAACACACCTCTTGAATTTCTCTCAAAACATGGAATCGAGACCAATCAGTGGGGTGCGGTGAAAATTGATCAAAACTACGAAACGACAAAACCGGGTGTATTTGCCGGAGGTGACTGCTATAGAGGGGCGCATCTGGTTGTAACTGCGGCTTATGATGGAAGAGAAGCGGCAAAATCGATTGTGAGAAAGTTGATTGGATAGTGCAAAACTTTATCACTGATCTACGATCGGCACTCAAGGAGATCTATCGTACCGTGCGGTACGATATGATCGATGAACTCTATCAATACAACGGATACGGAGCCGGAGGGGATCTTTCATCCAATGTGGATCTGCTTGCAGAAAAAATCTACATAAAATATCTTTCGCATTATGGTCAGATAATATCTGAAGAGTCTGGAATCATCGGAAAAGGGGAGTGGAAACTGATTATCGATCCGATTGACGGAAGTGACAATCTCCTTTCATCTTTTCCCTACTATGGAACTTCTATAGCTGTACAAAAAGATGGAGAGATGCTTTTATCCTGTGTTGCCAACTTTGCAAACGGAGATCTTTTTATCAAATATGATGGAGGCTTTTTCAAAGGGAAGATTCTCGAATCAGATATGAAACCTGTAAAGTATCATCCTTTCTCCAAAATAGGCCTCTTTGAAAAGGCCTATGCAAATCCGAAGATTGTTGCAAGACTTAATGCCAATGGTTTGAAATTTCGAAGTCCAGGAGCTGTAGCTCTTTCGCTGGCGTATGCCTATTCAGTCAAGTATGTCCTGTTTGTAGGCAAGATCAGAGAGTATGACATTGCAGCGGGTCTGCATCTTTGCAGTGATTGTTATATCTATCAAGATACTACCACAATCATAGTCAGTAAGGACAAAGCAATTTTTGATAAGATTAAAGAAATAGTTTTAAAGGATGAGTAGTGGGGATCAGCGATTTTTTCAAAATACGTCGCTCTCAGCCAAGCACAAAAGAACAGCCAAGCCACTGGATAAAGTGTCCCAGCTGTAATGCACTCATGTACTACAAAGAGGTACAAAATCGATACAACGTATGTCCAAAATGCGGATACCATTTTCGCATAGGTGCACAGGAGCGTCTGGAGATTTTGTGTGATGAAGGAACTTTTGTCGAATATGACGCCGAGTTGGAACCAGTTGATCCGCTCAAATTTGTCGATAAAAAGAGCTACAAAAAGCGTATCGAAGAAGGTAAGAAAAAAACAGGGAGAGCCAGTTCCGCTATCAGTGGCGAATGTACGATAGAAGGAGTTCCTACGCAGATCGTGGTTTTTGATTTCGCCTTTATGGGAGGAAGTCTCGGTTCTGTGGAAGGAGAAAAGATCGTTCGTGCCGTCAATAGAGCTCTCGAGAAGAAACAACCTTTGGTGATTGTCAGTGCCAGCGGTGGAGCGAGGATGCAAGAGAGTACTTTCAGCCTTATGCAGATGAGCAAAACATGTGCGGCACTAGCAAAGCTTCATCAGGCAAAACTTCCTTATATTTCTGTACTCACAGATCCTACGATGGGGGGAGTGAGTGCTTCCTTTGCCATGATCGGAGATATCATTATGGCCGAGCCGGGTGCTCTCATAGGATTTGCAGGGCAACGGGTTATCAAACAGACTATAGGTGCTGATTTGCCGGAAGGGTTTCAGCGAAGCGAATTTTTGTTAGAACACGGTTTGATCGATATGATTGTCGAAAGACCTGCTATGAAAAAAACGATAGCAGATCTGTTGAAAATATTGTGGAAAGAGGAAAACGTTGTTTCCGAATGATCTGTATGCTCTGTGTGATAGATCGCTATTAAAAAGATTTGAAATTGATCTGGATGGATTTTTATCCATCGCCCAAAGATTTGGAGCCAAAATTATCCAATATCGCAACAAATCTGGGGAAATCGAAGAGAAAAAAAGGGATATACGGTATCTTCGAAAGAGATGGGACGGGATACTCATTGTCAATGATGAACTGGCTTTGGCATCTTTGTGTGACGGTGTCCATATCGGCCAAGAAGATTTGCACAATGTGCTGGATTCTTTTGGTATCCACTCAAAAAATGAAGCAGTAACTATCATAAAAAAGCTGTATGGTGCAAAAATGGTGGGTCTTTCTACCCATACATTACAAGAGATTCAAGAAGCCAATGAACTTGATCTGGAATATGTGGGATTGGGAGCGTATCGTAGCAGCATCACAAAAGATGTGCAATATGTTTTGGGAGAGAGACTCAGCGAAATCGCATTACAATCAAAACATAAGGTAGTAGCTATCGGAGGCATTCGACTGTTTGAGCCGATCGAAAATGTCTGGCTCAGAGCCATAGGAAGTGATCTTTTGATAAAAGGGCTGACATTTGCATAGGATTGCAATCTATTCAATCGGTAAAAAAGATGAAAAGTGCTATGAAGCCATCTATGAAGATTTGATCAAAAACAGCAAAAAATTTGCCCTTATCGAGACGAAGAACATTTTCAATAAAAAGATCAATACAGCACAAAGCGATGCGAAAAAAGCTATGCAAGCTTATAGTGACACCTTCAAGCCGTATATACTCAGTGACGGCTTCAATATTGCATTGGATCCCGAAGGAAAATGTCTGGACTCCTTTGCGTTTGCACACCTTTTGAAAGAGCATACGAAAGTAGCGTTTTTTATCGGCGGAGCGTATGGGTTGCAAAGATCTTTTGTACAATCTTGTGATATGGCTTTGAGTCTGAGTCCATTGACAATGAGTCATAAAATTGCGAAAATGGTGTTGTTGGAGCAGCTGTTCCGAGGGCTCTCGATTATACACAACCATCCTTATCACAAATGAAAGAGGAGTGATTATGCGTTTAAAAAAATATATTCTGTTTAGCCTTATTTTGATGGGCTTGGTGGGAGGTCTCATCTATACTCAGACAGAACAGACCTATACCTTGGAAGTGCTTGGTATTCCTGTGACGTTACCGATAGCCGTATGGGTCATACTCCCGATGTTTTTGATGTTTGTGGCTTCCTTCTTTCATATGGCATATTATTCTTTTATCAATTTTATGCGGCTCAAACGGTACAAAAAAGATTACGATACGCTGATTGCATCATTTGTGAACGCTTTGTATCGAGAGCCAAAAGCGCTTCAGTACAAATCGAAAGAGGCTAAAAATCTTGGAACGGTGAGCGATGCTTCCTATTTGATCCCGCAACATTTCAAAATAGATACAAAAGATGAGCGATTGCGAAAAGTGATCGATACATTGAAAGATATCAACAATGGAATGTATGTGGAACTTGAAGGTGTTCAACTCTCTCCTAAAAATCCGATACTATTGCGCAATATCGAGAACAGAATGAAAGAGGAGCCGACATACAGCGGTGTTGTTTTGAAAAACTGCAAAGAGTATCCAAAAGAGCTCTGCAAGAAAGCTTTACGTATTTTTATGGATTTCAGTGATATTGCGAAAATAAAAGAGTATGCATCACTGTTTGATATAGAAACACTGATTTATCTCATCCAGCATGTAAAAGAAGAGAAAAAGAGCATCGAGTATCAAGATATTCTGTATATCATTCAGCAAGCGCATATGGATTTAGATGGGAAAGATTATATTGCCATAGCGAGAGAAATTAAGGATGTTTTGGCACCTGATGAGCGATTGAAACTGTTTGAACTGCTCAAAGAAGAGGATGAAAAGAGTGAAGCAGCCTATCTGTATACACTGCTCGATCTTGAAATGATCGAAAAAGCAAGAGAGTTTCTTGAGACGACCAACGAAGAGGAGTTACAAGAGTTCAAAGCCTATCTGGAACTCAAAGAGTGTGGTAAAAACTATCCGTTGGAGCTGTTCGTATAGATGAAACTGGATTTTTCGAAGCCTTTGTATGTTCTAGCGCCATTGGCAGGGTATACAGATCTTCCTTTTCGAAGTGTGGTAAAAAAGTTCGGGGCCGATCTGACCATCAGTGAGATGATCAGCTCCAATGCCCTTGTCTACGATAGTAAAAAAACCTATAAAATGCTTGAAAAATCTCCAGATGAGGATCCCTATTTTGTTCAGATTGCGGGAGGCGATCCAGCAGTTGTCAAAGAGGCTGTGGAAAGACTCAATGAACTGGAGGGGATTGACGGGATTGATCTCAATTGCGGGTGTCCTGTACCGAAAGTTGTCAAACAGGGAGCCGGCAGTGCGCTTCTTGAAGATCTTGATAGACTTGGAAAAATTGTCCAGACCATCAAAGAGACTTCCAATAAACATTATACAAGCGTCAAAATTCGCTTGGGATTTACCGAAAACAGAGTTGTCGAAATCGTAAAAGTAATAGAGGAAGCGGGAGCCGATTTTGTCACTATCCATGGTAGAACGCGAAGCGGCGGATTTAAAGCGAAAGTGGATTATAAAGCGATTGCCCAGGCCAAAGAGAGTGTGTCTATCCCGGTTATTGCCAATGGAGATATTACAGACTATAAAAAAACGCAAGAGGTTTTATTGATAACAAAGGCAGATGGCGTGATGATTGGGCGGGGTGCCATAGGAAAGCCTTGGATTTTCTATCAGTTAAAACATGGCAAAGAGGATGTGGATGCATCCTTGAAAAAAGAGATCATATTAGAGCATTTTCACCAAATGATCCGTTTTTATGGAGAGTATGGTGCGGTACTGTTTCGAAAACATCTGCATACCTATTCCAAAGGATATCCCGGTGCCACCCATTTTCGGACGAAAATCAATGAAGTGGAAAATCCTGAAGAGATGGAGCAGATGATAAAAGATTTTTTCTAAAACTTTCCACTCGCTTTTCTTTTATACTCCTCTATCGTCGTAAATATCTCCTCTTTTTCTTGTGGCGGCTCGCTTGGCTCAAAATTGTGATTTTCAATGGCACTCTCAAAGGCCTCCATCGATTCGATTTCCCCCTCTTTGTATTTTCCAAGAAGAACGTTAGTGCTTCCTATCAAAACAAGATAATCGATTCCTTTAAAGGAGATGAGAGCGATTTTATTGTGTTCATCCAGAGGCTTTTCAAATTTGATCGTAAACTCCTCTTCCTGTTTTGGAACTATCACCTTTTTCTTTGCCACTTTGTTTGCCGAAGAGAGTTTTATCACAACGGCCAACATGATCAGTACAATGAAACCGCCGATAGAAATCAATATCCATATACCGGTATCTGTACTTTTATGGACTGTTCTTGCAAGCGTTTGGGTTGGTGCATAAATTTCAATTTTAAGGCTGAATCCATCTTTGGATTTCGCTGCACGCAGTTTGATCTTTTTTGTGGAGTAGATGATTACGTTGGATCCGTTTTTGGCCGGTAAAACATCGATTTGATACACATTTGGATTGTGCAGTTTTTTTTGCCATGGGGTTAGGATTTTAACGTCCTCAAGATAAAGAATAGTCTTGTCCTTTTCGTGTCTTTCGATGATCTTGCCATCAAAGGGAATATCAAAATTGAGCAAAAGATCGATTCCTCTTTTCGTCTCTTTTACATTGAGGTTAAGGATCATCGTTGCAAAAAGTTGGAGCGTAAGAAATAGGAAAAGTATAATTTTTTTCAATGCTCACTCCTGAGAGGTTTTACCAATTATAGTTTGATTTTGATAAATCCTTCATAAAATTTCTCTAAGTTTCGATATAATCCGAAAAAAAAAGTGTGCACATGGAACTGATTCTCGTTGGTATTCTTGTGGGTTTTCTTTCAGGTTTTTTCGGAATTGGCGGCGGAACGATTTTGGTGCCTATCCTTTTGTATTTAGGATTTGATATTAAAGAGGCTGTAGGGATATCAGTTACGCAAATGGTATTTAGTTCGCTTTTTGGGTCCTATCTCAATTTCAAAAAAAATATTTTCAAGATTCATGAGGGGTTGGCTCTTGGCATTGGCGGATTTATAGGCGCTCTTGGCAGTGGATACTTTTTAAGTATCGTTTCAAGCCATGTGCTTGAGTGGATGTTTTTGGGATTTGTTCTTTTTGCGATGTATCGCTTTTTCAAAGCCCCCACTATTGAAGGAGGAGCAAAGGAGATTCCTCCTCTAGTAATACTTGGAGTGGGAGTGATAGTTGGATTGTTGGCAATCAGTATAGGAGTTGGCGGGTCGATTCTCATTACACCAATCCTTGTTGGCTTTTTTCATATGGATGTGAAAAAAGCGGCTTCCATGGGTCTCTTTTTTGTGATTTTTTCGTCCATCAGCGGATTTTTGAGTTTGAGTCTCTTTGGACATATTGATTACAAAGATGGTTTGCTTGTGGGGGTATCTTCCCTTTTTGGGGTCTATTTTGGTATAAAGCTAGCCCATATGACACACCATGCGAAATTTAAAAAAGCTTTGATCGCTATCTATTCCATTATTTTGTTATTGGTTGTAAAAAAGATATTTTTTTAGAGGAGTTCAATGAAAAATCATATAGAAATTTTTGGAGCAAAACAGCACAATCTCAAAAATATTAATCTAAAAATTCCAAAAAACTCGCTTGTTGTCTTTACAGGACTTTCCGGAAGCGGAAAATCTACACTTGCTTTTGATACGCTCTACGCTGAAGGGCAGAGGCGATATATCGAATCTCTTTCAAGTTATGCTAGGCAGTTTCTCGATAGACTCGATAAACCGGATGTGGATAAAATAGAGGGGCTGACGCCTGCGATTGCGATCGAACAAAAAACCACAAGCAAAAATCCTCGCTCGACTGTCGGAACGATAACGGAGATCTATGACTATCTCCGGCTTCTTTATGCAAGAATCGGTCAGCAGCACTGTCACCTTTGTGGTAAACCTATTTCGCAAATGAATCCGCAAGATATTATCGATGAAGTGCTCAAGCTTCCTCAGAGTGCCAAAATGGTTATCACAGCACCTTTAGTCAAAGAGAAAAAGGGAAGTTTTGCAGATTTGTTGGAAGGACTTCGTCAAAAAGGGTATGTACGAGCCATGATCGATGGAGTGATGGTGCGACTCGATGAAGAGATTGAGCTGAGTAAAACGAAAAAGCACACTATTAAAGCGGTTGTGGATAGAGTTGTGATGAAAGAGGAGAATCGAAGCAGAATCGCCCAAGATATCGAAAAGGCTTTGCAAACGAGCTATGGGGAAGTGGAGATCGATATTTTGAATGCCGATGAGCTTGGTGTCAAATCGCATTATCACTACAGCGAGCATCTTGCCTGTTTTGATTGTAAAGTGAGTTTTGAACCCTTGGAACCTTTGAGCTTTTCGTTTAATTCCCCCAAAGGGGCTTGTGAGGAGTGTGATGGACTTGGTATTCGCTATACGCTGGATCTCCAAAAGATTATCGACCAGCACAAATCGATAGAAAAAGGTGCTATCAAATTTTTATATGGGTATAATAAAAGTTACTACTATAAGTTTTTGATGGCCTTTTGCGAGCAAGAGGGGATCGATACAACTGTTGCTTATGAAGAGTTGCCAGAACATCAGAAAAAAGCGATTTTATACGGAATGGGGCAGAAGGTCTCATTTAGATGGAAAAGCCATAACCTTGTCCGGGAGTGGCCAGGAATAGTGAAAATTGCCTATGATATGTTCCGCGATGAAACAGAGCTCGGTGAGTATATGAGTGAAAAGGTGTGTGACAAGTGTAGCGGCCACAGACTCAAGCAGGAGAGTTTAGCTGTCAGAGTTGCCGAAAAAGGGATAGCGGATATTCTGGATATGCCGATAGAGGAGGCGTATGAATTTTTTGCCAATGAGAGCAGTTTCTCCTATCTTTCTGAGCAAAAAGCGGCAATTGCCGCTCCAATTTTAAAAGAGATACGAGAGCGACTCTTTTTCTTGGTGGATGTAGGGCTTGGATATCTATCATTGGGAAGGGATGCCCGAACCATCAGTGGGGGAGAGGCGCAACGGATACGGATTGCGAGCCAGATTGGAAGCGGACTAACCGGTGTGATGTATGTTTTGGATGAACCGAGTATCGGTTTGCATGAAAGAGATACGCTCAAACTTATTCGAACACTGAAAAATCTTCAAAAAAAAGGCAACACTGTCATTGTCGTGGAACATGACAAAGAGACGATCGAGGCGGCCGATTTTATTGTGGATATCGGACCAGGTGCCGGCAAGCATGGAGGCGAGGTTGTATTTGCAGGAAGCGTGGATGAACTGAAAAAGAGTTCCACACTCACCGCACAGTATCTCAGTGGTGCCAAGAAGATAGAGTATTTTCATAGACGCCCGCAAAAAGAGTGGCTTCATGTAAAAAACGTTACGATCAATAACATCAAAGATTTGAGTGTTTTCTTTCCTTTGAGAAATTTTGTAGCTGTTACGGGAGTGAGTGGCAGTGGAAAAAGCTCGCTTGTTCTGCAAACTCTTCTGCCTGTGGCAAAAGAGGCGTTGAATCATGCAAAAAAGGTGCGTAAAGTAAGTGGTGTAACGATTGAAGGGTTGGAGCATCTCGATAAGGTGATCTATCTTGACCAGTCTCCAATCGGAAGAACCCCAAGGAGCAATCCCGCTACCTACACAGGAGTGATGGATGAGATTCGCGCTCTTTTTGCAAAAACGAAAGAGGCGCAAATTCGAGGGTATGGTCCGGGACGATTCAGTTTCAACGTCAAAGGCGGACGATGTGAGAAGTGCCGGGGAGAAGGAGAACTCAAAATCGAGATGCATTTTTTGCCCGATATCATGATCAAGTGTGATGCGTGTAAAGGGAAACGATACAATGAACAGACGCTAGAAGTGCACTATAAAGGGAAAAATATTGCCGACGTGCTTGCCATGAGTGTAGATGAAGCGCTGGAGTTTTTTAAAAATATTCCAAAAATCTATCAAAAACTCAAAACCTTGCAAGATGTTGGTCTTGGATACATCACTCTTGGACAAAATGCCGTAACTTTGAGCGGTGGAGAAGCGCAGAGGATAAAATTGGCAAAAGAGCTCAGTCGAAAAGATACGGGCAATACGCTTTATATTTTGGATGAGCCGACCACCGGACTTCATTTTGCCGATGTGGACAGGCTTATCAAAGTATTGCACCATTTGGTAGAATTGGGAAACAGTGTTATCGTAATAGAACACAATCTGGATGTCATCAAAAACGCAGACTATATCATCGACATGGGACCTGAAGGCGGGATACGGGGTGGAAAAGTCGTTGCCACCGGATCTCCCGAAGAGGTGGCTGCACATTATGAAAAGACAGGAAGCTTTACAGGAGAATTTTTAGCAAAAGAGTTGAGAGATGAGAGATGAAATCATAAGAAAAATACGGTCACTGCCACCACTGCCTAAAACGATCGAAGAGTTTGAGCAAGCGGTCAGTAAAGAAGATGTGGATTTAAATGAAGTGGTAACAATATTGCAAAAAGATCCGATGCTTGTTGCCGATATTTTGAAACATGTCAATTCGCCTTTTTACGGTCTCAGAGAAAAAATAGAGGATTTGGATAGAGCGCTCTCGTATCTTGGGTTGCAAGAGGTTCGGTCGATCGTCATGCAGCATTCCATAAAAAAACTTTTCAATATCGATATGGAACCATATGGAATAACAGCAGAGCAGTTTGCTCATATTTCACAAATGCAGTCAAAACTGATGGAGGTATGGTATAAAAAGATCAATCCTGCAAAGGTACGTTTTTTAAAACTGGCCGCATTTTTGCAAGAGCTTGGGAAAATTGTGATTGCAGATGTGATCATTCAAGAGGATATGGTCTACCCTTTCCGATCCGAGATCGAGATGACCAATGATATCGCTCATGTAGAGAAAAGTTTTATAGGTTCCTCAACAGCAGAAATCACTGGTGCTATGTTTGAGTATTGGGGGTTTGAAAAAGATCTTGTAGAGGCTATCTCGTATGCTGATGACTATGAAAAAGCAGATGATTTTTTTGAAGAGTCTTTAGCGCTCCATCTTGTCAAAAGAGCAGTTCCTGTCAATAAACCATTACATGATATAAGTATCACGATTGCCAAAAACATTGCACAAAAAAATGGAGTTGAGATAACCTCTTTTGAAGAAGCGATTGAGGCGCTGAAGGCTATTGCGTAAAACAGCTTTTTGCCTCTTTTTGTGTCATCGACTTTCCTATGCACAGTTTTTGTCTTTTAAGTTCGTTGATCGAACGATGCAGCTTCGCTTCATAGAAGCTTTGCGGAAAACTCATTAAAAAGACTCTGTCGCTTGTATCACTTTTTGGGTCCAGTGGATATTGTTGCAAACATTGATTGCCGCTTGATTTTTGCATGCATAGTATTCTTTGCTGTAAAATCGATATGATCGCGTCAATTTTTTTATCTCTTGCTGACGAAAAGAGTTTGCAAAAAGACTCATAAAACAAAGAGTTGTAAGAAAGAGAGTCCGCATCGCTATCCTTTTTTTTGTACAATTATACTCAAGATTTGTAAAGGGTTTGCATGCAGACATTGACCATCATCGATACGTTTGGTTTTTTCTTTCGAAGTTACTATGCTTTGCCGCCGCTCAAAAGTAAAAAAGGTTTCCCAACAGGTCTTCTAACCGGCTTTATCAATTTTATCAATTCATTAGTGAGCGAAGAGAGAAGCGATTACATTGTATTTGCTTTAGATAGTGAGGGACCGAGTTTTCGAACGAAGATCGATCCAGAGTACAAAGCGCAAAGACCAGAACCCCCGGAAGAATTGAAAATGCAACTTCCCGTTGCCATCAAATGGATTGAAGAGATGGGGTTTAAAACATTGTCAAAAGAGGGATTTGAAGCCGATGACATTATCGCTTCACTTGTCAAGTGTGCAAAAGATCAGGGGATCAAGGTAAAAATCGTCAGCCACGATAAAGATCTCTATCAACTCATCGATGACGGGAGAGTGGTGCTTTATGATCCGATTAAAAAAGAGGAGATTGACGAAACGAAAGCGACAAAAAAATTTGGCATTCCTCCAAAACTCATTAAGGATTATCTGGCGTTAGTCGGAGACAGTGCTGACAATATTCCTGGTGTCAAAGGTATAGGTCCCAAAACGGCAGTCAAGCTTTTAGAGCAGTTTGGATCTTTGGAAGGGATTTATGAACATTTGGATGAGGTGAGGCCAGAAAGAATCAAAAAGCTTCTTGAAGAGGGGAAAGAGAAAGCATTTTTGAGTAAAAAGCTGGTGGAACTTGATGAGAATGTTTTTGATCATTGCAATCTGCAAGAGTATCATCTGCCATCCATCAATCCTATTATAAAAATAGCGGATGAGCTGATTGATTATGATATAACAGCAATTTTACGGAAGCTCAAAGCAACTCCGATACAGCAAACAAAAAAACAGAGTGTCCGATTTGAAGCTGTCTGTCTCGATAGTTATGAAAAGTTAATCAATGTTATTCAATCCATTCCCGATGGGGCACTGGTTGCATTCGATACCGAAACAGATGATCTGGATACAAAAAAAGCGAATCTGGTAGGTTTCAGTTTTGCCTATAACGAGGATAGAGCCTATTATGTACCTGTTGGACACAACTATCTTGGTGTGGGTGATCAGGTGCAACTCAATGAAGCGTTGGAAGCTATCGAAAAGATTTTTGAACACACCATTATCGGACATAATCTCAAATTTGATCTTTCCTTGCTGTATCGATATGGCATTAATGAGAAAAAAGATATTATTGATACGATGGTACTAGCATGGCTTGTGGATCCTGGAAGCAGTGTGGGGCTTGAAAGTGTGGCGAAGCGGTTTTTGGATCATGATATGATCGCTTTCAAAGAGACGGTCAAGAAAGGGGAGGACTTTTCACAAGTCTCCATCGATGCTGCCTGCAAATATGCATCCGAAGATGCGATCATTACCTATCTGATTTATTTCAAACTCCTCGATGCTCTGCATAAAGAGGGAGCATCCCATTTAATCGACGAAGCCAAAAAGGTGGAGTTTCCTTTTGTCAATACCCTCATTCATATGGAGCAAGCCGGAATCAAAATCGATATACCATTTTTCGAGGAGTTGAAACGTTCGCTTGAAAAGCGAATTGATGAGATTACGCGACAGATTTACGAGTATGCCGGAGGCGAGTTCAATATCAACTCCACCAAACAGCTTGCAGCGATTCTTTTTGAAAAATTGAAACTTCCTCCACTCAAAAAGACAAAATCGGGATACAGTACGAATGAAACGACACTCCAGGCACTCAAAGAGAAACATCCGATCATTCCTTTACTGCTGGAATATCGTGAGCTGTATAAACTCAAAAGTACCTATATCGATCCGTTGATCAAATATGCCAAAAAAGATCCTCATCACAGAATCTATACAAGTTTTATCCAAACGGGAACAGCAACAGGAAGATTGGCAAGTAAAAATCCAAACTTGCAAAATATTCCGGTAAAAACCGAATTAGGACGCAAAATCCGATACGGTTTTATCGCAGGGGAAGGCAATCTTTTGATCGGGATAGACTATTCTCAGATAGAACTGAGACTGCTTGCACATTTTTCCAAAGATCCGGCTCTATTGGAAGCTTTTCAGAATGGTCGAGATATCCATATGGAGACTGCAATCAAACTATTTGGAAAAGATCATGCAAAAGAGAAACGAAATATTGCCAAAAGTATCAATTTTGGACTGATTTATGGCATGGGTAGCAGGAAACTTGCAGAGACGCTTGGTATCTCTACAAAAGAGGCAAAATCGATTATCGAAAACTATTTTGCTTCTTTTCCTACTGTCAAAAATTATCTCGAATCGATTGAGAATTTTGCGAAAACGCATGGGTATGTGGAAACACTGCTCAAAAGGAGACGCTATTTTGATTTTGCCCATGCAAACGGAGCACAATTAGCTGCATATTTGAGGGAAGCGACAAATACGGTCTTTCAAGGAAGTGCAGCGGATCTGATCAAAATGGCTATGAATACAATCAAATCGACAATCGATGAGCAGGAGCTTGAAGCAAAAATTCTGCTTCAGATTCACGACGAACTCATTTTTGAAGTACGAGAGGAACTTGCCCAGGAGCTGGCTCAAAAGTTTCAACATATTATGCAAACCATCTATCCACTCAATGTACCTATTGAGTGTTCTGTACAGATTGCCCGTAACTGGGGAGATTTAAAGTAGTTTAAATAAAAATTGTAATTAAAAAAAATGCATGAAATTTTTCAATATTTCTATACAATACAATAATTTTGCATAAAAGGTCTATTGATGTTCAAAGTCCTACAAAAAGGCTTTTTCTCCATAAAATCTGCAATTGTCATGATGTTCATTTTTGCTGTAAGCATTGGTGTGGCTACTTTTATAGAGAATGATTATGGCTCTGAAACTGCATGGGCTCTTGTCTATACGGCAAAGTGGTTTGAAATACTTCTTGTACTGCTTTCGCTCAATCTTTTGTATAACATCTTTCGATTCAGACTTTTTCGCAAAGAGAAGTTTTTTACGGGGCTCTTTCATATGGCATTTCTCATTATTCTCATCGGTGCTGCTGTGACAAGATATTTTGGATATGAAGGGACGATGCACATTCGAGAAGGTTCAAGCAGCGATACGATTCTCAGTGCCCGAAATTATCTTCAAGTGAAATTGGAAAAGAATGGCAAATATTATCTGTATGAAGAGCCGATTTATTTATCAAAACTTGGTACGAACAGATGGAAAAGAACTATCCGCTTTGGTGATGAAAAAGTGGATATAAAGTTGAAAAAGTATCTTCCAAACGCTTCAGTCGAACTTGTTCCATCTAAAAACGGACCGGCTTACATTCAGGTAGTTTTATCTGCTTCCGGAAGTGGCAAAATTGAAAAGAACATCAAAGAGGGAGAATTTTTAGACATCGGTGACGCTATCATCGCCTTTGATACCTCTCTTGACTCCAAAAAACCTCTTATCAAAATAGTACGAAAGAACGGAAAACTTTTTATTCAAGCTCCCTATGCAATAGAGACGTTGCGTATGGAGGATATGTCCAAAGAGCATTACAAGGCAGAAGAAATTGTTCCTTTTGTAAAAGGGCGTCTGTATGAGATTGCCGGACTCAATATCGTTTTGAAAAACTTCTTGCCGCATGCGAAAACAAAAATTGTTTCCAAAAATCCTTTGGCTAAAAAGAGTGAAAATCCGGATCTTTTACTTTTTGAGATAGATACTGGAAAGAGTAAAAAAGAGGTACAGGTTTTTGGAAAAAGCGGAACGGAAGGAGAGCCGGTTCATGTACGAGTCGGGGATCTGGATGTAACGATAACCTATGGAGCCAAACGCATCAAACTGCCTTTTGCTATAAAACTGAAAGATTTTCAGCTTGAGCGCTATCCCGGATCGATGAGTCCAAGTTCTTATGCGAGCGAGGTTGTTGTGATCGATAAAGAACAAAAAAAGGTTTTTCCGTATCGTATCTATATGAATCATGTTTTGGATTATAGAGGATATCGCTTTTTCCAAAGTTCGTATGATTTAGATGAACATGGAACAATACTTTCAGTCAACCATGACCCAGGGACATTGATAACCTATATCGGATATTTTCTATTGGGGCTTGGGATGCTGCTGCACTTTTTTATGCCGCAAAGCCGTTTCCAAAAATTGGCACGCTTGACGAGGAAAGTTCAGGAAGAGAGAAAACTTATTTTGCAAAACATGGCAGTATTGATGATGATCTTTGCTTTTCAGCTTCACGCTGGGGATCACTATCTTGATATGGCCAAGAAAATAAACAAAGCTCATGCTGATAAGTTTGGAGCAACTATTTTGGTTCAGGACAATGGAGGACGAATAGAACCCATTGATACATTATCACGGGAAGTTTTAGCAAAGATTGCGAGAAAAGAGGAACTGTATGGACTTGATGCCAACCAATATTTTCTTGGGATGACGGTGCGACCGGATATTTTCCAAAAAATAGATATGATCTATGTGCATCATCCAAAACTCAAAAAAATTTTAGGTATCCCTACAAAACAGAAGTATGCCTCCTTTGATGATTTTTTTGATCAAAATAACAAAGTCAACCCGTACAAACTAGCTCCTTATGTTCAGGAAGCTGTTGCCAAAAAGCCGGCCGAGCGTAATCAGTTTGATAAGGATGTTTTAAAAGTTGATGAGCGTGTCAATGTGGCTTACATGGTCTATACCGGTGCATTGCTTCGCATCATTCCAAATTCCCATGATAAACATGGAAAATGGCTCTCTCCCGTTGATGCTATCAAAACTTTTCCACCCAAAGAAGCGAATCTCATTCGGCTTATTATCGCCAGCTATTTCCAAAACGTCGATGAGGGGATCAAAAGTGGCGATTGGAGCAAAGCGGATAAATCATTGGAAGTGATCAAAGAGCTTCAGCACTATTATGGATCTTCGATGATCCCTTCTAAAACAAAGATCGAAGCAGAACTGCTTTACAACAAACTCGATATCTTCAACCGGCTTGTCGGATATTATATGTTCATCGGCTTCGTTCTTTTGGTCTTGATACTGGCAAATCTTATCAATCCAAAGATAAAAATAGGACCCGTTGTCAAAATAGGTGTAGGCCTCATCGCTCTTGGATTCTTGGCTCATACGTTTGGTATGGCTTTAAGGTGGTATGTGGCTGGCCACGCACCATGGAGCGATGGATATGAGTCGATGATCTATATCGCCTGGGCGACGATCTTTGCAGGTTTTTTCTTTGCAAAAAAGAGCCCTATTGCATTTGCGGCTACCGCTTTGCTTGGAGGTCTTATCCTTTTTGTAGCCCATTTGAACTGGCTCGATCCGCAAATCACCAATCTCGTACCGGTTTTAAAAAGCTATTGGCTTATGATCCATGTTTCTGTGATCACTGCAAGTTATGGATTTTTGGGGCTCAGTGCACTTCTTGCTTTCATCGTTTTGATTCTTTTTATTTTTATCAATGAAAACAACAAACAGATGATGACACTTACTTTCAAAGAGCTTACCTATATCAACGAGATGAGCCTTATTATCGGCCTTGTTCTTGTGACGCTCGGAAACTTTTTGGGCGGCGTATGGGCGAACGAGAGCTGGGGGCGATATTGGGGATGGGATCCAAAAGAGACATGGGCTGCTGTGACGATTTTGGTTTATGCATGTATCGAGCATATCAGACTCATTCCAAAAATGAACCGACTCTTTTTGTATAATGTTCTTGCGCTGTTAGGGTACTCCAGTGTCATTATGACCTATTTTGGAGTCAATTTTTATCTGAGTGGAATGCACTCTTACGCTTCGGGTGATCCTGTGCCTATCCCTGAGTGGGTTTATTGGGCAATAGGGATTGTTTTTGTCATTATTGCCTTGGCGTACTGGAAAAAAAGAAAGTATCAAATCGATTTGAAGATATAAGGAGTGAACATTGGACATTGACTAAACCAATGTCCAATGTCAAATATCCAATTACTTTTTAAACCAATTTTTCACTTTTTCAAAAATGGATGAGAATTTCTCTTCGTGTGGCTTGCTCTCTACTCCAAAACTCTCTTGCAGTTTGTGTAGCAGCTCTTTTTGTTCATCATTGAGCGATGTGGGATAGATGATCCTAACTTGGGCGATCAAGTTGCCTTTTTGCCCCGTATGGACATTCTTAAATCCTTCCCCTTTGAAAACGAACTGCTCTTTATCTTTTGTCCCTACATGAAGATGAAGTTCACGCTCTCCTCTTGGGGTTGGAATGGTGATCGTTTCTCCTAGAGCAGCTTGTGTGAAAAATATCGGAACTTCCATATAGATATCATCGTTGTATCGTACGAAGTGATCATCTTCTTGTACAAAAATCGTGATGTACAGATCTCCTCTCATTCCGGAAGCCGAGACATTCCCACGGTTTTGGACGCGGATTCTGTTTCCACTGTCGATACCTTCAGGAATATCGATGGTTATCTTCTCTTTTTCGATACGATATCCTTTTCCACTACAGGTTGTACACTTCTCTTGGGCGATTTCTCCTTGTCCATGGCATTTTGGACATGTTTGGGAAAAGGTCATGAAACCTTGCCTGTAGTAGATCTGGCCACGTCCATGGCATTCTGGACAAGTAGTCAGCCTGCCATCTTTTGCGCCTGTTCCTTTGCATTCACTACATGGTACTTTGAAGCTGTATTGAACCTCTTTTTGTGTACCAAAAAGAGCTTCTTGAAAACTGATCTCCATTTCGATGGAGAGATCGAGCGGATACTTTTCCTCACTTCTCCTTCTGTTTCCGAAACCTCCGCCAAATGTCTCTCCGAAAACGGATTCAAAAAAGTCCATAATATCATCGAAGCTTTTTTGATGGAAGCCGTTAAAGCCCTGATTTTCAAGGCCTGCTTTGCCATACTGGTCATACAGTGCTCTTTTCTCTTCGTCGCTCAGTACCTGATAGGCTTCGTTGATGAGTTTGAATTTCTCTTCTGCCTCTTTGTTGTCTGGATTTCTATCTGGGTGGTACTTGAGAGCGAGCTTTCTATACGCTTTTTTAATCTCTTCAAAACTTGCGTTTCTGTCAACTTCCAACAATTCATAATAATCGATATCTACCAATTTGCTTTCCTTTTAAGCAATGTTTAAGTCGGCTTAAGTTTATCAAAAGAATCGTTATAGAAAGTTGAATTTTTGATATAATTTTGCAAAAAAGTGGGGGAGTTTTGAAGGGGAAACTAAAAAAATTCCACAAACTCATTGAGTCTTTGGAAACGCTGCCATCCATTGGAAAGAAGAGCGCTGGGCGTCTTGCTTTTTACATGGTTCTTCACAGTCCCATGGATGCTCTCAAACTTGCCCATGCCATAGAAGATGCTGTCAGTTCCATTCACAGATGCAGCCAATGCGGAGGGCTCAGCGAAGATGAACTATGCTATATCTGCAGTGACGAGTTACGAGATCGTACATCTGTATGCCTCGTAGAGAGTGCCCGTGATATCTATGTGATTGAAGAGAGCGGGGAGTATCACGGACTCTATTTTGTTTTTGAATCTCTTAATGAACGGACTTTGGAGAGTCTCAAAGAGATGATCAAAAACAATGACGTTCAAGAGGTCATTTTTGCTTTTACTCCTTCGATGCAGAGTGATGCCACAATGCTTTATATCGAAGATCAGCTCCAAGAATTTGATCTACATTTTACAAAAATCGCACAGGGAGTCCCTACTGGGGTTCATCTGGAAAATGTAGACATGCTTTCTCTATCCAAAGCAATAAGTGAACGAGTTAAGATATAACTTGCCCCTTTTTTTGGTATAATGTGCCAAATTTTTAAAAGAGGTTATCATGAGTTGGAGTCCAAGCAGTTGGAGAAAATTCCCTATAAAACAGCAACCAGTTTATAAAGATGAAGAGCAACTCCGAAAAATCGAAGAGGAGATCAAAACTTTTCCTCCTCTCATTTTTGCCGGAGAAGCAAGGGAACTAAAATCGAAGCTAGCTAAAGTCGCCAAAGGCGAAGCGATTTTGCTCCAGGGTGGAGATTGTGCAGAGAGCTTTGCAAATTTTAATGCGGCCAATATTCGGGAGCTTTTTAAAGTACTGTTGCAGATGAATATGGTGATGATGTACGCTACGGGAAAACCTGTTGTCAAAATTGGCCGAATAGCGGGGCAGTATGCAAAACCAAGAAGCAGCGATTTTGAAGAGATCAACGGCGTTAAGCTGCCAAGTTACAGAGGAGATATTGTTAATGATATTGATTTTACTGCTGAAGCGAGGGAGCCTAAACCACAGAAACTTTTGGAAGCATATTACAAGTCCGCTGCAACGTTAAATCTAATCCGAGCCTATGCAAGAGGTGGATTTGCCGACCTTCGCGCGATTCATAAGTGGAATCTGGAATTTTTAAAAGGGAATGAACTGGAAAACAAGTTTAAAGAACTTGCAGATAAGATCACCCAGGCACTTCACTTCATGGAGGCTTGTGGAATCGATCCAGACAATACGCCGCAACTGAAGCAAACGACACTCTATACCAGTCACGAAGCGCTTCTTTTGGGATATGAGGAGGCTTTGACTAGAAAAGATAGTTTTACAGGTGAGTGGTATGATTGTAGTGCCCACTTTCTTTGGATTGGCGATAGGACACGAGATCTTGATGGTGCGCATGTCGAGTTTTTTCGAGGGATAAAAAATCCGATTGGCGTTAAAGTCGGTCCATCTATGCAAAAAGATGAGTTGCTTGCTCTTATAAACAAGCTCAATCCGGAAAACGAGCCGGGAAGATTGACTTTGATTGTTCGTATGGGTGCCGAAAAAATCGCTGATATTTTTCCTCCGCTGCTTCGAGCCGTTAAAGAAGCAGGCAAAGAGGTGGTATGGAGCATCGACCCGATGCACGGTAATACCTATAAAACAGAGTCCGGTCTGAAAACAAGAGATTTTGAAAAGATTTTAAGCGAAGTGAAACAGTTTATCCAGATCCATCAAAGTGAAGGGACAATTCCTGGTGGTATGCATCTTGAGATGACGGGAAGCAATGTTACGGAATGTACGGGAAGTATCAGTGCTTCCATCACCGAAGAGGGACTTCAAAGCAGATATCATACGCAGTGCGATCCAAGATTGAACGCGGATCAGGCGTTGGAGCTTGCCTTTATGGTTGCAGAGACATTCAAAGATTTGCAAAAATGAGAATTTTGTTTGCCTCGCTTTTTTTAATATCGGCGCTCTTTGCATATACAGATCTGGATGCCAAGAGCTTTTACAAGCTTACACAACAAAAGGGTGTGATCCTTCTTGATGTACGGACACCGCAAGAGTATCAAGAGGGTCATATTCCCGGTGCAAACCTTATTCCCCTTCAGCTCTTTCGATATATTTTTCTAGGAGGAAAAGGAATAGCAGACAAAAAGATACTGGTGTATTGCCGCAGTGGCAACAGAAGTGCAGAAGCGAGTAGAATGCTGGAATCCTGGGGCATAAAACATGTCTACAATCTAAAATATGGCATATTGGATTGGAAAAAGCACTCTTTACCGCTTCAAAAATGAGTTGTAAATCCGTACTTATACAAAACTATTGAAAAGAATCGATTCAGGTTCCATGATTTCTCTCGTATAAGAGTTATTTTTGGAAAATATCAAAGTGAATGGGGTACTTTGGCTGGCAAAAAATAGGATCGTGCTAGCCGAGTAATTCTAAACTTTTTCTCATCAATGCTTCAATTCTTTTTTTATCAATTGAAAAATCGGTAAATATCTCATTTGCCAAAATACCTTGATACAAAAGCATTTCAGTACCGTCTTTTGTGATGAGTCCCATATCGTTTGCAAGTTGTAAAAAGGGTGTCTCTTTGTTGTAAATAACATCTACTGCATATCGTGCATGAGAAAAAATTTTTTCCAGTAACTCTTTGGGGGCAGGAAGATTGTTGTCAGATAATCCCGCTGAAGTTGTATTAATGACAAGATCAAAACTTTTTTCTTTCAATTCATCCCATGTGTATGCGTGAAAGTTTTTTTCCAAGAAATATCCCACTCTTTTGGCACTTCTGTTGAGTATAACCGGTTCATATCCTTTATGCCTGAAATACAGAGCGATCGCTTTTGCAGTTCCTCCGGCTCCAAGTATCAAGACCTTTTGGAAATCAAAGTTTCGTACACTTTCAAAAAAACCGGGAGCATCGGTATTGTATGCAACGATTTTGCCATTGTCGTTATACCATGTATTGACAGCACCAATCTCTCGTGCAATTCCCAAAACTTCATCGGCTAGCCGATATGCCCACTCTTTATGCGGTACCGTGATATTTGCACCTTTGATTTGCAGAGTGAGAAAGATATCTTTAAGTTTCTCTCCCTCTTCGACCAGTATTTTGGTGTAACATCCATTGTATCCGGTGTGTTTGAAGACAAAGTTATGCAAAATTGGTGAGATGGAGTGATGGACAGGATTTCCAAATATTGTATACAGATTCATTCGGCAAGCTCCTCTAAAGCTCTTTTCAAGGCGCCAAGTTTGTTGTTGACCTCAAGGTATTCCAATTCTGGTTTGCTATCTGCTACGATACCTGCTCCAGCTTGGAAAATCACTTCATCTTTTTTTAACATTGCTGTTCGTATCGTAATGGCACTGTCCATATCTCCGGTAAATCCAAAATATCCCACGCTGCCGCTGTAAAATCCCCGTTTGAGCTGTTCGAACTCGGCAATAAGTTCCATTGCTCTGATTTTAGGTGCTCCTGTCATTGTCCCTGCTGTGAATGTTGCCATAAATAGGTCAAACATATCATATTTTTCATCCAGTCTGGCTACAACATCGCTGACCATGTGCATTACATGGCTATAGCGTTCCACTCGCATGACTTCAGGCACCTTGACTGTTCCAGGTTTTGCAACTCTGCCCACATCATTTCGACCAAGATCGATAAGCATGACGTGTTCTGCTACCTCTTTTGGATCGTTGAGCATCTCAAGTTCAAGTTCTTTATCTCGTGTGGGGGTATTTCCTCTTTTTCTCGTCCCTGCTATCGGTCGCAGCAAAATCTCGCCATCTGTCAATCGCACCATCACTTCTGGGCTGCTTCCGGCAATGGCAAAATCTTGAAACTCGAGCAAAAAGAGATATGGTGATGGATTGAGGCTTCGCAGTTTTCTATAAAAACTGAATCGGTCAACCACTGCTTGTTGTTTAAGACGATTGGAGATAACGATCTGAAAAACATCTCCGCTTCGTATCATCTCTTTTGATTTTTTTACCATTTCAAAAAATCGCTCTTTTGAGTGGGCAAAGGTAGGTGCTCCCAGCAGCTTCGCTTTTTTTAAAGGCGTATAGCTGTAACTGTCTTTTATCTCTTTTTCCAAAAGATCAAAATAGCTCTTTTTTGTCTCTTCGTCACTACACAAAAGCGTGAGTGTGGAATTTTTATGAGAATATGCGATGATCAGTTTTGGACGGATCATATAAAAATCGGGGGTATGAAGTTCATCTTTTAAATTTTCCATAAACGGTTTGAGGACAGGTTCAAACTCCTGGACCATATCGTAGCCAATGTAGCCAATAAAACCGTCAATAAAGCCGACTCCAAGCTCTTTTGATATCTTTTTGTGGTAAGCAAAATCGATATTTTGATAGTATCTTTTCATAAAGAGGAGGGGATTGGAATCAATCTCTTCTGTTTCACCATCTTTTTTATAGTAGCTTTTCCCGTCTTGTGACCAGATGGCCTCTTTCTCTCCTGCAATGATATAACTGAAGTTTCCATCACTTGTATTGACGACGCTTTCAAACAGAAAAGTTTTTTGATCAAAATGGTTTTTTATCTTTTCATATAGGGCGATCGGCGTAAATTCATCAAGCATAAACTGTTTTGCAAAAATCATCAGCGAACCTTCGTTATAAATGCTTGTTTGTTGATTGACTTTCTCACTTTCACCAATGCTTCTCGTGCATCCGATTTTGAAACGAATGGACCTACGTACACTCTTTTGATTTTTTTACCGTTTATTGTAAATGATTTGATAACATAATGAAAACCAAGCTTTTTGATTTTACGTAAAAGGCTTTGATCGGGTGAAGAGCGTAAAAATGCTCCTACTTGGATATAGATGTTTTCTTTGATACTTTTGGCGCTGGTTTTAGACTTTGTGGTTTTTACGCTCTGTTGTACTGCTTTTGGTTGTACTATTTCCTTTTTGACGCTATTTTTTTGGGTCTTTTGTGCTGTCGATTTCGGTTGCGGTTTTGCAGCAGGTCGTTCCTTATTTTCTGTTTCTTTGACCTCTTTGAGTACTTTTTGGATCGGTTTTTCTTCTGTAGCTGCTTTTGGTTGGCTCTCTTCGCTCTTTTGAATAGGGACCTCTTGGAACTCGTCGTTCATTGGCTCTTCATCTAAAAATTTTTCGTTTTCTGTCAAAACTTCTTGATAGTTTGGTGTTGTATTATTGAACATTTTAACAATTGTTAGGATAATAATAAAAACAAGAAGAAGAGAGCCTATAAGCAAGAGATATTTTTTCAATTTTTCACGCTTTTCATCCTGTTGGAGTATGATATTATCCAAGTTGTCCGTCTCTTTCTCTTCGTTCAATGGAAACTCTTCTTGACCCATAGGGAATCCTTTAGTGATGTTTGGAGGTGAAAATATTATAATGATTTTTTTCTAAAAGGGAGCTTGAAAGAGGAGAGACCTAGTAGGTAGGTCTATCGTAGATGACAAACTTTCGAGCTAGTGCCACCATCTCCTCTTTTATTTTTTCATGCAGATTCACATCATGGATATTGTCAAGAACATCTGCAATTTTGTTGGCAATGAGTTCAAATTCTGCCTCTTTCATACCTCTTGCAGTGAGTGCCGGGCTTCCGATACGGATACCGCTTGTAACAAACGGACTTCTTGTCTCTCCGGGAACTGTATTTTTATTGACTGTAATTCCGGCGCGTCCTAGAGCCTCATCAGCCTCTTTCCCACTAAAATCTTTATCCAGAAAACTCACAAGCACGAGATGGTTGTCTGTTCCGCCACTGACAACGTTGTAGCCTCTGTTCATCAAAACGGTTGCGAGCGTAGAAGCGTTGATTCGCATCTGTTTTGCATACTCTTTCCATTCCGGTTTCAAATTTTCACCAAACCCTACCGCTTTGGCTGCTATGACGTGAACAAGTGGACCGCCTTGGATTCCAGGGAATATTGCGCTATTGATCTTTTTGGCGATATCGGCATCATTGGTCATAATCATACCGCCTCTTGGACCTCGAAGGGTCTTGTGAGTCGTTGTAGTCACAACATCACAATATGGAAAAGGACTCGGATGTTCGCCTGCTGCTACAAGACCGGCAATATGGGCTATATCCGCCATCAAAAGTGCACCTACTTCATCCGCAATTTCGCGAAACTTTTTAAAATCGATCACTCTTGGATATGCACTTGCACCGCAGACGATCAGTTTTGGTTTTACAATTTTCGCAATATCTAAAACTCTGTCATAGTCGATCCATCCTTCATCATTTACCCCATAAAAGAAGCTTTGATAGATTTTTCCGCTGGCATTGACTTTGGCTCCGTGAGTCAAGTGACCACCATGGCTTAGATCCATCCCCAAAATTTTGTCATATGGTTTAAGTAGAGCGAGATAGACGCCTTGATTGGCCTGAGAGCCGGAGTGGGGTTGGACATTGACAAATTCACATCCAAAGAGCTTTTTTGCCCGTTCAATTGCAAGCTCCTCTATGGCATCAGCATATTCACAACCGCCATAGTACCGTTTCCCAGGATATCCTTCAGCATATTTATTGGTAAACACACTGCCCATGGCTTCCATGACAGCAGGGCTTGTAAAGTTTTCACTGGCGATCATTTCAAGATGGTCTGTCTGTCTTTGCAACTCTTTTTCGAAAATTTCATATACAGCAGGGTCTTGGTTTTTCAGAAAATCCATTTTTTTACTCTCCTTTTTCATTTTTTTGTATCGGTTTCATAGCTGGGAATAATATCACATCTCTGATAGAGTGTTGGTTTGTAAGAAGCATGACGAGTCTATCGATTCCAATACCTTCCCCTGCAGTGGGAGGCATACCGTATCCAAGGGCACGGATAAAATCTTCATCCATATGCATCGCTTCGTCATCCACCTCTTTCGCTTGTACTTGCGCTTTGAAACGCTCATACTGATCCAGTGGGTCGTTTAGCTCATTGAAGCCGTTTGCGATCTCTTTGCCGGCAATGAAAAGTTCAAATCTTTCGGCAATATCCGGATTTTCATCACTTCTTCTGGCAAGTGGGCTGATATCGATCGGAAAATGGGTAATGAATGTTGGATTGATGAGTCGCTCTTCTACGAAATTGTCAAAAAGTTCGGCTTGAAGAGCCCCGAGGCTCATTTTGTGTGCGAATTCTAATTCAATGCCTTTTTCTTTCAAAAACGCAATAATCTTTTCTTTATCTTCCACCACATCTTCGGGCACTTCACCGATTTCAATGATGGCATCTTTATATTTTATTTTGCTAAATGGAGTGGAGAAGTCGATCGTATGTTCACCATAGGTGAGCTTTTTCGGTAAAGAAAGTTTTTCAAATAGATAATCAAAAAGATCTTCAGTGAGTTTCATCAAATCTTCATAGGTATGGTATGCCCAGTAAAACTCAATCATTGTAAATTCTGGGTTGTGTGTTGCATCCATCCCTTCATTTCTAAAGTTTCTGTTGATTTCAAAGACTGCTTCGAATCCTCCGACAATGAGCCGTTTGAGATAGAGTTCAGGCGCGATTCTTAGATATCTGTCTACACCTAATGCATTATGGTGAGTAATGAAAGGACGTGCATTTGCACCGCCTGGAATCGGATGCATCATAGGAGTTTCCACTTCCAAAAAGCCGTGGCTTTCAAAGAAATCTCGAATGAGGCTGACGATACGGCTTCGAAGCATGAAGACTTTTTTTACTTCAGGGTTCATGATAAGGTCTACATAGCGCTGTCTATATCGAAGCTCTTTATCTTGCAAACCGTGAAATTTTTCTGGAAGCGGAACGATAGCTTTTGTTACAAGGTTTAATTCATTTGCGTGAAGCGTCAATTCTCCCGTTTTCGTTACGAAAGGATATCCTTTGGCTTCGATAATATCGCCCACTTCAATGAGTTTTTTCACCTTTTTGAACCACTCATCCCCCAATGAGTCACGATTGAAGTAGATTTGGACAATTCCGCTTTCATCTTCGATCTTTGCAAAAGCCGCTTTGCCCATATGGCGTAAAAATTTGATTCGGCCATTGAGTTTTACACACGCTTTTTCATCCTTTCTTTCTTCAAGATCTTTGACATATGCATATTTTTCTAAAAATTCACTATTGGAAATCTCTTTACAAAAACCGTGCCCGTAAGGATTAATACCTGATTCTTTGAGTTCTTGTGCTTTTTGAATACGTAACTGTTCATATTGATTGTCAAATATCAATGCTACTCCTTGTTATTGTTGAGTTTTTTTGCTGTTGAATCGATTGTTTGATGGATCGCTTCTGTTTGCAGATCTTTTTTGGTATTTTGCATGAGTTTGGAACTTTTCTCCTGAACATTTTGGGAAACAAAATCTTCCGGTTTCAATTTGATGATATATGCACCGGTTTTCATCATAAGAGGATAGAGGATGGAATCTTTTGTATATTTTTCAAGAACCCTTTTGGTAATCTCCATGCTCGAAATCGCATAGACAATAACAGCAAAAATCAAAAAGATCTTTGCCCAACCGAACAACACTCCAAAAAGTCTATTGAAAAAGCCAAGGCCACTCATATGGGTAAGTTTTGTAACGATATTACCCAAAAGGGCCATGGCTATCCAGATTCCAAAAAGCCCTACAAGAAACCCGACGAAAGTTAGAGCCGCTTCATTTTTTATCGTGATGATGTTGTGATCGATAAAGTTTCCAACAGTATCGGCATAGCGTGATCCAAAATAGATCCCTCCAATGATTCCGGCAAGTCCAAAAAGCTCTTTGATAAAGCCGTCGATGAGGCCTTTAAGACCTAGAATGAAAATGATCAGTGCGATAACGATATCGAAACTTGTAATATGTTCCATCTCGTTCCTTGATTATAGATGTTTTATATAGTTGAGTAACTCTTCCGGGCGGTTTGCATATTGCAAAGCGGTCTCTTTGTCAATGACATGCTGCATAAGCAGCTTTTGCAAAACTTTTGTTTGGGTTTGCATTTCCGTCTCTTGCTGGTTGAGTTGCATTTGTGAATAGATCTGGTGTACTTTATTTTCTCTAATGAGGTTCGCTATGGCTGGTGTGTTGATCAATATTTCGTGCACCGCTATCCTTCCTCCTCCAATTTTAGGCAAAAGAGATTGGGCTATTGCGGCGACAAGGCTTCCTGCGAGCTGTGCTCTGATTTGTGGTTGCATATCACCAGGAAAAACATCGATAATTCTGTTGATGGTACCAGGTGCGGAGTTTGTATGCAAGGTTCCAAAAACCAGGTGCCCTGTTTCAGCAGCGGTGAGTGCTGCGTGAATCGTTTCTCTATCTCGCATCTCCCCGATGAGGATGACATCCGGATCTTCACGTAGCGCATATTTCAAAGCATTGGCGTAGCTTTTCGTATCGAGACCCAATTCTCTGTGGGAAAAAAGAGATTGTTTGTTTTTATGCAAGAATTCTACCGGATCTTCGATGGTAATAATATGTTTGCGCTCGCTTTCATTGATTTCGTTGAGCATGGCAGCAAGTGTGGTTGATTTACCGCTTCCTGTCGGACCGGTAATGAGAATAAGCCCTTTTTCACGTTTGACGAGTTTTTTAAAAACCTGTGGAGCTCCCAAATCATCCAGAGTAGGGATTTCCATAGGAATGATACGGAAAGCCCCTGCCGGAGCACCGAGAGTTCTATAGTAGTTTGCCCGAAAACGTCCCACATTTGGAACGGTAAAAGAGAAATCGAGCTCAAACTCCTCTTCATAGGTTTTTTTCTGTTTTTCTGTCAGTAGACTGTATAGGAGTTCTTGTACCTCTTTGGGTTCCAGTTTTGGAAGATTGAGCGGAACAAGCCTCCCATCGATACGAATTTGTGGTTCGCTGCCTGCAACAAGGTGTAAATCGGAAGCTTTGTGGGCAACGACGGTTTTAAACAAAGAGGTGAGTTCGATTTGCATAGGGCATCCTATTCTATAATTTTTGGAACGATGAAAAAGTTATCGGCTGATTTCGGTGCATTTTGCAGGATTTTTTGTCCGATTTCCGGATGCAGACTCGGCTCATCTTTTCTGAGTGGTGCAGATGCTTCAATCGGAGAAAATGTGGCTTCCACTCCAGAATAATCCAGTTCATCTAAAATATCTACAAATTCCAAAAATTTATTGAGCTCCTCGAGTATTTGATCTTTTTTTGCTTCGTCCACTTCAACCATGGAGAGTGTTTGGAGACGTTTTAGGAGTTGATGATCGATTTTTTGCATTTTTTCTATGCCTTCATGAATTTTTTTGATAGCATTTTACCATAAAATAATCTTTTCTTTGATAAGATTAAAACATTCAAAACGATTTGAAAGGCCTGATTTTGGGAACAAAAGAGAACATCGATTTTATCAAACAGGAACTAAGTAACGAAGAGAAACTGTTGGAGTCGGTTATCCGACTGGAAAAATGGTATAAAAAATATAGCAAAATTATCGTTTCAGCCGTTGTCTTGCTCCTTGTAGCAGGTGTGGGATACAGTGTATATGAGTGGAAAAAACAGAGTGATCTGGAAGAATCCAATATCGCATATCTTAAACTTTTAAAAAATCCAAAGGATGCAACATCCTTACAGATTTTGCAAGACAGAAATCCAAAACTTTATATGCTCTATCTTTATCAAATCGGTGTAAAACACAAGAATGCAAAAAATCTTGAAACAGTAAAAAAGGGAGGTGATACGGTTTTGTCCGATCTTGCTACCTATCATTTAGCTGTTATCAACAAAGATCAAAAGGCTCTGCAGGTGTATGCAAACAAAGAGACTATCTTAAAAGAGTTTGCCATTTTGGACCGAGGATATGCTCTATTGGCACGAAACAGCATCAAAGAGGCTCATAAGGTTTTGGATAGTATCGGACAAAATTCTCAGGGCTATCTTTATGCGAAGATTCTCAAACATTATGGTGTGAAGGAAAATAGATGAAACAATGGATATATGGAATCGGTATTGCAGCGGCTCTTATACTTACAGGTTGTAGTTCAAAACAGTATTTCCAACCTGAGGATATTGCAGGAGCCGTAAGTTTTGACGGAAACTTGCCAGCTCCTATTACAGATGTTTTGCGAGACGGAGCGACGCTTGCTGACGGTGAGTTTATTTCACAAGAGGGTCTGGAACATTATAAGATGCCCAAAAATTTTCTATTTATTAAAAAAAGTGAGGGCAAATATCTTATCGCTGACAGATGTAAGAGAGTTGAAGTTGTTGATGCCTCATCAAAAAAGATCATTTTCAAAAAAGATTTTGATATGAAAAGTGCGGTAGCTGCCAATATCAACGGTGATTTTCTTGCTTTAGTTTTTGATGACAATTCCCTTGGGCTTATCGATATACGAAGCGGTGAAGTGCTCTATTCATCCAGACAAAAACCGGCGATTGCCAATGATACAAAAATAGCCAATCCCTATTTTTTGGGAAAACTTGTCATTTTCCCTACGTTAGACGGGAAACTTGTAGTGGTCGATCCGGAAAGAAAAAAAGAGCTCCGTACGATTATTGTTGGGACGCATGAGAATTTTAACAATGTTATCTTTTTGAATGTCATCGATGACAAACTGATTGCCGCAACGCCAAACCGTATCATCTCTGTTACACCCCAATTCACCAATGCTTTGGATCTAGAGCTCAGTGATGTAGTATATGTCAAAAATAGAGTCTATCTTCTAGCAAAAGACGGCACGATCACACTTACAGATCCTTCACTGAATGTTTTAAAACAAAGAAAGTACAATTTTGCCCACTATACCGGCGCTATCTATGGCCAATATCTCTATATCATAGAAAGAGGCGGCTATATTATCGCTTTGGATAAAGATTTGAGAGCTTCCAATATTTTCGAATTCCCATCCAAAATTGAAGAGTATATCTTTACTGCCAAAGACAAAGTATTTTATGATGATAAATATTTCACGCTTAATCGATGAAAAAGCTAGTGGAAAAACTGAAAAACAAAGAGCTCTTTCAACAGCTGCGCCAAATTGATCTCTCCTCTTTTGGCATCAAAAAGAGATGGGAGCTGTTTGAAGGAGTCAACGAAAAAAAAGAGTACATTCTAGTTGTTCGTATAGCGCGCAAAAGTCGATTTTTGCTTAAAGATGCTCAAGAGCTTGAAAGTGTGAGTGCATCGGTTGCGAACGAGTTGGGCCACAATTTTAAAAAGAGATATCTTTTGCTGCAGGCACCTCTGTGTTCAAAAGCGGCCGAGTATCTCAAAAAAAGAGGCTGGAAAATCGATGCTTCTTTGTGATATAGGAAATACCAATATAAAAATATACAATGACGGATTGGTGCAAATAGTATCTCAAGAGGAACTTTTGTCCTATCAGGATCAAAGGCTTTTCTATCTTAGCGTCCATCCCTCTTTACAAAGTTTTCCGGATTGCAAGAAGTGGATCAATCTTGAACCATTTGTTTCTGTAAAGAGTAGTTATAACGGATTGGGAGTGGATAGAAAAGCATTATGTTCTCTTGTGGATGAAGGAACTGTGATTGACGCAGGGAGTGCCATTACGGTTGATGTGATGCAAGACAATATTCATACGGGTGGATTTATCTATCCTGGGAAAAAAGCTTTTTTTGAAGCTTTTAGAAATATTTCACCAAGGCTCGATTTTTCTTATCAGGATATTTTGAAAGATCGATTGCCTCAAGAGACACGTTCGGCACTGAGTTACGGTTTTATAGCTCCTTTGGTGGCGCTGGTCGAAAAACTTCCAAAGCCGTGGTATGTGACAGGGGGTGATGGAGGATTGCTGTTGCAATATTTGCCAGATGCGATATACAGACCTCATATGATTTTTGAAGCGATGAAGCAAATAATACAAAGGAATGGATTATGCTAACGATTGCACTTCCAAAGGGTCGGATTGGTGAGGATTCTTTAGCTCTTTTTGAAAAAATTTTTGATGAGAAATTTGAGTTTGGAAAAAGAAAACTGATTTTGGAAGCAGGTGGCTTTCGGTTTATGAAAGTGAGAAACCAAGATGTTCCAACCTATGTATATCATCAAGCGGCTGATCTTGGTATTGTCGGATTGGATGTGTTGGAGGAGAAACGGCTTGATATTATGAGACTGCTTGATCTCGGTTTTGGCAAATGTGACATATGTATCGGGATCAAAGCGGAAGAGGAGCTGGATTTTTCGAAGCCAAGTTATAAAGTCGCAACTAAGATGGAAAATATTACAAGAGATTTTTTTAGCAAAAAGGCGATACCCGTTGAGATCATTAAACTGTATGGTTCTATTGAGTTGGCACCTCTTGTAGGATTAGCCGATATGATCGTAGATATTGTCGAAACGGGAGAGACAATGCGTCAAAATGGATTGAAGCCTGCTTTGAAGATTATGGAAAGCAGTGCTTTTTTGATAGCCAATAAAAACAGCTTTTATCAGAAAAAAGCACAAATTTTGCATTTACGTGAGCAGATGAGTAAGGTTTTATATGGGGCTTGAACTCTATGCGAAAATTGAACCTTTTTTGGGATTTGAACAAGAAAAACAGAAACTTTATCAAATCTACATCGATAAACTACAGAGTTTAGGAATAAAAAATTTTCTTGATTTGGGATGCGGTAGCGGTACATTCATGCAATTGGCCCTTGATAAGGGGTTGGAGCCTTTTGGTATCGATTTGAGTACGGAGATGGTTCGTCGATGTCAAAACAAAGGTTTAAAAGCAAAAGCGATCGATATATGCGATATGCAGGAGAGGTTTGAGGCTGTTACTGCAGTGTTTGATGTGCTTAATTATATTGAACCGAAACATTTGGAGAGGTTTTTTGACTGTATTGCAAAACGGCTCCCAATCGGCGGCTATTTTCTTTGTGATATCAATACGCTTTTTGGATTTGAAGAGATTGCACAAGGTTCGCTCATTCTTGATCAAGAAACAGTTTGCATCGGTATTGATGCAGAGTTTGATAGGGAAAAGCTTATGACAAAATTTATTCTTTTTGAACAAAAAGATAACTGTTTTACAAAATCTGTCGATAATATAGTGCAATATTATCATGATGTTGCCGACCTGAAAAAATTTGCGTTACAGTTGGTTGATATAGATTTGATATCGTTGTATGCAGATCAGTCAGATAAGGCGTTATTGACGTTTCAAAAGGGTAGATGATGGGGTTGTTTGGTTTTGGTAAAAAGAAAAAGGAGCAGGTTGCTGTCAGCGAAACGAATGAAATTGAACATATTGCCATTAATCATCGAAAAGAGAATCGGTATATTGCAAAGTCTGGTACCACTTGCAATTATGGTGAGGTTGTCGATTTTTCAAAAAAGAGTCTTGCTGTAGCTGTTACGAAAGGGTCCCATGAAACGGGTGAATCTTTGCAACTGGAGCTTGAAGGAATCAGTATTGATGCAAAAGTATTACGGGTTGCTCCGAAAAAAATGGCTTTAAAATTGGAAAATGATCTTGCCGAATCTGTAGCAAAACGGATAAAAACCAAACTCAAAGAGAGTGAAATTGAACCAAAATCTTTACTCGATTTTCAAAATATGGAACATGACCCTGATATGGAGAAAAAAAGAGCGATCATTAATCTTATGCTTGAACTAGAAGATCCCAATACAAGTGTAGAAAAATTTAAAGATAGTATTCATGCTATCCCTGAGATACGGGACCATCTTATTGCTCAAGCCAATTCGCTGGAAAACAGCAGACTGGGTGAAGTAAAAGATGAGGGAGGAGCCGTTACGAGGCTCGGTTTTGATAGAGTAAAGGCTATTGTGTATGACTATATTATGCAAGAGAGTACGAAAGCGGATGAATCCCTTTCGCATTTTAAAGATTTCGATATATATAAAATTGTTTTAGGGGCTTATTTTAAAAAGTTTGCGCCTCTGTTTGGTTTTAAAGACAGAAACAATGAAGCGATACACTTTTTAAGTACGCTCAATATAGGAGCGGAATATCTTGCGAAACAGAGTGGACGTTTAGCCGAACTTTACAAATCTCCGTATGAACTCTTTAGTTTTGAGATGCGGTTCATGGAATATCGTGAGTTTGGAACGGATCTTTTCGAAATTAACAAATATTACTTTGTCGATTCACTCAATATTTTTCGCTATATCTATGATGGATTTGTATTGGCAAACATGATGCTTTATCCCAAATACACGCCTCACTATACAATAGAACTGAGTGAAAGAAAGATGCGCTTTGGGTTTATTGTCTATCTTTGTATTTTGGCCCTTCGCTTTATTCTTTCAAAAGACAAATACAGTGGAGTCATTTTTTATAATAGACTCAAACGGTTGGGATATGATGCGGTAAGTGCGAAAGAATTTATCAACGAAACAAACGCCCTTATCAACCAGCAGTTGATTCGTTTGGGAATTGACAAAAAGATTCAGCAGCCAGATCTTGGAAGCGGATATGCGTTTTCATTGGAAAATTACATTGGGTCAGGGATCTATTATGAGTATGTCCATAGAATGCTTGTTTTATTCGATGACAAAGCTACAAGAATGGCATTACGGTTTGAAGATGAGTATTACACGATGGATGTACTGGAAAAAGTGCTCAATTTTGATGAATTTGGATTTAAAAACAGCGCTTTTGTTATAGTGCCTTGCAGTGCCCTGGCCGATGATGAAGTCCCAATGGATCAATTCAAAGCATTCAATCTTGTCGTTTTTAAAGATGTAGACAAACTTCCAAAAAAATTACAAAAAGATTTTCTTAAAATATGGAAAGATTACGAAGATAAGATTATTTGTACATTTAGCAGCGATTCGATGATAGAGTATGAGAACAAAGAGCTTTTTGAAGCATTACAGCCTTATATTGTCGATTTCCCAAGCTACTACCAAAGTCCGCTTCTTTATACCAAAATGCTTACCAATACAGCACAGCAAATCAATAAATTTCTTGGCACATCTGCTTGTGATATTGCATTGTTCAAAAACGATTATGTGACGCAAAAGAGTGTATATGTAGAGTGTTTAAAGTAAAACGGGCTCAGGCCCGTTTTACTTTATTATTTGTAGATTGGCTGAAGTTCTTCAAATGGGTTTGGAATTACCCGTTTTCTATCAACGATATATGGAACAAGTGCAGCGTGTCTCGCTCTCTTAATCGCTTCTTCTACCATGACTTGATGTTTTTTACAGTTCCCTGTGAGTCGTCTTGGCATGATTTTGTATCGTTCGCTTAGACTATGTTTGATCAATTCGATATCTTTGTAATCGATAAATGTAACTTTTTGTTCACAATATTTGCAAGTTCTTTTTTTAAATCTTCTTTTTTCTGCCACTGTCTAATCCTTTCTAAAATGGAATTTCATCATCATCGATGTTTATTTCTGGAATTTCTGGCTTTTGTACCGGTTGGGATGGAGTGGGTTGAGGCTGAGCACTCGCTCTTGGCTCATTTGGCACAGCCGTTGTTCCTTCTTCACGTCCTCCAAGCATCTGCAGATTATCCACTGCGATAGAGTGCTTGCTTCGTCTGTTTCCGTTTTGATCTACCCACTGCTCATACACGAGTCGGCCCTCGATCAGTACTTTTCTCCCTTTGGAGAGATACTGGTTGGCAATTTCTGCAGCTCGTCCAAAAAGTGTGATGTCAATAAAACAGGTCTCCTCTTTTTGTTCGCCGCTTTGGGTTTTGTAGCGCCTGTTTGTTGCTATAGCGCTTTTTGCAATAGCCATACCAGACCCGGTATATCGCAGTTCGATATCGCGGGTGAGGTTGCCGACCATTATGACTTTATTAAACATTTTCGTTTGCTTCTTCTTTTGCTTCGCTGTTTGTTTGTCCGCTTAGTTTTTTTGCTCTTTCAACCATCTTTTCCCAAGCGCTAATATCTTTTTTTGTTTCATATTTGATAGTCAAGAATCGGATGACATCTTCAGTGATTCGATAGATTCTTTCAAGCTCCAAAACAGTATGAGAAGGTGCGGTAAAGTAGATGATATAGTAGTGTCCCCGCTCAAATTTTTGAATAGGATACGCAAGTTTTCTTACACCAAGATCCTCAGTCGCAACGATTTCACCACCGTTGTTTTGGATCACCTCTTTGATAAACTCAAATTTCGCCTTGGACTCTTCATCCGTCAAAGTAGGCTTGAGCACGAAAAGTGTCTCGTAATGTCTCATTTCTTCTCCTTATGGCTATATATCCGAGTTTCCCCGGCAAGGCTTTTTTCTCAATATAAAAAAGCGCCCTTATACTATCAAAAAAAAGCTTGTATTTTTATTAAGTAAGAAAACAAGGTTGCTTCTTTGTCGATATTGGTTTTTGTCTTTAAAAGGAGTTCGCACTCTTGAAGCAAGAGAAAAATTTCCGGATATTTTTTGATACGTATAGCCAGTTGTACGCGTTCCTCTTCTATCTGTTTTGGGAGTTTATAACCCAAAATGGCTTTGGAGTCGCTTTTGCCATGGAGCCGAATATAGCTGTAAAATAAAAAGAGCTGTTGAAGGAAATTTTCAAAACCAAGCAAAATTTTCATCTCATTTTGCTCTTCTTCCAAAATCTTTTGGAGTTGTTCTTCGATGGGCTCCTTTTTTATGATTGACTTATACAAATGTTCCAGTTTCAATGGATTGAGAGGAAAAACCAAAGCATCTATCTCTTTGGAGCCAATCGGACCTTCTATCAAGGAGAGTTTTGCAAGTTCTTGAATAGCAAGCGAGAGATTATTTTGCAAAGTGGCTAAAAGATGTTCGATACTATGGTTATCGATATCGATGTTTTGCTCTTTGGCATAGTGCAAAAGTTCGTTTTTCGCTTCATGTAAAGAGGGTTTGAAAAAACGGACATGTACAGCACTATTTTTAGGACCAAAAAGCGTTTCAAGTTTTTTGCCCTCATTGGAATCGAGTTGATAGATGAAAAAGGAGTTGGGATTTTTGTTGCAAAGTTGGATAAGCGTTTCGATCTCTTTTTTGGGTAACGCTTTGTCATGTTTGATAATCAAAAGATTGGTGTCGCCAAACAAAGAAGCTTGCGAAAGGTAATTCTTGGCCGCTTCAAAATCATATTCGTCAAAATAGAGTTGTAAGCGATTCTCTTTCGGGGTAATGGAGTCAGCTGTTTTTTTGGTGTACTTTTGTGTGAAGTAGGGTTCTTCACCCCAAAAAAGATATGCATTGTATGTTTTTTTTTGGGTGTCGAACTCTTTTTTATACATCCAATACTTCCACTACTTTTGCATAGATTTTTGTGGTGGCAATATTGACGTCGATGATTTCAACGATGATTGTATCAAAAAGTTCTACCTGGGCTTTTGGCAAAAATATTCGGGCTCCTTTTATCTCATCATCAATTTGGGCGATTGGCGTAGATTCAGGATCAGTGACAATGGCTCGAAACCGCTTGCCCAGATTTCTTTTTGCCCATCTGGCAAATTTCCTATCCATAAAGTCCCACTCCACTTTTGCCGCCTCTCGCTCAAGTTCGCTGATACGAACGGTCAACGGTTCAATGTTTCGCAAAATAAAATCGAGCTGCTTTGTATTTTCTTGGATCAATGCTTTAAGCAGTCTATGGAGTGTCAAATCGCTGTACCTTCGAATAGGGGAAGTGAAATGGGTATATTTTTCAAAACCAAGTCCAAAATGTCCAATATTTTCGGCGGTGTAGCCTGCCTGTTTTTGGGTTCTGATAAGAAGCCTGTCCACATGCTCTTTGATGCCCAGTTTCTCGGCCTCTTTTTGGATATGCAAAAAGAGTTCGTGAATGGTGTTGTACTCTTTTGTGAAGATCCCAACTTGCGCCAAATCGTTTAATAGCTCTTCGATCTTTTCCATGGAAGGCTCTTCATGGGTTCGAAAGATTCCATAATCAAACATCTTGGCAGTCGCTTTGTTCGCTAAAAGCATACAATCCTCGATCAGTGCATGACTGGGTGTTTCTGTTTCTATAACAGTTTCAACAAGTTCTTGGTTTTCGTCAAGAACGAGTCTGATTTCAGGATTGGTAAATTCAAACCCTTTTTGGAGCCGTTTTTTTCGAAGTTCTTTGGTCACTTTAAAAAGCGGCATCAGCCATGCCAAAATCTCTTCATCTGTGCTGTCAACACCGATTCGTTTGCCTTCTATAAACTCGTCCACACGGTCATAGCTATATTTTCGTCTACTTTTGATAATTGCATCGAAGAGTTCTTCTTTGATAGGCTCATACGATTTATTGAGTGTGATTTTACTCACAAAGGCCAAGCGCTCTTCATTTTCTTTGAGTGAGCAGATCCCTTCACTCAGGCTTCTTGGCAGCATAGGGATCGATTTGTGTGGAAGGTAGATACTAAAGCCCCGCTCTTTTGCCTCTTTGTCGATTGGTCCCATAGCGCTGACATATTCGCTTACATCGGCAATGGCAACATAGAGTGTATTTGAATTTTGATCAAAGTAAATGGCATCGTCGTGATCTTTCGCGGTAACTGGATCGATAGTGCAAAAGGGCAGATGAGTCAGATCGACTCGATTGGGATAGAGACTTTTGTCTACAACATTGCCATATGCGCTTGCTTCGAGTTCTGCTTCTTTACTAAACTCCTCCTTTTTGTTGTAAAGAGCTAATGAAATCTTTTCATCTACAAATGGATCGTCTAAAACACCAAGGACTTCGACGATAAAGGCTGCATCATTGTCAATTTTCACAACGGTACCATCTGGAAGGTTTTTAAGTGACTTTTTTGATGCTTTTACACTAAGCGGCATCTCGTTTTTCACATTGAAAAAGATGTTGTTTTCTTTGTCATAGTAGGCTACGCTAAAGCGGAAAGCTTTTTCAAGGATGTAGACCACTTTTGCTTTTGGGCGACCTCCGCCTTTAAATATTCGCTTGGCGACCACAAGATCGCCTTTGGTGGCACCATTGAGATCTTGGGGTTCTATGAGAAGATCTTTGGCTTTGATGCCAAGAACCTCTAAAAATCCAGTGCCATTTCTTGCAATGTCAATTTTTCCGACACGATATTTTGAACTGATTGTATAGATTTTGCCGTCTACCTTTATGATTTTATGGCGTAGAAGATCATCCACTAAAGGCAGATACTCTCTTGGAATATCTTTTTTATCGATTCCTCGAATGAGTTTGAGTATAAATTCTTTCAAAATATATTTCCTTAAATCTTTTTAAGAATTATAACAAAAGTAGTAGAGGAATTTGGAAAGAATTTATTTACTCATTCCTAATTCCCTATTTCCAGTTCCAACTTTTATCCAGACATAAAGAAGTTTTAAGTAAAATTAGCCAAAATTTTCCAAAGGATGTACGATGGCATTACCAATCTATTATGACAAAGATTGTGATATCAATTTGATTAAAAGTAAAAAAGTAGCGATTATTGGCTTTGGAAGCCAGGGGCATGCCCATGCAGAAAACCTAAGAGACAGCGGTGTTGAAGTAAAAATCGGTTTGTATCCGGGTGGTAGAAGCTGGAAAAAGGCAGAAGCGAAAGGATTTGATGTTTTGGAAGTTGCCGATGCTTCTGAGTGGGCCGATGTTGTGATGATCTTGATTCCTGATGAGATCCAAAGCGAGGTTTATTACCGTGATATCGAACCAAACCTCAAAGAGGGTGATACTATCGCTTTTGGTCATGGATTCAATATCCATTATGGAAGAATCAAACCGCGAGCCGATATCAATGTTATGATGGTTGCTCCAAAAGCTCCCGGACACACTGTTCGAAGCGAATTTGTCAAAGGTGGTGGTATTCCTGATTTAATCGCGGTTGCACAAGATCCAAGCGGCAATACGTTAGAGCTTGCAAAAAGTTATGCAAGTGCAATTGGCGGTGGCAGAACCGGAATTATCCATACCACTTTCAAAGATGAAACTGAAACAGACCTTTTTGGTGAGCAAGCGGTTCTTTGTGGCGGTGTGAGTGCCCTTATTCAAGCGGGATTTGAAACGCTCACTGAAGCGGGATATCCAGAAGAGATGGCATATTTTGAGTGTTTGCATGAGCTCAAACTCATCGTTGATCTTATCTATGAAGGTGGATTGGCAAACATGAGATACTCTATCAGTAACACTGCAGAGTATGGAGACTATGTCAGTGGTCCAAGAGTGATCAATGAAGCAAGTCGACAAGCGATGAAGGATATTTTGAAAGAGATACAAAACGGAAAATTTGCAAAAGATTTTATCCTTGAAGGTATGGCTGGATATCCGAGAATGACGGCTGAGAGACGAAACTGTGAAGCACATCCGATCGAGCAGGTTGGTAAACGACTTCGAGCGATGATGCCTTGGATTACGGCAAATAAAATCGTCGACCAAGAAAAGAACTAAAACATAGGGCTCCTCCCTATGTTATATGCGCTTTATGGCTAAAAAACGCTCCACAAAAAAGAGGAAAAAAAAGAGTTCAAAAGAGTTTCTTTATACCATTCTCATAGCACTACTTCTATTGGGCATTGCCGGAACGGGTTTTTTCCTCTATACACTTGGATACGAACAAGGCTATAAGCAGGCACAGGAGGAGTATAAAAAAAAAGCCGAACAGACCAAAGTAAAAACTCTTCAAAAAAAGAAACCAAAGACAAAAACTGTTCGTAACGTTGAAAAAAAACATCAGGCGGCACTTTCAGAAATAGAAGATTACAAAAGAAACAGTGAACAGATGAAAGAGCCTTCCGTTTTGCAACCAAAACATGAAAAAGCCATAGATACAGACAAACCAAAACTTGCCATTATTATCGACGATGTTGCTTATGGATACCAGGCAAAAGCGATCAAAAACCTTGGTATTCCTATTAATCCTTCCTTCTTCCCGCCATCTCCAAGACACCCAAAAACGCCTCAATATGCGGCGATGTTTTCCCATTACATGATCCATTTACCGATGGAAGCAAACCACTATTTGCATGAAGAGCCAGATACGTTGCGAATCACATCTTCTCTCCAGACAATCGAGAGAGTCATTGCAAAAATACGAAAAGAGTTTCCAAAAGCGAAAGTGATCAACAACCATACAGGAAGCCGCTTTACAGCAAATTATGAAGCGATGAAACGATTATACAAGATTTTGGATAAGTACCATTTCGTTTTTTTAGACAGCAGAACCACTGCACAGACCGTCGTGCCAAAAATAGACAGAGAACTTGGACGGACCTATCTTGCAAGAAATGTTTTTTTGGATAATGAACAAAATGTTCCTTATATCAAAAATCAGTTGCGTCAAGCCATTGCACTTGCAAAAAAACGAGGGCTTGCCATTGCAATAGGCCATCCTCATCCTGCAACATTGAAGGCTCTTCGGGAATCTAAAGATATTTTAAATCAAGTTCAACTAATATATATAGATAGTCTGCTCAAATAAAGGGTTGCTGTGCGACATCTATTGATTTCTATTGGGGTGGGGATCACTCTTTTCGTTCTTTCATTGATGCTTTTTACAACAAAGCAGTCTTTTTTAGTCGGAGTTGTCGGTATGCTCGTATATCTTTGGAGCAGTGAGGCGTTGCCGCTTGGTGTTGTTTCTTTGCTCCCACTCATACTTTTTCCTCTCTTTGGCATACTCGATATGAAAAGTACTGCTCCAAACTATTCAAAATCGATTATCTTTCTTTTCATAGGAGGGTTTTTACTGGCTATTGGAATGCAAAAGACCTTGTTGCACCAAATTATTGCCAACAGATTGCTACGATTTTTTCCAAAAAGTGCACGGGGTGTTATCTATGCTTTGGCAATAACATCGGCTGCTCTTAGTGCTTTTTTGTCCAATACCACTGTGACGATTATGCTTGTACCAATCGCTCTTTTTTTGAGTGAGGATAATGTGCTTAAAGTCCGATATCTTTTGGCAACGGCTTATGGCGCAAGTATCGGTGGAATATTTACTCCTATTGGAACTCCTCCAAACCTTATTCTCCTTGGATTTTTGGAAGACTGGAATATTCAAGAGCCTACTTTTTTGGAGTGGATGGGATTGACGCTGCCAGTGGTTTTGGGAATGCTCATTATTGTTCCTTGGATTCTCTCGTTACATCTCAAAGACAAAAATATCTCTTGTACACTTGAGCCGATACATCGTTTAACGAAAGAGCAAAAAAAGCTCCTTTGGATTTTGGGGACACTTGTTATGTTGCTGCTTGTAAATGCTGTTCTCAAGCCTCTTTTTGGGTGGAGCATGAATGAAAAAATGCTTTTATTGGGTTTTGGAGTGTTGCTCTTTCTCCCCGGTATCGATATCTTGCAATGGAGTGATACCAAAGAGATGCCTTATGAGATCGTTTTTTTATTTGGAGCCGGTTTTGCAATCGCAAAAGCTTTTATCCAGACTGGACTTGCTGAGTCGATTGCAAAAGAGTTTGCTGTTTTTTCAGGATTGTCGTTACCACTTTTACTTTTCGTTATCGCTCTTTTTGTCTCTTTTGCAACAGAAATTACCAGCAATACAGCACTCACTTCCATTATTTTGCCAATTCTGTATACGTTTGGTCAGCAATCGCATCTTCCGACACCTATTATCCTTTTTACAGCGACAATTGCGGCAAGTTATGCGTTTATGTTGCCGATTGCAACCCCACCAAATGCAATTGTCATGAGTTCTCGTGTTATCAAGATAAAAGAGATGGCCCGTATAGGTTTTTGGATCAATTTGCTTGGTGTTATCCTCGTTACTGCCGTCGCAACGACGATTTGGAGACTCTATTTTGGTTGAGATCGAAGGTGTAAAGCATTACTATAAAGGAAATCTGCATCTTTTACAAAGACCAAAAATCTCTATTGTGGGGACACGAAGGCCAAACAGCTACACCAAAGCCAAAACCATACAGCTTGCTGCTGCTTTGACCCAAAAAGGCTACGTAGTTGTCAGTGGCGCTGCCATGGGTGTGGACGCCCTGGCTCATAAAGGAGCCGGATTTTCAAATACCATTGCCGTTGTTGCAACCGGTTTGGATATTCGCTATCCTGCGGTGAATGCAGGGCTGATTGAAAAGATTGAAAAAGAGGGTTTGATTCTTAGTCAGTTTGATTATGGGAAAAGGGCCACGAAATGGAGTTTCATCGTACGTAATGAAACGGTCGTCGCCCTCGGTGAATCTCTCATCATCACTCAGGCTGATAGAAACAGTGGAAGTATGCGAAGCGCTGAAATCGCACAAAAGTTGGGAAAAAAGATCTATGTCTTGCCCCACAGAATGGGGGAAAGCGAAGGGACGAACGATTTAATCAAAGAGGGCTTGGCAGAAGTGATATGGGATATTGATCAATTTGTAGGAAAGGGGAAAAGCGATCCTTTTATAGAGTATCTCAAAACGAATCCTTCCTATGAAGAGGCCTTACACCGCTATGGAGAAAAGATCTTCGAAGCAGAGATCCAAGGTTTGATTGCGATACATAATCTTCAAATTATCTATAAAGGAGCATAATGGAGCGCATTCCTTTGAGCAAATATGCGAAAATGAGAAAGATGAGCAGGGCACAAGTGATCCATATGATTGTCAAAGGAGAGATCGAAGCCGAAGAGGTTGTAGAGAACGGGAAGAAAGTTCGCTATGTCCTCGTTGAAAAAAAGCAGACACATCCTGTCCAACAGCAAAAAAAAGATGTACCGCTTCCTGAAACTGTTTTGGTACATATACAAAAATTTGCCGATATCTCATCCATGAAGTATTGTTATGAAGGGATGCATGATTACTATTTGGTGTTTGAGGATCAACTCATTATCTTCAATAAGGAGAGCGCTGTAGTGACAATGGTTCCAAAGTGTGAGGAAAAAGAATGAGAAAACAGATATTTGCCGGTTTTTTGGCAGGGCTCTTGGTTCTGCTTTTGTGGCGGATGATTCCCCTTGTGGAAGTGATGATAGCGGCCAAACCAAAACCCGTCACTCCTCGGGGCGATTTGATGAGTATCGAAAAGAGCAACATCAAAATTTTCGAAGAGGCCAAACCGAGTGTCGTTTATATCTCCACGCTTCAAAAAGTGGTGGACTACTGGAGTCTGAATGTATGGGATATTCCAAAGGGAACGGGAAGCGGGTTTGTTTGGGACAATTTCGGTCATATCGTTACCAATTTTCATGTGATCGAGGGTGCCAGCGAAGCGGTTGTGACACTCAGTAACGGTCTTGGCTATAAAGCTATCCTGGTAGGAGCCGACCCATCGCATGATTTGGCGGTACTGAAAATCAAACCGATTCCAGGCATTATGAAGCCGGTTATCATTGGAGATAGCGATAAGCTGAGAGTTGGACAAATCGTGTATGCTATTGGCAATCCCTTTGGGTTGGATTGGACGATGACGATGGGCATCATCTCAGCACTCAATCGTGTCATCGATGAGGAGAGCGGAGCCAAAATCAAAGGGGCCATCCAAACCGATGCTCCTATCAATCCCGGAAACTCCGGAGGACCACTTCTAGATAGTGCTGGCAGAGTAATCGGTGTCAATACCGCAATATACAGTCCCAGCGGTGCGAGTGCCGGGATCGGCTTTGCCATTCCCATCAATACAGTCAATAGGGTAGTGAGTTCACTTATTGCGTATGGTCGTTATCTGCCTCCAAGGCTTGGTGTAGAGAGTGATGATCGTATCAATAGAGTTTTGCAAAAAAGATTTGGAATAGAAGGGGTTGCGGTTTTAAAAGTCGATCCTCAAAGCCCGGCGGCAGTAGCGGGGCTCAAACCGACTATACTCTATCCTGATGGACGAATAGTTTTTGGCGATATTATCGTGGCTGTCAATGGCAAAAAGGTGCACAGTTTCCAAGAACTGCAAGATATGTTGGAGCAGTTTAACCATGGAGATGAAATTACTCTAACAGTTCTACGGGGCAGAGAAACAGTACATATCAAGGTACGTTTACAATAAGATATAATAGAAAAAAAGCAAGGAGCAGTTATGCTAAAAGATATGTTGACGCTCGGAATCGGCAGTGCACTGCTTGCTAAAGAGAAGGTGGAAGCGGAGATACAAAAGCTTGCTGAAAAGGGGAAGGTCTCAAAAGAGGAGGTAAAAAAAATTATTGAAGAGGCGAAAGAGAAGGGAGAAGAGCAAGAAATCAGGGCCAAACAAGAGCTCAAAAAATTGCTCAAAGAGGTTGTTTCTGAATTGGGACTTGCAACAAAAAAGGATATCGAAGAGTTGAAGAAGCTCCTTGAAAAATAACTATTCACTTGGAAGAATTTATAAGATCTTTCTATTGTTACTCTCTTTTTTCCTATTGATAAAAAAGAGACCTTCATTTTTAGGAATACAACCATATAAACCTCAAAAAATGCGACAAGTCATTGTCGAACTGGGACCAAGTTTCATTAAACTTTCCCAGGTTCTGGCTACTAGAGCAGACTTTTTCGACGAGTCGTATCTCAAAGAGCTCAAAACCTTGCATGATGAATTACCACCGATGCAAGAAGATGAGTTTCGCAAGGTGTTCCAAAAAGCTTTTACAAACTCTCCATTTGCCTACTTTGACTCAAATCCAATAGCAAGCGCTTCGATTGGACAGGTGCATAAAGCTATCTTGAAGAGTGGAGAAGAGGTTGCCGTCAAACTGAGACGTTACAACATAGAAAAACGTATTCGAAGCGATATCAGGATCTTAAAAGGGATCAATCTTCTCTTTCGTCCGCTTTTTAGCGAATATACAAAAAACTCAATAGAGGCTGTGATAAACGAATTTTCCGATATGATTATCCAAGAGGTGAGTCTTACAAAAGAGCTGCAAAACCTTAAAAAGTTTGCAAAAACCTATGCGCATTGCAAGATTTTATTTCCCAAACCTTATGAATATTATTGCAGCGACGATGCACTTGTCATGAGTTTTATGGATGGTGTTCGGTTCGATGACAAAAAGGCGCTCCAGCGGATGGGTATCGACTTCCATCAGATATTGGAGCGGCTCATCGAATTTTATGCGGAACAGATGCTTATCGTCGGTTTTTTTCATGCCGATCCCCATCCGGGAAATCTTTTGATCAATGAAAGAGGTGAGCTTATACTGCTTGATTTTGGAATGGTCAAAAGAATTCCAAATGACGTGCGAGTCGCTATTATCGAGATGGTGAAATCTGCTTATGAAAAAGATTATGAACTCTACATCACCAATGCAAAAAAACTTGGTGTTATAGCGTATGAAGCACCAAAAGGTGCAACTGCAGAGCTTGTGGAAAATATGTTTGAAATTTTTAGTAATGAGCGTTTGAATGCACTCAATATGCAAAAACTGGCTTTTGAACTTCTTGAATCGATGAGGGATCTGCCTTTTAAACTGCCTCAGGAGGCGATATATATCCTTAGAGCCAGCGCGATTATTGAAGGACTTGGAACCACGTATATAGAAAATTTTAACGGAGTGAAGGATATATTGCCGATTTTACAAAAAAATATTCCAAGAGCATTGGGATATAAAGATTCAATACTTCAAATGATTTTTGATGAGATCAAGCAGAGTCCTTATATAGCCAGAGATTTCAAGACCACTATCAAAAAGGCCAGTGAAGGTGATCTTGAAGTGCAGATGTCACTTTTGCAGCTCGAATGGCTCAAAAAGGAGGCAAGAGAGTATTTCAAACCAATTGTGCTCAGTTTTGCTGGGATGCTTCTTGGAATTTTGCTGGTCTTGCTTGGCTTGAAGGAAATTGGGGCGGCAATTTTTGCTGCCGCCTTTTTAAAACTGCTTTTCTCTTTTTAGTCATTCCCATCTGTATTTTGTAAGTGGTGTATTTGGATCATTTGCCCACTCTTTCATGCTTGCATCGTAGAGTCTGACTTTATTGAAACCGAGTACCCGATGAAGGATATACCAATTCATACTTGTTTCAAGTCCACCAGTACAGTAGGTGATAACAGGTCTATCTGGATCGAGTCCCAATCCATCTATAAGCATTTCATGTAACGCTTTTGGATCTTTAATCTTCTCATCATGGAAGCTAAAAACCCAGAAATAGCTCGTTGCTTTTGGAATGTGACCGGCTCTTGCGAGTATCTTCTGTTTTTCGGCTCCAAAATAAAAGATTGGATTTCTTGCATCGATCATGCGAGTTTTGCCGATATGTGCTAGTACCATTGATTTGTCTGCTATAAGTTCAGGATGGAAAGTTGCTTTGAAATGAGATTGCTTTGGTAATTGGATTTTATTTGTAAGATTGCCGATTTTTCGATATTCGTCCAATCCACCATCTAAAATAGAGCTATTGGCAAAACCCATAGCTTCCAATGCAAATGCTATATAGCTCGTTTTTAGAAAATCTTTTCCCCATCGGTGACTGTAAAGAATCACATGCGAGTTTTGAGTGATTCCAAGAGAACGAATGACTTGTTCCAACTCTTTAGGTGCTTTTAAAAGAGCGTAGTGACCAACTTTTTTTCTCCACAATGCAATTGGAGCATTAATTGCATTTGGTATATGCTCTTTTTTATAAAGCTTTGGACTGGATACATCTAATATGACGATATTTTTGTCATTCAGATGATTTTTAAGCCAATGGGCGGAAACGAAAGGCTCAGCTGCAATAAGGGCTAGTGAAAAACAGAGTAGGATCACTTTTTTCATTGGATCTCTCCTTTTATGTTATGGATAAACTCTTGGATATCTTCATACAGTCCTTGTAAATCCTCTTCATGCTCCACTTCATCAGCCAATATCTGGCTCACTATATCGTATGTGACTATATCTTTTCCCTGTGTGATTTCAGCTAATCGGCTATAGACTTCAATGGCACATTGCTCCCCTTTGATGGCTTGTTCCAAAACATTTAACACATTAGGATTTGTGGGAGCTTCATAAGCACAGTTTGCATGAATGAACCAATCTTTTGGATGTAACAGCGGCTCTCCTCCAAGTTGCAAAATTCTGTCTGCCACCATGGTGGCATGCCTCAGTTCATCAGCAGCGTGCTGGTTCAGTTCGGCTACAACACCATCTTTCATGATCCCTTTTACAACTTTCGCTTCAATAAAATATTGATAATAGGCCAGCCACTCATCGGCATAGGCCTTGTTGAGTAGCGCTATGATTTCGTTCGCTTCTATTCCTTTGAGGATGCTTATCCCTTTTCGTGCCATTGTATCTCCTTTGTTTAGATCATTATCGCTAAATTATACTTATAGAAAAATTAACTCTAAAGAAAAAAAATATCAATAAATATTCTTATTTCCAACTTAATTAAATAATTATGTAGTAAAATTTTTGACAATCAAGGATGAATCGTGTATAAATGCAGTAAATATAAAGGGGGGAAAGTGGAAAACCGCTATCAGATTTATACAGATATGCTCAAAAGCAAAGAACTCAAATCCACGCCTCAACGGGTCGCAATGCTTAATATTCTTGATCAAAAAGGGCATGCCGATATTGAAGATATTTATAGTGAAATAAAAAAAGAGTTTGTCACTATCTCTTTGGCTACTGTCTATAAAAATATCAATACAATGCTGGATTCAGGGATTATCCAAGAGATAAAAATCCCTTACAGAAAAAGTAAGTTTGAAGTAACGAAGCATAAACACAGCCATTTTGTTTGCCAAAAGTGTGGAGAAGTATATGATATAGATGAACCAAAATGTCTAGAGATAGAATTGCCTGAAGGATTTAAGCCAACTGAATCCTCTGTGATGATTCTAGGTATTTGCGATAAGTGTCAATAGTTTTTAGATATGAAAAGCCGCTACAACAGGTGCATGATCGCTTGGAGTAGGAGATCTTCTCTTTCTCGTCCACATATCCACTTCAATCGATTCGCATCGCTCTTTCATGGGCGGTGAAGTGAGGATATAGTCGATTCGCATTCCTTCGTCTCTCCATACGGCACCGTTTTTGTAATCCCACCAGGTAAACTGTTTTGTATCGGGATGGCATTGACGAAACAGATCAACAAGACCTATAGATAAAAAATCTTCAAAAGCCTCTCGCTCATCGTCCATAAAGCCGATCGTGCCGCGAAGCAGTTCAGCATCCCACACATCGATATCTTCTCTTGCCACGTTCATATCACCTACGACTACAATATTCTCTTTGTTGAGATCAAATTGGTGTATATACTCTTTGAGTTGTTTGAAAAACTGGAGCTTGTAGATATGTTTTTCTCCATCAAAATCTCCATGGGGAGCATAGACATTGCAAATTTCAATATCTTCTATTTTAGCTCTTATCAGTCGTTTCTGTTCATCCCAAATGGGATCGCCAAATCCTTTTTGCACCTCTTTAAAACCATATTTTGAACATATAGCTACCCCATTATAGGCTTTTTGGCCAAAAACGGCGCACTGAAAGCCAAGCTCTTCAAAATCTTTGAAAGGAAATCGATTCTCTTCACATTTGATCTCTTGCAGACATAAAACATCCACAGGATTTTTCTCAGATAGCCATCTTTTGACCAGTTCAAGTCTGGCATTGATGGAGTTGACGTTAAACGTTGCTATTTTCATGCTTTTCAAGCTCCTCTAAAATCTCTTTATTGAGTTTTTTCTGATCAATTTCAAACTGCTCCTCTTTCTCTTTTGGCTTTCGAAACTCAAGATAGGTCCCTACAAGTCCCACTAAAAGAATAAAAGCAAAAATGAGTATTTTGCTCAGATCCCCACCTTTGAGTTCCATCAGCACTCCAGATGGCGTAAAAGCTTTGGATAGATCATGCCTGTAAGTTCGAAAATATGATCTCCCTGCAATAGTGTGACGGAACCCTTCTTGATATGGATGTTTGCCTCTTCGCATCCAATTAAGTGAGAGACAGTTTGTGAGATGTCGGGTTCGTGTCCTACGAAAGCTACATTGTGATAACCACGGAAACGCTCAATTATCTCTTCATATTTGAGCGGTGACGCTCCTGGATTGAGTCTGGAAGTTTCATAATATTTTGCATTGGGATAGACTTCTTGTAACAGTTTGGCTGTCTGAACCGCGCGTACAGCTTTAGAAGATATGATGACATCGATTTGAAACATCAAAGGAAATTTTTTGAAAAACGATTTTGCTTTTTTGATGCCATCTTCACTGAGAGGACGCAAAAGATCATCTTGGTGCCATTCATCCCTCGATAAAGCTTTTGCGTGTCTGATAAAAAGCAGTTTCATTCAGATCCTTTATGCAATGGTCCATTTCAATTATAGGCCTCTTGATCTTAATCTATTATAAGATAAGCATTGCATCGCCATAGCTGTAAAATCGGTACTCTTTCTCTATCGCCTCTTGATAGACTCTTTTGGTCGTTTCCAGACCTATGAATGAGGCTACCAGCATGATGAGCGTCGATTTTGGAAGATGAAAATTGGTAAGAAGATAGTCGACTCTTTTTGGTCGATTGAGAGGATGTAAAAAAAGGTCGCACTCTCCAAAGCTCTTTTTTGTCCGGACAAAATATTCGATGGTTCTTGTGACGGTGGTACCAACTGCCAGGATTTTTTTATCACTTTCTATTACTTGGATCGTCTCTTTAGGAATTTCATAATATTCTGAATGCATTGCGTGCTCGGTGATGAGAGTAGTCTCTACCGGTTTGAATGTTCCGGCTCCTACATGGAGTGTCACAAAATGGAATGGAAACTTTTTTTGCATAGAATTGAGCATCTGCTCAGTAAAATGTAGTGATGCCGTAGGGGCTGCAACGGCCCCGGCTTTTTTGGCGAAGATCGGTTGATAGTTTTTTTCATCCTCTTTTTTCGCCGCTCGATCAATATATGGTGGGAGCGGAATTAAGCCAATGTGATCAAGAATCGGCAAAAGTTCATGAAAGGATAGCCGTTTATCGTTGTGATAAAATGTGACGATTCTTGTTCCATCTTCACCCAGTTCTTCTACTTTGGCTTGAAGACCTTCAGAAAATTCAAGTTCTGTTCCAACCTTCACTTTTCCTCGGATGAAGACATTGAACCTATCATTTTCCAAGGGGCGATTGATAAGTAGCTCTATTTTGCCACCACTGCTTTTATGGCCAAATATTCTGGCTTTTATCACTTTTGTATCGTTGAATATAATATGTGTCTTTTGGGGAAGAAAATTGGGAAGATTTTTAAAAACTGTATGGGTGATGGTGTCTGTTTTCCTATCATAGACTAAAAGTTTTGCCATATCTGCTGGCTGCACCGGCTCTTTTGCTATGAGGTGGGAAGGAAGGTGATAGTCGTAGCTATCCACCTTCAAGGGATCGAGCATTATTCGCTCTCCTCGATCTCTTCTTCAGGTTGAGCTGGATTGACTATTTTTGCTATCAGAATGGAAACACCGTATAAAATAACCAGCGGTCCAGCCATCAAGAGCTGACTGAGCACATCTGGTGGAGTGAGCAAAGCTGCGACTAAAAAGATGATGATGATGGCGTATTTGAAAAAGCTTTTGAGGCTCTCGTCTGTGACTAGGCCGAGCTTTGCTAGGAAAAATGTGATAACAGGGAGTTCAAAAGCAATGCCAAAGCCTATCATCAGTTTTGTAAAAAAGCCGACATACTCTCCAATACTTGGCAGTGCGGTAAAGAGTTGGGAGCCAAAGTTGATCAAATAACTAAAGCCAAAAGGAAAGACCACATAATAGGCAAAAAGTGCTCCTGTAACAAACATTCCCGTTGCAGCAATCACAAATGGTAAAACAAGTTTTTTTTCATGTTCATACAGTCCTGGAGCGATAAAAAGCCACAACTGCCAAAATATGACTGGCAAACTGACGATCAAAGAAGCAAAAAAGGAGACTTTGAGTGCAGTGAAAAACGCCTCTCCAACTTTGGTAAAGATAACATTGCTTCCTGGCGGAAGGGCTTGTTTCAAAGGCATGATCATCCAATCTAGAATATGTTCCCAAAATCCGAAACAGATAACAAACATCACAAAAAGTGTTGCGATGATAATGAGGAGTCTTTTACGAAGTTCTGCTAAATGGGGTTTGAGTTCTTCAAACATTCACTTGATCCTTATCTTCATCAATCAGTTTTTTCTTTTTGAATTTCACAACTTCTCTTTTTGGTTCGCTCTCGATTGCCGATTTGATCTCTTCCACTTCTGCTAATGGGTCTTCTTGAAGTTCTGCGGTGATGGAGCCCATCTCTTCTGTGACAGATCGAAACTTCTCTTTGTATTCGAGAGCTTCTTCTTTGAGTTCAGTGAGTTTTACTTCCTGCTCTAACTGCGTTTTTGCATCGTTTACTGCTCTTTTGACACTTCTGAAAAACTTGGCCACATCCACGAGAAATTGCGGCAATTTGTCAGGACCCAAAAATATCACTGCTACTACGGCAATCATCAATATCTCAGTAAAACCCATTCCAAACATAAAGAGTTCCTTATCGGAATTTTGGAAAATTGTACATCAAAAGATATTACAATTTGATAAAGTATCATATCCTAATCCATAATAAAAGGGGAAGAATGAGATTTGTACTACTTTTTGTACCTGTATTGCTTTTTGCCCAAGTAAAAGAGATACCTGGAAAATACACCTATTTAGAAGCGTTGCACGCATGCAAAAAACTTGGAAAAGAGTGGAGGATCACCGAGATTTGGGAGCTTTTTAAACTAAGAGGTCAAGTAAAACGATTTGGAAAAGGCAAGCTCTATTGGAGCGGCAATACCTTGGGTGAGGCAAGAATTGAGAAAAATATCCGTCACGAGAGTGAGATATTTGTTCAAAATAGATCGATCCCTGCATTTGCATTCTATCTGCAAGACGGAGACATCACACCGACACCAAAAGAGACAAAAGCCCATGTCATCTGTATGGATGAGCAAAAAGTGCATCAATTGGACCGGCATTTTAAAAAGCTTGCCAACGGTATGGTGGCAGACTATAAAAACAAAATCTATTGGGAACCGTACGATAAAAAACGTGATGCAAAAAAGCTCCGTTACGAAGATGCACAGCGCTACTGCGAGAATCTCCATCTTTTTGGGCGATCTTGGCGCTTGCCGACGGTGGATGAGCTCTATTCGATAGTCAACTACAATTACGTCAAACCTGCTGTAAATAAAGCGATCTTTGGTCACATGCATCACAAATATTATGTGAGCGATGATGAATTTAATGATGATGAGGTGTATGTAGTTGGATTTGCCGTGGGCAGTGTAGCCACTGGTCCCATAAATGAACGTTACTACTTTCGTTGTGTCAGTGATATGGATGAAGTTGCCAAAACCTATGGAATTTTTGATCCCTATTTGGAAATACAAGAGATTATAGAGTCAAAGAAAAAGCAGAAAAGAAAACTGCAAGAACTTCTTGACATTGTAAAGCGATATGAGCTTGACAGAAAAAGTGCACAATTGATATATCGTTTTTTAAAGAGTATCACCGATAAAGAAGTGCAGCATCTCAAACAGAAGGTATTACGCAATATCCGGATCAAATCTCAACTATTCGCTTAAAAAAAGAGCTATCTCATCGGCTAGAAAAAAGTTTTTGTTGTAAACTTTGCCATTTTGTACCTCTATCTTGCCTTCATCTTGAAGTATAGCGACTTTGTGCGAATCAAGAAGTTGCAGATCGACTCCTACAATACTTCGAAGCCCCAAAAAGATCGCTTCGAAGCGAAGCTCTCTTTCACTTAAAAGTTCTGTTTGATAGATGGTTGGATTTTGGATATATTCGAATAGATCGCTATTTGGATAATATCGTGTTTTGTGTGCGAATCCAACAGCACCACATCCTATTCCCAGATATGGTTTGAGTTTCCAATATCCAAGATTGTGCTGCGAACGGTACTCTCCAAAATTGGAGACCTCGTACTGTTCGAATGGAATGAGCTCTTTTAGAAAATAACCTTGGTGTTCGTCATCTTTTTTCATCTCCATGTTGTTTTCAAAAGGGGTTCCTTCTTCCAAAATGAGTGCATAGGCGGAAATGTGGTCAATAGGCAGTTGCTTAGCCTGTGCAACTTCTTTGCGCAGAAGTGTTTCATCATCGAGTATGGTGTCGTACATAAGATCGATACTGATATGCTCAATCCCGACTTTGAAAGCCGTTTCTACCGCTTTGATGGCATCTTGCGGAGAGTGCGCTCTACCAAGAAGTTTCAATTTTTCTTCATGAAAGCTTTGTACGCCAAAACTGATACGGGTGGCCCCTAAAGATTTCATTCCTTCCAGCCAGGATTTGGTAGCGCTGTTTGGGTTGGCTTCTATTGTGATTTCTGTGTTTTTATCAATGAGACTACTTATCGTATCAAAAAGAGCTTCGTACAGTTTTGGTTTGATGGTTGATGGTGTTCCGCCGCCGATATAGACTGTTTCAAGTTTTTTGACTTCAAAACGGTCAAGGTCAAATTTGAGTTGTCGTAAAAATGCTTCCATATACTCTTTTTTGAGATGATGGTTGGAAGCAAAGGAGTTGAAAGCGCAATAATGACATTTGCTATCACAAAATGGGATGTGACAATATAGAAGCAATTTTATCCTTTTTTAAAACCTTTATGGGTATTATAGCGATTAAAAAAACGATACCGAAACGGGACTTCTCCTGTGGCATGAGGAAAGAATGGAAAAGAAGAGATATAGGCCAAATGTGGCAGCGATTGTATTGAGTAGCAATTATCCCAAAAAAGTGGAGTTTTTTATTGCTGCGAGAAGTGATGTGCCAGATTCGTGGCAGTTTCCTCAAGGTGGTATCGATAAGGGTGAGAGTCCCAAAGAGGCGTTGTTGCGAGAACTCAAAGAGGAGATTGGGACAGATAAGATAGAAATCATTGCCGAATTTCCAGAATGGGTGAGTTACGATTTTCCAAAAAAGATAGCGAAAAAGATGTATCCTTACGATGGGCAGACCCAAAAATATTTTCTAGTCAAACTCAAACCAGAAGCAAAAATCGACCTGGATACAAAAGAGCCGGAGTTCAATGATTATAAATTTGTTCCATATAAGGATCTTTTCCATTATGTGACATTCTTCAAAAGGCCGGTCTATAAAAAAGTTTTGGAGTATTTCAAAAAAGAGGGGTATTTTTGATGTTGATCGTACAAAAATATGGGGGAACGAGTGTAGGGACGCTAGAACGGATAGAAAATGTGGCCAAAAGAGTGGCACAAACGAAAGCGGCTGGCAACGATGTGGTAGTTGTAGTCTCAGCAATGAGTGGAGAGACCAATAAACTGATTGAGTTTGCCAAACACTTCAGTGCTACGCCAAGCAGAAGAGATATGGATCTGCTTTTAAGTAGTGGTGAGCGTGTTACAGCAGCACTCCTTTCAATCGCTCTCAATGAGATGGGCTATCCCACCGTTGCTATGACGGGACGGCAAGCCGGTATCGTGACAGACAAATCCCATACCGTAGCGCGTATTGAAAAGATAAATCCTGAGCCGATGCAAAATGCCCTGAAAGAGGGCAAGATTGTGGTGGTTGCAGGATTTCAGGGAATTACAGAAGATGGAGAAGTGACAACTCTTGGTCGCGGGGGCAGTGATTTGACTGCGGTTGCCATCGCTGGAGCGCTCCATGCAGATAAGTGTGAAATATATTCTGATGTGGATGGAGTCTATACCACCGATCCGCGTATCGAGCCAAAAGCAAAGAAACTGGATAAAATCAGTTATGATGAGATGTTGGAACTTGCAAGTCTTGGAGCAAAAGTACTACAAAATAGAAGCGTAGAACTTGCAAAAAAACTGGGTGTTGTTATTGAGGCAAAAAGCAGTTTCAACGATAATCCAGGAACAATCATAACAAAGGAAGAGGATATCATGGAAAAACCTTTGGTAAGTGGGATTGCGCTTGATAAGAATCAAGCACGAGTAAGTCTGAGGGGCGTCAAGGATAGACCGGGAATCGCAGCAGAGATCTTCAAAGCCTTGGCCAACGAAAACATCAATGTAGACATGATCGTACAGACAATCGGCGAAGATGGCAAAACGAACCTTGATTTTACTGTCCCGCAAAATGAGCTAGAGAGAGTGAAAAAGGTGATGGAGCAGTTTAAAGATGAGTATGAAAAGATTGAATATGATCCCGATGTGGCAAAAGTGAGCATAGTCGGGGTTGGAATGAAGTCTCATAGCGGAGTTGCCAGCAAAGCTTTCGAGACGATGGCAAAAGAGAATATCAATATCGAGATGATCAGTACCAGCGAGATTAAAATATCGATGATCATCGATGAAAAATATGGAGAGCTTGCGGTCCGTGCTTTACATGCCGCATACGAACTGGATAAATGAGCGAACAAACCACCTTTGATCAATGGACTCTGAAAACGATCCGATATGACAAAAGTATGATGAATTGGCTGGAGGAACGCCGATATGATTGGCTTCCTCTGGCAATGGATGCTTTAAAAAAGATCATTTCAGGCTATAGTGTTTTGATGCTCACAGATGATGAGCGCGACTGGTTTTGTGACTACGCTATCACGACATTTAACAAGTCGCTGAAAACTCGGCCTTTTATTCCTATCTACAATCTTAAAAAAACGGCTCCTTATCTCAAAAATATCCAAACGAATGAGGATATAGAACTTTTCTTTGATATGCTCGATATTTCTTATGCCGGAGAGTATTTTATCTGGTATGTTGGGCGATCCAATTATCCTTTGGTCAAGATAGCGAAACGAAAAGATGACAGTTTTTTGTGGATTATGGACGAGGATATGCAGAACAATTTTACCCTCAAATCCTATGATGAACTCCTAGACATGAAGTTGCTACAGCTTTTTCGTTTGTTTGAAAAGAGTCTAGATGCCGCGATTTTCGGAGAGTTTACATTAGAGTTATGATTGATGGTCATAGTAAAATCATCATTTGTGAAGATTTTGAACCTGTAAAATTGCAGTTTCAAGAAAAGCTTGAGTCCGAAAATCTTGCCATTTTTGAAGAGAACGAGATAAAACTGGAACTTGCCAAAGAGGCTATCAAAGAGGCATTTATCGCTACAAAAGAGGAAAAATATATTGTACTTCTTGGGAACAGATTCAATATCTATGCCCAAAACGCTCTTTTAAAGGTTTTGGAAGAGCCACCAAACAATGTCTACTTTATTTTGGTATCCAAAGCGAAATCTACCTTTTTACCCACGATTCTATCCAGACTTCCTGTTGTGAAAATCAAAGGAGAAAGTACTGAACCGATAGATTTGGAAACATTCGATCTTGAAATTTTATATGATCTTGTCAAGAGAAAAGATATAACAAAAGCAGAGGCAAAAGCACTGATAAAATCGATGCTCAAATTTGCACTCAAAAACGGTTATTCTCTTTCACAGCGGGAAATGGACTATTTTTCAAATGCTTTGCATCTGATCGAACTCAATACAAATATCTCCAACGTTTTGATAACGGCCGGTTTGATTGTATTAACCCATAAAAAGAGGCGAAGGTGACGATACATAGACTCAATTCACACATCGATGCTGCCAAATTGATGGAAAAACTGGGGGTGGATAGACCCGGCATCACTATCATGTCCAAAAAGTGCGAAGTGATGCTTTTTTTGATCAAAGATCTTCATGTGGGTGCTGCCAATATTTTAAAACAGGATGCGTTGAGTATCGGGGCCGATGTAGCGCTTCCAAACGGGACCATTACTTGCGCATTTAAATCGGTCGATGTTTTATTGATGGGAACAAGAAAACATATAGAGATTTTGAGCCGAAAAGAGCTTGCTCAGCCATATGGTCTGAAATATTTGGCGAAAGAGTTGCAAAGATATCTGAAAAAAAATCGTTTCGAGACAAAAATTATGGGGATCATCAATGCCAATGATGACAGTTTCTATCCCAAAAGTCGATTCCAAGGCAAAAAAGCGATCGAAGCGATTGAGAAAATGATCGCAGATGGTGCGGACATTATCGATATAGGAGGCATGAGTACCAGACCCGGCAGCGAAGAGATCAGCGAAGAAGAGGAGTTGGCTCGAGTCAAGCCAATCATTGATATTCTCAAAGAAAAATCCTTTGATGTACTTTTCAGTATCGATACCTATAGACCGAAAGTTGCCGAGTATGCATTGCAAAATGGATTTCATATTCTCAATGACATTACTGGACTGGAAAATGACGAACTTGCACAGATAGCTTCTGCGTATGGTGCGACAGTTGTCATCATGCATAAAAAAGGGCGTCCCAAAGATATGCAAAACAATCCCTCTTATGAAGATGTAGTTGTAGAGGTAAGCCGTTTTTTCGAAGAGCGCATCGAAAAGGCGAACCGCTTTGGTATCAAAAATATTATTTTGGATCCGGGTATCGGTTTTGGAAAGAGACTCCAGGACAATATAGAGTTGATTAGAGATTTGAGTGAATTTACGAAATTTGGGTATGAGATTTTAGTGGGGGCCAGTAGAAAATCGATGATCGATGCCATCGTTCCATCCAGTGTGCAAAATCGTCTTCCGGGAACCTTGGCCATCCACCTCAAAGCGCTCCAAAATGGAGCCTCCATCATTCGTTGTCACGATGTCAAAGAGCATCATCAAGCGATCACAGTTTATCAAGCATTGGAGCATATAGGGTGAAAACAGTTGTTGTCAATAAAAAGGCTTCCCAATCTTTAATACAGTTTTTTCCATGGGTTTATAGAAGCGATATTGTTACTCCTTTGGAAAAATTTGGCGTAGAACTTGTTCATGTAGAGAACGAAGAGGGGAAATTTTTGGGAATTGGATATATCAATCCCAAAAGTACTATTGCCATTCGAATTCTAAGTTTTACAAATGAATCCATTGATACTGGTTTTTTTACAAGAAGAGTCCAAGAAGCGCAATACAAACGACTCGATATCCCATCGAATGCATATAGACTCATCCACTCTGAAGCGGATTTGCTCCCGGGACTCATTGTGGACAAGTATGAAGAGTATCTGAGTATTCACTTTGTGACTGCCGGGATTCTTCTATTTCAAGAGATGATTATAGAAGCTCTGTTTGATGTGCTTACTCCCAAAGGGGCCTATATAACAGCCCCTGAGAGTGCAATGCGAAAAGAGGGAAAAGAGTCTTTTGAAAAAGTGGTAGGCACGTTGCCAGACAGCATTGTGATAGAGGAGAATGGCGTACGTTTTTTAGTCGATATCCTAAACTCGCAAAAGACGGGATTTTATCTTGATCAAAGGGCCAATAGAGCGATCGTTGCCAAATTTATGAAACAAAAAGAACGCATGCTTGACTGCTTCAGTAACAGCGGTGGATTTGGATTGTATGCAGCATTGAAAAAGGGTGCGGATGTAGAGATTGTGGACATCTCCTCTCACGCTCTTGTTCTAGCAAGATCAAATTTTGAACTGAATGGTGTTAGTGGAAAATTTGTCGAAGCAAATGTGTTTGACTATTTAAGAGAGCTTCGCAAGAAAAAAGCAAAATTTGATACTATCGTTTTGGATCCGCCATCCTTTGCAAAAAGCAGACATCAAAAAGCAGGGGCCATGAAAGGATTTAAAGATATCAGTGTGAATGCCATGAAATTATTGGATGATGGTGGTAAACTGGCGCTCTTTTCCTGCTCGCATTATGTGGATATGGATGATCTTGTGCAAATTGTACTCAAAGCCGCAAAGGACAATCACAAAAGAGTGGAAGTGCTCGCCCATATGTACCAAGATATAGATCATCCCTATATTCTGAACAATCCCTTTTCTCTTTATCTCAAAGGTTTGCTCGTTCGGGTGACTTCTTAGTAATTTTTAGAGCTTTTTAAACTTTTTTTGTTACTATCGTAGTATGCAATTAAAGAATACTGAATATATAAAATTATTGGTTATCTTTTTGTTTACATTTGCTTATGCAGATATGATTATCGATCCGATTCCCCATGAAAAGAGATCTTTGACGCCCAAAGAGATAGTGGGAAAAAAGCTCTTTTTTGATCCCAATCTTTCCGTTACAAAAAAAATTTCATGTGCAAGTTGTCATGATCTAAAAAGAGGGGGAACCCTCAATCAAGAAAAAGCTGTTGGAGCTCTTGGAAAAAAGACAGAGTACAATGTCCCCTCCATTTACAATCTTAAATATCAGTTTGCCTACAGCTGGCAAAAAAAGATCTACTCTTTGCGAGAAATGATCAAGATCGTTTTATATGATGAGAAGAAGATGGGCAATACACCGCAATCTTTGCAAACATATATCGAGCAAAACGGCTGGGTGAAAACCGCATTGCGAACACATTTCAAAAAAGCGGACGTTGATGCGTTAGTGGAAGCTTTGCGAAGCTATATTTTGACACTGACCACTCCCAACTCAAAATTTGATCTCTATCTTGAAGGAAAGATAAAACTGACCCCCAAAGAAGAGGAAGGGTATCGACTCTTTAAACGTTTTGGATGCATCGCATGCTATAACGGTAAAGCTGTTGGTGGACATATCTACTATAGATATGGCTACTTTTCAAAACAAAAAGATAAGATCTTCGTGAAATGTCCAAGCCTTCGTAACGTTGCGCTGACCTATCCCTATTTTCATCATGGAAAAATCAAAAGACTCAAAGATGCGGTTATTTGGATGGCAAAAGTGCAGCTAGGCAGAGATATTACACCCAAAGAAGCGGAAAAAATAGTCGCATTTTTGAAAACGTTGACGGGAAGATTTGATGATTAAATGGATCAAACTTTCTGTTTTTGCCGCTTTCTTATTTTTTGTCATACTCTATCTGGATCGTTTCATTGAGTATAAAAAGATCTCTTATCTGAATATGTTAAATAACACATTGAAAAATCTTGATTATTACAACCGTTTAATCCAGGACAGTATCAAAAATGTATTGGGAGAGCATTTCGTCAACCATGATCATGTTATAGAGGCCGTTAAAGCTTTTGAAAAAAATCTTTATCAGATATGCAGGAGCGATTTCAAAGAGGAGATCGATAAAAAAGGGGTTTGTAGAACAATCAGGGAAAATTTTGCAAAAGAGTTAGATGCGATGGAGAGTCTGCTGCAAGAGGGTGCTTTGATAAAAAGCTCTGCACTGTATCTTCCAACACTCCAGAGTGATCTTATTTCAGTACATGCAAATCCAAATCTTTTGAGAAAAGTTCAAGAGATGATAGAAAAGCTCAATTATCAAATTTATCTTGATGAACCGATGGACCAACAGACATTTTTTGAGCTTGTGCATACTATTGAAACTTTGGTAAAAAGAGAAGTAACAAAAAAGATAGTTCAAAACTTTTTGCAGCATACAACGATCATTTACGCCTCTCTCCACCAACTCCACAGCCAACAAAAAGAGTTTATACAAAGATATAAACGGCTTGCAAGAAATATCGCCGAGCTTCAAAAAGAGTTTGATGGATATCTGGTGGTACAAGAGCGACAAAAAATTATCATGGAAGGTGTTTTGGTTGGTGCCATATTTTTATTTACTATGCTTGTATACTATTTCATTACAAAAGAGCAAAAAATCGAAAGAGAGCTTGAATATATGGCAAGTCACGATTTCGTAACGAAACTGCCGAACAGATTTGCTCTTTTTCAAGAGTTGCACTCACTGCAGCCTCCTTTTTATATCGTCAAGTTCAATATCGACAACTTCTCGTATGTCAATGACAATTTTGGTGTGCAAGCGGGTGATGATATCTTGAGACTTCTTGCATCAATTTTTGAAAAAAACGGGTGTAGAGTGTTTCATGTTTCCAGCGACGAATTTGTAGTGATTGTCGAAGATACTGATAAGCGATTGATTGAGGCTTTTTTCAAAAAGATATCCAATGAATTCATACACACCTCTCCTTATGCGATTACTGTAAGTGCAGGAGCATATTTGGTAGAGCAAAAAATTGAAACACTCAAACTGAACGCTTTTTTACAAGCCGCCCTTTTTAGTGCAAAAAAAAGAGGTGGCGACAAGATAGTCTTTCTTAACGATAAAGATCCCTATATCAAAGAGTATCAACAATTTACACAACAAGCTATTGTGAAAAGGCAGCAGATTCTGCATATTTTGCAAGAGCATAGACTCAGACTTGTTTTTCAACCTATTATGGAGATACAATCCAAACAGAACGTGAAATATGAAGTACTCTTGAGAGTAGAAGGGAATGAATTTAAAAATGTTTCGGAATTTATCGAATATGCCGAACGTTTTAATCTGATCAGTGAAATTACGCAATATGTGATAGATAAGGCATTTAAAACATTGCAAGATTTTGATGTTGCGCTCAATATCAATCTTTCTGGTATCGATTTGATGAACGAAAATCTTGCAACGTTTATCGAACAAAAGCGAAGAGAGTACCAAATTGACACAAACAAAATAACATTTGAAGTGACAGAGACTGCAGTAGTAGAAGATACGGAGAAGGGAATTCGCTTTTTATCCAAACTTCGATCCAACGGGTATTGTGTAGCTATTGATGATTTTGGAACGGGATATACATCTTTGCGGTTTATCAAAGAGATGCCTGCTGAATATGTAAAGATTGATGGAAGTTTCATTAAAAATCTCCATAAAGATGCGAATTTGCAGGAATTTATGAAAAATCTCGTTATGATTCTAAAATCGATGGAGAAGAAAGTGGTTGCAGAATATGTGGAAAATGAAGAGATTTTTACTATTCTTGAAAAAATCGGTGTCGATTATGCGCAGGGTTACTATATCGGTAAGCCGAAAAGTTTAGAATATTGGCAAAAGGAAAAGCAATGATACAAACATATGAAGAATACAAAGCAGCCGTTGAAAAGCTCAAACGATGGGCATATGCATATTATGTATTAGATAATCCGGAGGTGCCTGATGAAGTGTATGATAAGCTCTACAAAGAAGTAGAGGAGTATGAAAAGGCCCATCCAGACCAAATCGATCCTACCTCTCCAACGCAGCGAATTGGAGCTGAGCCTGCAAAAGAGTTTAAAAAAATTAAACATTTAACGAAAATGTGGTCGATGGAGGACGTGTTTAATCAGCGTGAAATGCATGAGTGGCTGGAGAGAGTCTATAAAAATGCTGGGCGTAATGATTTGCAATTTTATATCGAGCCAAAATTTGATGGGGCTAGTTTAAATCTCATTTATGAAAATGGACTTCTTAAAAGTGCAGCAACGAGAGGGGATGGAGAAGTTGGTGAAGATGTGACGGCAAACGCCAAAACGATCCCTTCCATTCCTCTTGGTATCGAATATAAAGGGCTTATAGAGATACGTGGAGAAGTGGTTATTCGAAAAGATGATTTTGAAAAACTCAATCATGAACGTGCCTTAAAAGGTCAGTCCACTTTTGCAAATCCAAGAAATGCGGCTGCCGGGAGCCTCAGACAGCTCGATCCAAAAGTGACAGCCCAAAGAAAACTCTACTTTTATCCATGGGATATCGGATACAATACACTAAATTTCAAATATCAGCATGAAAAGATGGATTTTGTCTATCAGCAAGGCTTTATCAAGCCATTTAAACGAGCCATTTGTGAAAATGAAGAAGAGATTCAAAAGCTCTATAATGATTTTTCCAAAGAGCGTGACTCTTTGCCGGTTATGCTTGATGGGATGGTTGTCAAAGTAGATGAAGTCGCTTTGCATGAGAAGCTTGGATATACGGTTAAATATCCAAGATGGATGGTGGCGTATAAATTCCCGGCAGTAGAAAAGATGACACGAATCATCGATATCGTTCCCCAGGTTGGAAGAACCGGAATTATCACGCCGGTTGCGATTTTGGAGCCTGTGGAGATAGAGGGTGTGGTGGTAGAGCGAGCGACACTACATAACTATGCAGAGATTGAGCGAAAAGATATCCGCATTGGCGATATGGTCATTGTTATTCGAAGTGGAGATGTGATACCGGAAGTTACCAAAGTACTTACACAGTATCGAACGGGTAAAGAGAAAAAGGTTGAACGGCCTAAAGTGTGTCCCGTGTGTGGACAGCCGGTCTTGGATGAGGGACTTTTGATCAAATGTCAAAATCTAAGCTGTCCGGCCCGTGTGGTAAACTCCATTATCTATTTTGCTTCAAAGCAGTGTCTGGATATTCCGGGTCTTGGAGAAGCGACTGTGAAGCTTTTGTATGAAAAAGGACTTGTCAAAGATGTGGTGGATCTCTTTAAGCTCAAGAAAGAAGATCTTTTGAAACTTCCCGGATTTGCCGAGAAAAAGGCGCAAAACCTCATTGATGCGATACAAAGTGTCAAAGGAGTAGAGTGCTGGCGGTTTGTCAATGCTCTTGGGATTGAGCATATCGGAGAGGTTGCGAGCAAGAAACTATGTGAAAAGTTTGGACTAGATTGGTATAAGGCACCAAAAGAAAAACTCTATGAGATAGAGGGGTTTGGTCCTGAGATGGTCAAATCGATTGAGGAGTTTGTAGAAGTAAACAAAGACAAAATTGAAAAACTTATTGAACTCTTGCAGCCAACAGCACCAAAAAAAGAGGAAGAGATCCAAAACTCTCCACTGGCGCATAAAACGGTTGTCTTAACCGGAGAGATGAAGCTTCCAAGAAGCAAAATCAAAGAATTACTAGAGCGAGCAGGAGCACACGTGACCAATAGTGTTTCCCATCATACGGATTATGTTTTTTATGGAGAGCATCCAGGCAGTAAATTTACAAAAGCAAAGCAGCTTGGTGTACCGCTGCTACCTGAAGAGAAGATGTGGGAGCTTTTGAAAGAGGCCGGGATTGAGGCTTGATAAATATCTGTATCAAAAAGGGCTCACTACAAGTCGAAATAAGGCTGCTGAACTGATAAAAGAGGGTTTGGTATCTGTTGACGGGAAGATCATTACAAAACCTTCATTTGAGATTGAAGAGGCAGAGGTCTATATACAAGAAAAGCCCTATGTCAGCAGAGCAGCCTATAAACTCAAATACTTCTTGGATGCAATCGATGCATCTTTTATCAAAGGTGCTAAGGTATTGGATATTGGTGCTTCAACGGGAGGGTTTACACAGATTCTTTGTGAATATGGAGCAAAAGAGGTAGTCGCTTTGGATGTAGGAAACAATCAGCTGCATCCATCGATTAAGTCTAAAAAAAATGTAATCGATATGTCCAATACCGATATACGAGAATTTCAGCATGAACCCTTTGATGTAGTGACATGCGATGTGAGTTTTATTAGTATTGTAAAGATTTTGCCTGATATTGATAGACTGAGTAAAAACTATATCATCATTCTTTTTAAGCCGCAGTTTGAAGTGGGCAAAGGAGCTAAAAGAGACAAAAAAGGTGTGGTACGAGACCAAAAAGCGATTGATGAGGCGATGCAGCAATTTGAAAAAAAGACAAAAGAGTTAGGATGGCAATTGATAGAAAAAAGAGTATCTAAGGTAGAAGGGAAAGAGGGAAATCGTGAGTGGTTCTATTTTTTCAAAAAGAATTGATTCGGTTGCCATCGGGGCATTTGATGGTATGCATAGAGGCCATCAGGCGCTTTTTCGTAAACTTACTTCAAATGGAGCAGTAGTTGTTATCGATAAAGGGTATGCCCTTTTGACTCCGGGGTATGAGCGGTGTATCCATACTCTTTATCCATGCTCCTTTTTTCCCTTGCAAGAGATTAAGGATTTGGATGCAAAAGGTTTTTTGGATCTGCTTCAAAAACGTTTTCCCGCTTTACAAAGAGTTGTGGTGGGGTACGATTTTGCTTTTGGAAAAGATAGAAAATATGGTATAGGTGATCTTCAAGAGTTGTTTAAAGGTGAAGTAGTTGTTGTAGATGAGGTGCAAATTGATGGTATTTCCGTGCATTCTAGAACGATTAAAAAGTTATTGACTCAAGGCGATATCTACCTTGCAAACAAGATGCTTGGAAGAAGCTACTCGATAGCTGGAAAGGTTCAAAAAGGACTGGGACTTGGCAAAAGAGAGCTTGTTCCAACAATCAATCTTACAGTAGAGAATTTTTTGCTTCCAAAAGAGGGAGTGTATGCCACATGGAGTGAGGTTGGCGGAGAAATTTTTCCAAGTGTGACATTTATTGGCAAACGGGAAAGCGTGGATGGGAGTTTTTCCATTGAGACCCATATCATTGATAAAAAAATAGAATATTCTATCGAAGCAGTGCGAATCTATTTTGTGCAATTTTTGCGTGATAATAAAAAGTTTAACTCCCTTTTGCAACTCAAAGAGCAGATACAAAAAGATATCCAAATGGCAAAAGAGGTTATATGCGGCTGATTGTACTTCTTTTTGTTTCACTCTTTCTTTTTGCGCAAACAAAATATACTAATGACCTTATCTACGAAGAGTCACCCTATTTACGGCAGCATGCACACAATCCTGTGCATTGGCTGCCTTGGGGTAAAAAAGCTTTTGAATTGGCCAAAAAACTTGACAAACCGATATTTCTTTCTATTGGATATAGCACTTGCCACTGGTGTCATGTGATGGAGAAAGAATCCTTTGAGAATGAGGCAATTGCAGAGCTGATTAATCGATATTATGTGCCCATAAAAGTAGATAAAGAGGAAAGACCAGATTTAGATAAGTTTTACCAGAGCGTTTTTGCAGTAATGCATCATAGAAGCGGTGGTTGGCCCTTAACAATCATTATGACGCCTGACAAAAAACCATACTTTAGCGCAACATATATCCCACCCGAAGATGGATATGGGGTAGAGGGCATGACAACTATTTTGCCAAAGTATGCCGCTTTGTATCATGAGCAAAAGCAAAGAGTGCAAAGAAGAGGTGAAGCGGTACTCAAACTTGTGGATAAGGTGATGCACGCAACACTCAATCCCGTCCGGCTTGATAAAACTTTGGCTTTGAAAGCGCTAAAAGAGGCTGAAAAAGATTTTGATCCTGTTTATGGAGGATTTTCCAAAAGAGTCAAATTTCCTGAGAGTTCAACCATTCTAATGCTTTTAGACATCTATCAGCTAACAGATAAAGAAAATGCTTTGAAGATGGCAATGAAAAGTTTGGATGCTATGGCAAAAGGAGGAATTTTTGATCAAATTGAGGGTGCTTTTTTTAGATACAGTACTAGAAGAGACTGGTCAGCGCCCCATTTTGAAAAGATGCTCTATACCAATGCAGAGCTAATCCGTGTCTATACAAAAGCCTATACAATTACCAAAAAGCCCTTGTATAAAGAGGTGGTGCAGCGTACCATCAAAGAGATTGATCATAGATTCGGTCATGATGGACTCTATTTTAGCGCAAGCGATGCCGATACAAAAGGAGAAGAGGGTGGCTATTTTTTGTTTCGATATGAAGATACGTTGAGAGCTTTACAGAAAGCTGGAGTAAAAAATCCAAAAAAGGAGCTTGAAAATCTTTCAATCGAGCCAAATGGAAACTTTGATGGAGAATATTCCAATCCGATAAAATGTGGAAACGTCTCTTCAAAAACGTTACGTGTGCTTCAACGTTTGCGAAAACAAAGAGAATACCCATTTATTGATCAAAAGATCATTACTGCATGGAATGCAATGTATATCGAAGCAAAAATGAAAAGCTTTATTTTTGACAAAAGATATAAAGATGAAGCGATTCAATCGCTGAATAGATTGATACAAACGATGTGGATTGATGGTGAGCTTTTCCATCAAAAACTCCCCCATTCCAAGCCAAAACGAAAAGCATTGTTAGAAGATTATGCCTATCTTATAAAAGCGCTTACAACCGCGTATATGCTAAGTTTCAATGAAAAATATCTTGAACTTGCTGTGAAACTTTTTAAAAAAGCAAAAGCCAAATTTTACAAAGGCGGGATTTGGTATATGGATGCTCGAAAAAGCGTTGCTGCAACGATTGATGACAGTTACTACAGCTCACCCCTTGCAGTTCTTTACCATGCGATGCTAGATTTGGCACTGCTTACATATGATTTGAGGTTGTACGATTTTGCAAAAAAGAGTATTGATGGAGTATCAGCTTTGATTCATGCAAATCCTGCAAACTATCCTACTGCAACCCTAGCGGCATTGAGGGTGGAGTTTGGAGATGTTGTTATAAAATCGAACAAGAATGTTTTACAAAAAGTACTCAAGAAAATTGCTTTCATTTCCTATCCGTTTCTCCTTGATAAGAAGGAAAATTTGAAAGGATTTGAAGCTTGCACTGTTCAGACATGTTTTATACAAAGTGATCATTTTGAAGATATTGTCAAAGCTATAGAACAAAGAGTTTTGACGAAAGAGCATCAGGGAGGATGGTTTTTTGGAAAAAGATAAAGTTTTTGCAAAGCCTATAAAAAAGAGATTTGAGTTTGATGAAGAGGTCGCGAGTGTTTTTGATGATATGATAGCAAGGTCCGTGCCCTTTTATAAAGAGAATATGGCGTTGGTGCGAGATATTGTACTTAAAAATGTCAAAAAAAATGATAGGGTTTATGATCTTGGATGCTCTACAGGATCATTATTGATTGATATTGCAAAAAAATCTCCTTATTCTTTGGAATTGATTGGGCTTGACAGCTCAGAAGCTATGCTGCAACGAGCACGTCATAAAGCAAAAGCTTTTGGAGTCGATATCGATTTTCAAAAAGCTGACATTGTCCAGTATAGCTATAAACCGGCCAAAATTTTTATAAGTAACTATACGCTACAATTTATCAGACCTCTAAAACGAGAGCCTTTGGTTCAAAAGATTTATGATTCTTTAGTAGAGGATGGTATTTTCATTTTTAGTGAAAAAATAATCAGTCCGGATAAAAAGCTGGACAAGCAGCTTCTTGATATCTATTTTGAATTTAAGAGAAAACAAGGATATAGCGATTTTGAAATAGCGCAAAAACGCGAGGCTTTGGAGAATGTTTTGGTGCCCTATACACTTGAAGAGAATATGGAAATGGTCAAAAAGTGTGGATTTGGCTTTGTGGAGCCGGTATTTCGATGGGCTAACTTTGTGACGTTTGTAGCTATCAAAAGAGAGACGATATGAGAAAAAAATTTAATTATATGCTCATTGTATTTGTTGTGTCTGTTTTTATACCTGTTGCAATGCTGCTCGTGTATAGTTTTAGACATTTTTCCATAGATTTTTCCAAAGATAAGGCTTATGTAATTGCCAAACTAACACGTGATGGGTTGACGACCCATATGGAAAATGGCATTATGGATAAACGGGCAGAGTTTTTGGCAAAGATAAAAGAATTACGAGGAGTAAAAGAATTAAGAGTTTTGAGAAGCAAAAATGTTGATAAACAATTTGGAAAGAGTTTTGAGAGCTATCAAAAGTTATCACCATTAGAAAAAGAGGTGCTTCAAACAGGAAAAGAGAAAGATGAGCTTATAGAGGATGCAAACAAAGTAGAGCTCAAAGTAGTGATTCCTTATATTGCCTCTGCATACAATAAGCCAAATTGTCTAAAGTGCCATAAGGCAAAAGAGGGTGAAGTTTTAGGTGCAATTAGCATGGATTTTGATATTACTGATGTAAGAGATTATGTTATAGGAATTATTTTAAAAATAGTAGCCATTATTTTAATTTTAACTATTATTGCGCTCTTTTTCCTAAATAGACATCTTAATGCTTATATAACATTTTTTGAAAATTTGAAAAATGTTATGCGTCATGCGTATAATGGTGAGTATAACTATCGATTGCCGGCTTCAAATGAAAAAGAGATCCAAGAAGTTTTTAAATGGATTAATACCTTAATGGATAAAATCGAAAATAACCTTCAAAGAATTGCAACGGCGGTACATAGTTTCGTTCACTATAACAGCAAGAAAAAAGATCCACTTCATATGGTAACAGATCTTGTAGAGGAGTTAAGCAATATTTATAACTTTAAAAATATCATTGACAAAGATAAAGATCTGGAACAGATATATGAAAGAATAGGCGAGCTGTTAAGTAAAAAGTTTGGTTTAAAACAGTTTTGTATTTATGAAATTAATAAAAAAGATGGAAAGCGTTTTATTCGCTTTGAAAAAGAGTATGAGCAAATCTGTCCAAAAGCAGATGATGATATTACGCTTTGTCGTGCATATCGTATAAAAGAACCTGTCTATTCAAACAATATTATAGATGTTTGTAGTGCAGTTGATAAAAAAGAGTATAAATATATCTGTATACCATTGATATTAAGCGAAGATGTAGTGATTGTAGTTAATATCATTACAAAAGATGAAAAAGAGTTTGAAGAGATTAAAGGAAAAATCGAAACACTTCAAAACTACCTTACTATCTCCAAAGTCTCTTTGCAAACGAAGCTTTTGATGCAAGAGTTGCAAAATCAAAGTTTGATTGACAGAATGACAGGTGCATACAATAGACGCTATTTAGATATTTTTATGAAAAAAAATGTTCCTCAAGCGCTTAGAGCCAATGTAGCATATACTATAATGATGCTCGATATTGATCACTTTAAAATGGTAAATGATACATATGGGCACGATGCAGGGGATAAAGTGATTAAAACACTTGTTGATACCATTAAAGAAAATATTAGAAAATCTGATGTAGTCGTTCGATTTGGTGGTGAAGAATTTTTAGTGCTTCTATATAATTGCCATAAAGAGGATGGTCTACAAATAGCAGAAAATATAAGAAAGAGCTTTGCTAGTAAAAGAATTGATGTGGGAGATGAGAAGATTCATAAAACTGTAAGTATCGGACTGTGTGAATTTCCAAAAGATACAAAACAGTTTTGGCATGCAATAAAATTGGCCGATATGGCACTTTACCAAGCAAAAGAAAATGGTCGAAACAAAGTTGTAGTATGTGATTCAATCACAGCCGAGGAAATGAAAGAGTATTGATTACTTTTTCTCATTTAAAAGAGATTGTATGAAATTTCGAAGATCGTGATAAACGAAAAACTCTTTCATTCCTTTTATCTTTCCGCCACTGGCATTTGGGTGTCCTCCACCTCCGGCAATTGCTTCTGCCATTTTGGATACATCGATTTTGTTGTCTGCTCGTAAACTAAAAGTTCCTCTTGGACTTACATTCATGAAAAAGTGGAAATAGGGATTTGCTTTTAAAAAGGCATTTCCGACAATGGAACTATTTTGAATACCAAAGGTTAAAATACCTTTGGATCCTTGATATTCTATAGACATCTCATCACTTTTGATCGTTAAGAGATTGACGATAAAGGATGTCAAAAGATTGTCAAAAGTATCATTGTGATCTTTTTGAAAAAAAGATTTTTTGATAGAACAGATCGCTTCATCCAAAAGAATATGACCATTATCTTGATGAAGATACTTTAGGGCTTGTTGAAGCATAAAATGTTTATATGCGATATTTTCTGCATTGAATGTAAGCCTGCTAATCTCTTTTGCTTCATCAATCAGTCGCATTAGCACTTTTCCCATCTCAAATGCCGGATCATCTTGGAACCAGATATCGACAGCATTGACCGATTTGATCAAATTTTCAAGATTTTGTGGTCGATTGAAATATTCATAGGTAATGAGTGAAGCGGATTTTGTGACGTCCAGATGGTACCAGTGAAACTGCTGAGAGGTTTCAAGTCCTGATATATGGTGATCAAGAAGTTGCAATTTGAGATTTGAAAACTGTTTTGTTTTTTCTTGCAAAAATGTCGCCTCTTCGTCAGAGAGATTAAGATCGGTTATTAGGAAAAAATACTCTTTGGTAGGATCCTCTTCCATTTTTTTAATAATTTCATCGATTCGAACCATAATCTCGTCGCCATAGTTGGCATTAGTGAAAAATCCTTCAGGATAGATCTGTTTTGTGATGAACTGACAGGTATATCCATCCAGGTCAGTGTGGGAAAGATGAAAAAAATGCATGTTTACTCCATTAAATCTTGTAGTGTCAACTCTTCTAAAAAGTCGTCGACTCGTGTTTGCAGTTTATTAAGAAAGGGCCAAAGAGTACAAAAATCTCCTTTGTTACTTGGACAGCAGGCCTGATCGCTGGAACAGTCAAATATATTGACACCTTTTCCTTCGGCAGCGGTAGAGATCTCTTTGATAGATAGTTGATTGGCTGGTCTAGCCAATTGGAATCCCCCGGAAGCCCCTTTGTATGATTTTAAAATATCCTGTTTGGCCAGGGCTTGTAAAATTTTGGCAAGAAAGCTTCTTGAAATATTGAGACGTCTGGAAAGATAATCTGTACCCAACGGCCTCTCTTCTTTAGCTATGACCACCAGTGCCAAAAGGGCATATTCTGTTGCACGTGTAAAAAGCATTCTTGATCCTGAATTTTTTTGTAAATTATACTAAATTTCTCCCATTTAAAAGCTTTAAAGGCAAAAGAATAAAAAGAAGTTATATATATAGTTTTTTTGAATTTGTTATAATCAAAATAAAAAGGCTTTTATGGAAATAGAGTTTAATGAAGATACAAGTGTAAAACCATTTAACTCTGTTATCCATTTGCAAATAGGCTTAATAAGCTTTCGAGGTTATTTTTAGGTCGTTTCAAAAAGCAGTGTAAAAAAGATAAGCATTTAATAAGAGTGAGGAATAAAATTTAAATTGTTTATCTAGATAGCAACAAGGCAAAAGGCTATAAACTGCAAAATACAAAATTTGTACAAAGTAGAGAATTTTAGTGATGAAACCTATACATTTGAGATAGAGTATCCTATAGAAATTCGATTTAAGTTTTGTTTGGTGCAATAGTTTGCATTGAGAAATTTTTTAGATATAATAACGCTTTAAAATTTAGACCAATCAGGAGGCTACTATGGCTTTGGATTCGGCGAAAAAACAAGAGATTATCTCTAAATTCGCAGAGCATGAAGGTGACACGGGAAGTCCTGCTGTCCAGATCGCACTTTTGAGTGAAAGAATCAGTTATTTGACTGAACACTTGAAAGAGCATAAAAAAGATCACTCATCAAGACTTGGACTTTTGAAACTTGTTGGACAGAGAAAAAGACTGCTCAACTATCTCAAAAGAAAAGATTACGATAAATATACACAAGTGATCAAAGAACTCGGAATCAGAGGGTAACCTCTCCTTCCGATTAGTCTCTCCGTAGCTTCACACCATTCTTTTATTTTTATAAAAATTTTCCATTCATATAAAACTTTGTTTCCAAATTTATATATTCATGCCAAAATAGTTTCCTGTACTAGGATTTTGTTTTACAAAAATAATTTATATAAATTTATTAGCTTAATAAACTTGACAATAATACACTCAATAGTATATAATACAATCAGCAAATTTAGAAAAAGAGTGCTAAAATGGATAAAAAAGAGATAGTGCTAGAGGGCGTTATAGAAGAGTATATAAAAAAACATGCTCCGGTGAGTTCAAAAGCTCTTCAAGAACGTCTTTCGATTACTATTTCGAGCGCTACGATACGGTATTATTTTAAGCAACTGACTGATCAGGGATATTTACAAAAAGAGCATGTAAGCAGTGGCCGTATTCCTACACCTTTATCTTTAAAACGGTTTTGGCAAAATAGATTGGGAAAAAAGCATATTCAATTGCGCAGTAGTGAAACATTAAAAAATGTTCAAAATGATGAAATCTTTTGTGAATATCTTATTTATGAAAATATCCATTTACGTTCCATAGAAAATTATAAAAACAGATATATCATAGCACTATTCGATAATCAAAAAGAGTATTTGATACCCTATAACGAAAAACTAGAAGAGTTTCTTGCAAATCATATCGATTTGGACCTTGAATCACTTTATAAACTTTTGGATGCAGTGGGACTTGTCGGACTTGCATCGGAACTAAAAAAGTTTGCGCAAGAGGATTTTCATATTTATAATATGCAAGAACTCCTTGCGATTGCAAAAGAGCATGATCTATGGGCCAAATCTGATCTACCGAAAATCATGAGCGGGGAAAAGCTGGTGCGACAAAAACCTGGAGTCATGTTTCATGACAATTTTTTGACCTATAAATTTTATATTGATATTGATGAACGCAAAAAAGGTGAAATGCTGTTAATGGGGCATCTGTTTCGGAATTTTCAGCAATTTATACAAAAACTACATTAAGGAGTAAAAGATGGCAGAGAAAAAAAGAGCACAAGAGCAACAAAAAGTAAAAGAAGAGCAAAAAATGCAAAATGAACAAAACGAGTGTGAAGAATTGGAGAAAAAACTCCAAGAGTGTGAAGAGAAGTATTTACGAGTACATGCCGATTTTGAAAATACAAAAAAACGATTAGAAAGAGAAAAAGTTCAGGCAATCGAGTATTCACTCGAAAAATTCGCTCAGGATCTTTTGCCAGCACTTGATAGCCTCGATATGGCACTGGCAGCAGTAAGTCATGATAATCTCAATGCAGAAGAAGCGGTGCAAGAACTCAAAAAGGGGATCGAGCTGACAATCGATCAATTTATCAAAGCTTTCAACAAACATGGAATAGAAGTAATTGAAATCGAAGAGGGTGGAGAATTCAACCCACATCTGCACGAAGCGATTTTGCAAGTAGATGATGCCGAGAAAAAGGCGGGACAAATTGTTCAAGTAATTCAAAAAGGGTACAAATATAAAGAAAGAATTTTGCGCCCTGCAAAGGTGAGCGTTGCAAAAGGCGAAGAGTGAGTGCTACTAAAGTAGCAGAAATCTTTAGTGAACTGAACTATAATTTTCAAAAATAATTATCCAAAGGAGAGAAAATGAGTAAAGTATTAGGAATAGATTTAGGTACAACCAACTCATGTATGGCAATATATGAAGGAAAAGAAGCAAAAGTTATACCAAATAAAGAGGGTAAAAATACTACTCCATCTGTTGTTGCTTTTACAGATAAAGGTGAAATCTTAGTAGGTGATCCTGCAAAACGACAGATGATTACAAACCCAAAAAGAACTATCTATTCAGTTAAACGAATCATGGGTATGATGTGTAATGAAGAGAAAGCCCAAGAAGCGAAAAAAAGACTTCCATACAACATCGTTGATAGAAATGGTGCATGTGCAGTTGATGTTGATGGAAAAGTCTATACTCCACAAGAGATTAGTGCAAAAATCTTGATGAAACTCAAAGAGGATGCTGAAGCGTATCTTGGTCAAGAGATCACAGAAGCTGTTATCACCGTTCCGGCATACTTCAATGACGCACAAAGAAAAGCGACAAAAGAGGCTGGACAGATCGCAGGACTTAATGTATTAAGAATCATCAACGAGCCAACTGCAGCAGCGCTTGCATATGGACTTGATAAAAAAGAGTCTGAAAAGATTGTGGTATATGACCTTGGTGGTGGTACATTCGACGTAACAATTCTTGAGACTGGAGATAATGTTGTTGAAGTATTGGCTACCGGTGGTGATGCATTCTTAGGTGGTGATGATTTTGACAACAGAATCATTGACTGGCTTGTTGATGAATTTAAAAAAGAGACAGGAATCGATCTAAAATCTGATATTATGGCATTGCAACGACTCAAAGAAGCGGCCGAAAATGCGAAAAAAGAGCTCAGCTCAGCAATGGAGACTGAGATCAACTTGCCATTTATCACAGCTGATCAAACTGGTCCAAAACATTTGGTCAAAAAGCTTACACGAGCAAAATTTGAAAGCTTGATTGAAGATTTGGTTGAAAAAACAATTACAATTGCCAACAATGTGCTTAAAGACTCAGGTCTCAGTAAAAATGAAGTAAATGAAGTTGTGCTTGTAGGTGGATCAACAAGAATTCCACTTGTACAACAAAAAGTAAAAGAGTTCTTTGGAAAAGAACCAAACAAATCTGTTAACCCAGACGAGGTTGTAGCAGTTGGTGCAGCGATTCAAGGGGCTGTTATCAAAGGTGATGTAAAAGATGTATTGCTTCTTGATGTTACACCACTCAGTCTTGGTATTGAGACACTTGGTGGTGTTATGACAAAAATTATTGAAAAAGGAACAACGATTCCTGTAAAAAAATCTCAAATCTTCAGTACAGCTGAAGATAATCAGCCTGCAGTGACTATCCATGTATTGCAGGGTGAACGAGAGATGGCAAAAGATAACAAATCTTTGGGTCAATTCACGCTTGAAGGTATTCCACCAGCTCCAAGAGGTGTGCCACAAATTGAAGTTACATTTGATATCGATGCCAATGGTATCTTGACAGTAAGTGCAAAAGATAAAGCGACTGGTAAAGAGCAAAAAATTACTGTTACTGGAACAAGTGGACTCAGCGAAGAAGAGATTCAAAGAATGATTCAAGATGCAGAAGCGCATAAAGAAGAAGATAGAAAACGAAAAGAGCTTGTTGAGACTCGTAACCAAGCAGACGCACTTGCGTATCAAACAGAAAAGAGCCTCAAAGAGGCTGGTGATGCGATTAGTGCAGATGAGAGAGCGCAAATTGAAGCAGCTTTGAATGATTTGAAAAATGTACTCAAAGATGAAAACGCAACAAAAGAGCAGATTGAGGCAAAAGTACAAGCTCTAACACAAGTGAGCCATAAACTTGCTGAAGCGATGTACAAAAAAGAGCAAGGTCAAGCAAGCGGAGCTGAGCAAGGTGGAGCCGAACAGAAAAAAAGTGGTGGAGACGACGACGTCATAGATGCCGAAGTAGAGTAAGGCTCCTCCTTACTCTTCCTTCCTCCAATCCTTCTTCTATTTCCCCCCTTTTAGTTTAACTTAAATAAAAATTTATTATTATAGTACGCAAATGGCCAAAAAGGACTCCTATGGCAAATACTGTTTGTAACAGGCGCTTCTTCGTTTGCAAATCCATCAAATCAAAATTTATCATCAATCTTGTCCTTTCAATAGGCGCTTTTTTAGTCACTATAGGTATCAGTTATTTTATAGCAATCAATGAGATAAAAGATGTGATGAAACAAGATATCAATTCCGTTGCAGATGCTCTTGAAAAAACGATCAATTATATAGCCAAAGTAATGCCAGAAGCTATCAACGATCCAGAGTTTCGAAAGCAGATATATAAGATAAAAATAGGTAAAAGCGGATATGTCTATTTTGTAGATAAAAAAGGGACTTTTGTTGTTCACTTTAAAAAAGAGGGAAAAAATTTTGCGGGACACGATTATGTAGACTATATCCGCACCCATCCACAAGGAGGGATTTATGAGTATGTTTCAGCCGCAACAGGTCAACATAAAATAGCGGCGTTTCGCTATATCAAACCGTGGGGAGTCTGGGTGGTTCCTGGAACGAACAAAGCAGACTACTATGAGCAGCTCAAAAGAAAATTTTTCTATCTGCTTATCATTTTAGGAGGTATAGTTATTGCCGTTTTGATTTTTATCAACTATATTACGGGAACAAGCATTTTACGTCCTGTTGAAAGGCTCGATGAAGTTGCAAAAGATATTGCCGAAGGGGAAGGCGATCTCACCAAACGACTTCCTGAAGAGTCATCCGACGAAATAGGAATTGCGACAATGTATCTTAACAGATTCATTGCCAAAATTGCTCAAACGATACAAAAAACAAAAGATCAGCTTGGTAATGTAGTAGATGTAGCGCAGAATATCGATAAAATATCGACAGATCTTTTAAACAGAGCTATGGAAGAGTCCAAACAGGCCAATGAGAGTGTCCAACTAGCGAATGAGATTAAAGAGAAGAGCCAATACAACGAGGCTATGGCGAAAGAGGCAAGAGAAAAAATACTTGATGCTACGAAGAAGATGGATGAAGTGATGGAAAATATCAATGAAATTTCTAAAACGATCGATGTCACTTCACAAACAGAAGAGAGTATCAACAAAAATTTCGAGATTTTGGAAAAACAGATCAAAGAAGTTGAACATGTAGCAGATATCATTTCTGAAATTGCAGCGCAAACGAATCTCTTAGCACTCAATGCCGCTATTGAAGCTGCAAGGGCTGGAGAGCATGGAAAAGGATTCAGCGTTGTTGCAGATGAGGTAAGAAAGCTGGCAGAGAGGACGCAAAAAGAGTTAGAAATGATTACAAATATCATCAAAAATATTATTGACAGCATCAAAAAATCCCATACATTTATCGATCAAAACTCTAAACATATGAAAAGTCTTGTGCAAAAAAATCAAGTTTCGACAACCATCATACAGCAGCTTTCGCAAAATCTCAATGAAAGTGCGAAAAAGAGTGAAGTCTCCTATGCAAATTCTGTTGAAATTTCTCAAACTATCGAATCTATTGCAGCTAAAATATCCCATTTGGCAGAGCTTTCTGAGAGCAATAAATCCGATATCAATGAGATCGCTTCTTTGGCAAACGAACTGTTGCAGTCAACCAAAGATCTTGAAGCGATGATCAACCATTTTAAAACATGAAAGAGATCCATCCCTTCGAGCCGTTCATCGATAATGAGTCCAAAGTTTTGATTTTGGGCTCATTCCCGAGTTTCGCTTCCTTTGAAAACGGTTTTTACTACGGTCATCTACAAAACCAGTTTTGGAAGATAATTGCAGCCGTTTTTAAGCAAAAGGTTCCAGATACACTTGAAGAGAAAAAGGAGTTTTTAAAAAGACACCATATCGCTTTGTGGGATATGGTGAAAGGGTGTAAAAGAGAAAACTCCTTGGATAGCTCACTCTCTTCTATAGAAGTCAATGACATCGAAAAGATATTGGAAACATATCCAAATATCCAGGCAATCTTTTTTACTGGAAGAAAATCTCAGCAACTTTTTGAAAAACATTTTTCTTTTTTGAATATTCCACGATATTATCTTCCGTCCCCATCGCCTGCATATAGGGCTATGTCATTGGAAGAGAAAGTGCAAAAGTGGAAAAAAATACTCGATTACATCGATGAGGCTGCTTCTGCTAATAAGAAAAAGAGTGCAATCGTAACAAGTGGGAAAAAAACGGGGTAGATTTTGCTTGTTTTTTTGAAGAGATAGATATAGAACCATCCCCATGCGAAAAAGAGTGCCACAATGTGTGCGACAAAAAGGGGAAGATAGACTCTTGCATATTTGCTAAACCCTGTAGCGGAAAGTAAAAAAAGAAGAAGAAAAAGATCGAGTAGAAACTTTCTTTTATCTCCTTCATACTCATTGATTATTTTAATAACGCCAATAATAAAAAGTAGAGCTAATAAAAAGGCAAACTTTGTCATTTCACATACTTTTGGAATCTATTCATGAATTTTTTGATTTTAGGAGCAATAACCATTTGGCAGTATCCTTGTTCTGGATGGGTATTATAGTAGTTTTGATGATACTCCTCTGCTTCATAAAAAGTACCTGGATCTTCTATGGTAGTGACTATTGAGTTATCAAAATAGGGGTTGAGTTTTTGTATCACTTTTTTGGCACTTTCTTTTTGTTCTTCATTTAGGGGAAAAATGACAGAGCGATACTGTGTTCCGATATCGGCGCCTTGTCGATTGAGCTGTGTAGGATCATGCACGGCGAAAAAAATGTGAAGCAGTTCTTCATAACTAATAGATTTTGGATCAAAGTCAATTTTTACAACCTCGGCACATTTGGTTACTCCGGTACATACCTGTTCATATGTTGGGTTTGGCTTTCTACAACCCGCATATCCGCTTGTAACTTTTTTGACCCCTTTGACTCTTTGAAAAATAGCCTCAAGGCACCAAAAGCATCCTCCACCAAGTATCGCACTCTCACTCATCGATAACCTTTAGGATAGAATCGCACGAATTGCTTTGAGAAAAACATTTTGCACGGTCACAAAGCATGAATCCCTCCATCTCCTCCTCTTTTACAAGAACAAAAGGGTATTTGACAAAGTCGATGGATCCAATGCACTGGATAAGATTTTTTTCATTTGCCTTGATGACGCGATCTTGATAGACAAATCGCAAGATATCTTCGACAAATTTCGCCGACCAAGGAAGATACTTGTAGATTTTTTCACTGTAAAACTCGATCGATAAGAAAGAAAACTGAATATATTTTGGATCTAAAATTGTACCAAGGGTCAGCATTGCATCGACTATGACTGCGGCACTGCTTGGATAGGAGGTGTCTGTGTGTTCTGCTTCTGTTACGATTTCACCTTTGCTAAAGTACCAGCGTCCCTCATCAAAAAAGTTTACAAGTGCGTCATTGACTAAAAGATTTGCTTTTGCAAGGTACTCTTCATTAAGTGTTGTTTTGTAAGCTTCAAGCAAAGCAGTAGCCAAATAGGCGTAATCTTCCAAAAAAGCACGAATTATTGGTTTTTCGCCTATGAGCGTCGCATGATAGAGATGATCGTCTATAAGCATCGTATCAAGAAGCGCTTGCAGTGACTCTTCGGCTATTTCAAAATATTTTGCATCAATGCGGCTTGCGATATACAATGATTTGATCATCATCGCATTCCAGCTAGTAATGATCTTTTTATCGATAAATGGATAGCATCTTTGTTTTCGCAGCTCTTTTAAGGTTTGTAAGGCTCTTTTACTTGTTGCACAAAGTTCTAGTTCTTCACTTCTTAGGATATTTTTTCCCTCAAAATTTCCAGATTTTGTAATACCCAGTTTTTGAAGTACAGTCTGGATTTCTTCATCGCTAAAACCATCCTCTTGAAGTTTTTGGACAACCTCATCATAGCTATAGACAAAATATTTTCCCTCAACTCCTTCACTGTCTGCATCACTTGCACTGAAAAACAGCCCCTTTTGGCTCATGTATTCGGCGATAAAATCGGCTGTTTCAAAAGCGATCTGCTTATATGTCTCATTTTTCGTTGTGTGGTAGGCTTTCAGATAGCTCTCCATCAACAAGGCATTATCATAGGCCATCTTTTCAAAGTGTGGTACAAGCCATTTCTCATCGACGCTGTATCTACAAAACCCACCATCCACAAGGTCTCTAAGACCCCCTTTGGCCATATTGTCCAAAGTAAATGTAGCCATATGTAACGCTTCTTTGTTTCCAGTTAGGCGGTAGACATCCAAAAGGGTATTGATGGTGGATGTGTGGGGAAATTTTGGTTTGCTTCCAAATCCTCCATGGTTTTGATCAAAAAATCGTTTCGTAGCTTCAACAAATTTTTGGGCAATGCTTTCATCGAAGCGTACAGCCTTTTGCGGGTTTGCCGGTTTCATGAAACGAAGAACCTCTTGTGCCTGATGTTCGATATCCTGCGGTTTTTTTTCAAAGACCTCTACCATGTTTTGAAGAAGCTGGATAAATCCTGGCATACCATATTTTGGTTGCAGGGGAATATAAGTTGCTGCATAGAAGGGTTTTTTATCTGGAGTCATAAATATCGAAAGAGGCCATCCCCCGGGTCTTTGATTGAGTAGCTGATACACCTCTTGATAATATTTATCGATATCTGGCCGTTCTTCTCTATCTACTTTGATACTGACAAAGTGCTCATTCAACACTTTTGCAGCTTCTTCGTTCTCAAAAACCTCTTTTTCCATCACATGGCACCAGTGGCAGCTACTGTACCCGATAGATAAAAAGATGAGTTTGTTCTCTTTTTTTGCCTTTTGGAATGCTTCTTCACCCCATGGATACCAATCGACAGGATTGTCTTTGTGTTGCTGTAAATAGGGTGATTTCTCATTTTCAAGTCTATTTGCCATAAATGCCCTTCATTAGTTTTTTTTATTTATAAAACATAAATAGTTTTAGGTTAAAATATTGCCAGCCTCACAAATTAATTGCAGGAGTTTTTCATGCGTTTTCTATTATACACCATTTTCATAGTTTCCTCGCTGTTGGCTTTTGGTTTTGTGGACCAGGAAGTCAAGATTGTCCCTGTTGAACAAGCCTACAAACCAAATCTACAAGTACAAAAAGATAAGATCAAAATAACTGTTCAGATGGCTCCCAAAGTCTATCTGTATCAAAAATATTTTAAGCTTATGCAGATTGAGCCGGAAAGAAAAGAGATTGCTATCAAAAAGTATCTTCCCAAACCGATAGAACTGCATGGAGAAAAGGTTTACGAGGGTAATCTTACTATTGCGATCCCAATACAGGAATTCGATACCGGTAAGATTAAGGTCGAATTTGATTATCAAGGGTGTAACGAAGTTGGCATCTGTTATCCTCCTCAGAAAAAAATATTTACATTTTCTATCCCAAATGCATCTCAAGAGAAAACAAAAAAGAGTGAAGAGCTCTCTGATGAGTTGTCGATAACACAAACACTAAAAACGCAGTCGATCGGTGTGATTCTTGCAACCTTTTTTGGATTTGGATTTTTGCTGGCACTCACTCCTTGTGTCTTTCCGATGTTTCCTATTCTTTCTTCGTTAATCGTTGGCGCGAAAAATATGAATACCAAAAAAGCGTTTCTCTATTCGGTTGTTTATGTATTGGCGATGTCTATTGCCTATACGATAGCAGGAGTGCTTGCCGGGTTATTTGGAGCAAATCTACAGGCAGCTTTGCAAAATCCTGTAGCGATTGTTCTGTTTGCCGCCGTCTTTGTAGCACTGGCTTTGAGTATGTTTGGGTTTTATGAAATAGGGCTTCCGGCTTCCTGGCAGACTAAAATAGCGCAAAAAAGTGATGAGGCTAGTCACAAGGGTGGATTAATCGGTGTAGCGATCATGGGTTTTCTTTCTGCATTGATCGTTGGGCCTTGTGTGGCTCCGCCACTGGCTGGAGCACTTATCTATATCGGTCAAACAGGCGATGCAATGCTTGGTGGAGCGGCTCTCTTTTTTATGAGCCTTGGGATGGGTATGCCACTGATATTGGTAGGTACTGGTGCTGGCAAACTCATGCCAAAACCAGGTGGATGGATGCAGGCGGTCAATGCTGTATTTGGCGTAGTGATGCTCGGTGTTGCCATCTGGATGCTGTCACGTATACTTCCTGATTCTATTTCTCTTTTCTTGTGGGCTATGCTTTTTATAGGAAGTGCAGTTTATATGAGAACTTTGGAAGGAATAGAAAAAGGTGCTCATTGGTTTGTGTATCTTAAGAAAAGCATTGGTATCGTTCTTTTTGTCTATGGGATCTTTTTGATGATTGGAAGTTTCACGGGAGCCAGCAACCCTTTGGATCCTTTGAAAGTTTTGAAAACGAAAGGAGCTATAACAGAGGTTTCAACATCACAAAAACCACTTTTTCAGGAGGTACAAAGCTTTGATGAATTTCAAAAATTATTGAAAAATGCCGATAAACCGGTTGTTTTGGATTTTACCGCAAAATGGTGCGCAAGCTGTAAAGAGCTTGAAGAGATCACCTTTGCAGATCCAAAAGTACAGGCTGCATTACGAAAGGAATTCTTGGCTTTAAGGCTAGATGTGAGCGACAACTCAAAAGAAGATAAAGCTTTTATGAAGCGTTTTGGCATTTTTGGTCCACCGGCGATTCTCTTTTTTGATAAAAACGGTAAGGAGATACGCTCTCTTCGTATTGTGGGATTTAAGAATCCTAAAGAGTTTTTGAGTATACTTGAAGAAGTAAAAAGGAGATACCGATGAAAAAGCTTTTAGTACTACTTTTTGCTGTTGCACTCTTTGCAGCAGAGTTTGATTGGATAGAATCTTACGAAAAAGCGCTCAAACTTGCTAAAAAAGAGCATAAACCGATCATGGTGATGATCAGTCAAAAAAACTGTATCACATGCCAATATATGGATGATGTGGCTTTTGAAAACGAAGAGCTGGCCGAATATGTCGAGAACAACTTTATTCCTTTAAAGATAAAACTTAAAGATGCTCCAAAATATAATCTCAAAGCATATGGAACACCAACATTTTACTTTTTAAATGAAAAAGGAGAGAGACTTACAAGAGCACTGGTCGGTGGCGCTACGGCAAAAGTCTTTTTGGAAAAACTCAAAGAGATTAAGGAGAAGTATGCTCATTAAAAATGCGCATATTGTTGATTTTGATAAAGAGCTTCAGGCAGACATTTTGATCAAAAACGGTCGAATCGAAAAGATAGGCACCGGATTTCGTGATGAAGAGGTAATTGATTGCAGCGGGAAAATGGTAATGCCCGGTCTGATAGATTTGAATGTACGCATACATGACGATAAGATCAACTCCTCCAATCTTAAAAAATGCATCGATGAGTCCAGAAAAGGTGGTGTTACTACAATCGCCTTAGTACCTGATAGCGAGCCGCCTATTTGCAATGAGATTGCACTGGATTTCATCTGTTCCCAGCAAACAAATGATGAAATCGTCCCAGTTGTATTGGCATTGCAAGACGAAGATAAACTCAGCGAGATATCGGTGCTTTTCAAGCACGGCGCAAAAGGAATCTATACAACTTCGGATATCAATCCGTACTTGATGGCTAGGGTTTTTGAGTATGCAAAAATGCTGCAAGTTCCAATCTTTATAGAGCCCAAAAACAGTGTTTTTCGAGATGTGGGTGTCATGAATGAAGGGAGAGTCTCATTTGAACTTGGTTTAGGAGGAATCGACAAACTCGAAGAGATTGCAGAAGTAGCCAAAATTATAGAATATAGTGAGCATTACGGTGTTGGTGTTTTATTTAAAAATGTCTCAACTGCAAAAAGTTTGGAAAGAATTGCAAAAAGCAGAAAGTGTTTTGCCGAGGTAAGTATTCACCATCTGCTTTTAAATGATGAGAGCTGCAAAGAGTACAATACATTGGCAAAAATATCGCCTCCATTACGTGAGGAGGAGGAGAGGGAAGCTTTGGTAAAAGCTTTGCAAGCTGGGAAAATCGATCTTTTGACATCACTGCATTCGCCAAAATCGAATGTGCATAAAGATATCAGCTTTGATGAGGCAGCATTTGGCATATCATCCATTTCCTATTATCTCCCTTTACTCTATACCAAGTTGGTAAAGTCGAATATCATAAAAGTTACAAAATTTGCAGAACTGACCAGTGCAAATCCGGCCTGCTTCATAGAAAAAAAAGTGGGACAGATAACTCCTGGATATGAAGCTGATCTAGTGATATTTGATCCAAATGCAAAGACCAAAGTTGATGTACCGACTCTTTATGAAGAGGAGTTGGATGGAAAAGTAGAGGCGGTTATTAAAAAAGGGTCACTCATTGAGTTGTAAAGGATTGTGAACGAAAAAGAGGCCTATTGCCGATGAAATGGCAGTAATCATAAAAAAGAGGAAACTAAAAGCGATACCGGTTGATGGATCTTGATGAAGAAGTTTCAGACCATACAAAAAGGTAAACTCTCTTGCTCCGACACCGCCTATAGTCAAAGGCAAAACCGCAACGACACTTGAGATAAGAAAGAGTGTGAGATAGTCTATGAGATGCTGCGAAATTCCAAGAGCGTACACTAAAGAGAAAGCGCAAAGGAGTTGCAGTATCTGGACTGAGAGTCCAAGCAGCGTGGTTTGAACGATGTAGGTAAGAAACCTTTTGAAAATCGTTTTATGTAAGAATAAAAAGATTGGATAGACCAAAATGGCTCCTGCCAAAGCCAACCATGCAAGCGGCGGGTAGAGAGCAGCATAGCTACTGAAAAGAAAAAGAGTACCGGCAAGAAATAACAAAGCGGCAAGTCCGCTTAATCGATCGAGCAGTGTAGCCTGGATAAGCTCTTTGACTCCAGGCGCATGAACTTTTTGCAACAGATAGATTTTATATCCATCTCCACCGATGCCACCCGGTAAAAAGAGGTTGTAAAACATTCCCACATAGTATAAAATCAGTGCATCTTTCTCTTTCAGATAGACTCCTATATCTTTAAAATAGTAGTTGAGGCGAACAGAGCTGATAATTTTTGAGAGATTGAAAAAGACAAATGCTGCAAGAAGCCACCATGGATTGCTTTTTTGCAGTGTAGCGAGCAGTTTATTGATATCGATTTGAGAAAGAACGAAAAGAAGAAGGCCAAAAGAGATGCCGATTTTAAGAAATGTCTTGATTTTTTTTCTCAAGATTTTGAGCCTTCATAAATCTCTTTGATCACATAAGGCTTTTTATTTTGCGATTCATAATAGGTTCGCATCATGATTTCTGCCAAAAATCCTGTAGTGATCAGTTGGATACCGCCAAGAGTAAGCATAACTCCGAGTATCAAAAGGGGTCGTCCACCGATGTCGTGGCCAAAAAGTTTGAGCATAAAGAGATAGAAATTGATAAGCATTCCTATCCCAAACATACCAAATCCGAGGGTTCCAAAAAGATGCATCGGTTTTGTGCCATATTTTTGAAAAAAGAGCATAAGCATCAAATCACTGATGACTTTAAATGTTCTGCCAATTCCATATTTACTTTCCCCATGTAGTCTAGGGTGGTGGCGCACATCCATCTCTGTCATTTTCGCACCATACAGTTTCGCAAGGACTGGAATGAACCGATGAAGCTCACCATAAAGCCCCAAGTTTTTAGCCACATCCTTTTTAAAAAGCTTCAGCGTACATCCATAGTCGTGCAGATAGACTCCTGTACTTCGTCGAATGATCCAGTTGGCGATTTTGCTGGGGATTTTGCGAAGGACCAATCCATCTTGTCGATTGGCTCGAACGCCTGCAACCACATCCCAACCTTCGTTTTGCATCTTTTCCAGCATCAACGGGATATCTCTTGGATCGTTTTGCAAATCTCCATCGATTGTCGCTATCACATCTCCGGTGGCCGCATCGATACCCGCAGCCATGGCGAGACTTTGACCAAAGTTTCTATTAAATACGATCAGTTTTGTTCTTTCATCGGCTAGCTCTTTGATCTTTTCGACAGTTCCATCCGTTGAACCGTCATCGACGAAAATAAGTTCATAGTCTAAACCTTGCAATGCTTCTTTTAAAGCTTTCATCAAAGGTTCGATATTTTCTTCTTCATTCATAACCGGTATGACCACCGAAAGTTTCATGCTGTTTCCTTTCAAAAAGTAGGTAATATACAATAATACTGACAAAATATACGACAACTGCGCTGCAGTAGACGTCACTCAAAAAATGTCCTCCCTGTGCGATACGCACAAGCCCTACAACGCTTCCCCAAATTATAGCAAGAGCAGCAATTATTTTTCTTTTTCTTCCCCGAAAAAGAGGGATAAGGGCTAAGAAATAAAAGGCTGCTGCGGCATGCCCACTGCTAAAGGAGCAGTTTTTTTTGCACTGATCGGCAATTTGCAGTGCCGGCGTGAACTTTTTCGTTCCTCCAAACTGTTCGATCTGAGAAGGTCTGGCTCTTCCAAAATGGTTTTTAAAGACAACATTGACGATAAGTCCTGGTCCTATGAGTAGAACAAGCAGGAGGTATACCAAAATTTTTTTGCTAATCCACTCCTTTTTAAAAAGAAGTTCTATAACAAAAAGCATGAAAATGGCAAGAGTGAAAAGTGTGATGAGAATCATTGTAGCTTTATAGATGATATGAAGCATGTATTGGTCTTTTAGGAAAAAGATCCCATTTTTGAAAAAAAGAGAAGAGAACCACAGATCAATTTGGGGAAAAAGCCAAAAGATGAAACATCCTGCAATCAACAGTCCAACTATTCTCACTGGTAGCCTTTGAATTGTTTCAGATAATAGACATAATAGACTCGCTTGTAATCTTTATACAGAGGTATTTCTATTTTTGCCAACAGCTTCGAATTTTTAAAATATTTTGCGGCTTTATTTATCGGAAATTTTGTGATGTAGATAAAATCCTCGCCTTTATGTTTTTGCAAATCTGTTGTTAAGTGAAATTGACTTCCTATGTGATGGGTGGGATTGAGCATCACTGCGTCAAATGGGTGGGGCTTGAGGTAGTAGATCATCTCGGCCATTGTCGTTCTATCATCAAATAACAGCTTTGTCTTTGGATATTTTTGTACGATGGATTGAAGTTTTTGAGCCAGTTGATGAAATCCGGTAACTCTTTTGTATGGATCATTTTTTTTCGTAAGTTCTATATGGAATGTGTGAGTCAATGCATGGTAATGATAAAAGATAAGTGCCAATACAATATTAACCAATATACCTAGCTTTAACAGTTTTGTATGATGCCTATGGAGCAAATAGGCTACGACTAAAAGAGTGGCTGCTACATATGTGGGAGCAGCCCAGTTGGCCAATGCTTTGGACAGAAAAGCTTGAAAAGAGATTATTGCTAAAAAAGGTATGGCGAATGCATACAAAAGTTTGTATCGATTGTCGATCATTTTAGGACGAACAATGAGATACAAAAAAACACCGAAAAAGATGGGACCAAACACAAAAAACTGTGCACCTAGAAATTCGAAGAGTTTATCGAGATGAAAATGGGAACTTTGATCAATTTCACTCAAATTTTTGGTATGGACGAATGTGATGAATTGATGTCGAGCATTCCATATCAGATTTGGCAGGTAAATCAGTGCTGCAAGAACCATAGTAATATAGAGTTTCGGATTTTTGAGATGGCGGCTTCGTATCCAAAGAAGATAGAAAAAGACACTCAAGACAAAAATTATCATCGTATATTTGGTGAGTAATCCACATCCTGCAAACAAAGCTGCTCCAAGCCAATATTTCCAGCTGTCACTTTCCAAAGCTTTTATGAAAAAAAGAAGCGTTGTACTCCAAAAAAAGAGAAGTAGTACATCTGTAGAAATGATCATAGAACTCAGTGATACTGCAGGAAGTGTAATGTAAGCAACTCCGCTCCAAAATCCTACGCTCTCATCAAAGAGTTTTTTCCCGATCAAGTAGATGATTATTGCACTAAGAGGATGAAAAATGAGTGCCGGGAGTTTGATACAGATTTGCGAATCACCGCAAAAGGATGTAAAGAGCGCTATTATCCATGCGATCATAGGAGGCTTCGAGTAGTAGCCAAAACTTAAGTTTTTGCTCCATTCCCAGTAATATGCTTCGTCGACGTATAGATCAATCTGTGCGTTTAGTAGCACAAAAAATCTGTAGATTTGTATTATAATGATAATGATTAAGAGTTTTTTGAAGTTGCTCTTAGGCATAAAAAACCTTGATTATTTTGATGCAATTATACACAAATAGGAGTGATTCATGAAACGGATGATGAGTGTTGCCGGAGCATTTTATCCAGCAGAGTGTGGATCAATTGAGAGTATGATAGCGCAATTCAACTCCATTTTGGACAAAGCGATAGAAGATCAAAGCTATTTTTCTTTGAGACCTAGAGCGATTATTTCCCCACATGCCGGGTATGTGTACAGCGGATTTACGGCCAATGTCGCCCATAGGCTCTTGCAAAATACAGATGCTAAGAGAGTAGTTGTCATAGGTCCTAGTCATAGAGTTTATTTCAGTGGTGTAAGTGGGAGTTTTTATGACGCTTTCGAGACGCCTTGTGGAGATCTTTTGATTGATAGGACCTATTTAGAAATGCTGGCACAAAAATATGGTATCGGTTTTGTACCCGAAGCCCATCAAGAACACAGCACTGAAGTGCAAATGCCTTTTATTCATCACTATTTGCCGGATGCCAGGGTAATTGAGCTGGTCTATGGGGATGTGGATCCAAGAAATGTTGCCATGATATGTGAAGAGGTATTGAGTGATCCTCAAAATGTTGTGGTTATCAGTACAGATTTAAGCCACTACTATCCTCTTTCCAAAGCAAAAGAGCTTGATATGCACTGTTTGCAAGGGGTTGCTGAGCTTGATGTTGCAGAACTCCATAACGGCTGTGAAGCTTGCGGAAAAATCGGAGTAGAAGCAATTGTTTTAGCCGCAAAAGATCTAGGACTAAAACCTAGGATTTTGGATTATAGAACCAGTGCCGATGCAAGTGGAGATACAAGTTCCGTAGTTGGATATATGAGTGCGGCATTTCTTTAATAGATAATTTTACACAGATAAAGGCCATTGGGGGGAGCCAGGGTTGAGGTATATCGTTCTTTGCAGGCAAGCTGATCGATTATCTGCTCAGGTTTGAGCTCTCCTTTGCCAAGTTTTATCAAAGCATCCATGATAAGCCGGATTTGTGCTCGTAAAAATCCGTCTCCTTCAAAATAAAGAACATATAAGTCATCTTTTTCATACAGAGCCGTTTTAAAGATCCTTCGCAAAGAACTTTTTGTATCACTGCCTGTTTTCATGAAATAGGCAAAATCATGCTGTCCCTCAAAAAGGGAAATATTCTTTTTTATTGTCTCTATATCGAGATTGGAAACATAATGTACGTAAGCATTTTCAAATACACTTGGTTTACTTTTTTTCAAAAGATATCGGTAAGCTCTTCGTTTTGCACTGTATCGTGCGTGGAAATCATTTGGTGCCGATACGACTCTTTTGATGTGGATATAGGGGTGCAGTGTGTTATTGAGCCGTGTTTGGAGTCTTTCAAGATCGCTCCAATATGAGGGAAGGTCGAAATGGATCACCTGAGCAGTTGCATGGACGCCCTTGTCGGTCCTTCCGCTTCCGACTATTTTGCTTTCTATTCCTACCCGATGCAAAGCATTATAAAGATGATGCATGACGGTATTTGTCGTATGCTTTTGTATCTGAAATCCGTCGAATCTGCTGCCATCATAAGAGATTACCGCTTTAATGCGCATCAGTACCTACTCATAACTGTTTTGTGAAAAAGATAAATACCGCCGAAAAACCATATTGCCATGATCATTGGCGAAAAGAAAGAGAGGGTTTTACTGAGTAAAAAAGCAAAACCAAAATAGAAAAAGAGCACCAAAAACACTTTTAAAAAAACCCCTCCTTTATGGTATCTTGGATGATGAATGCCAATCATACCGGCATAAGGCATACCAAGGATTGGAAGAAGAGTGATCCAAAGAAAAAAGAGCATATCAAAAGCTCTTTGCTTATTCGAAAATGCTTTCTCCCAGTAATGCATTGGATCGATATATTGAAAATAGTATGATGTTGATGTGTCAAAAAGATCCATTTTTTTAAAAGAGATTTGATCGAGCGATCCTTTTTTATATGTATAGGCATTTCCATTATAAAGAGTCAATTTCAAACCATATTGACTGTTGTCAAAAGTCGCCTTTTGCGATGTAATAAATCGCTCCCGGGAAGTATTGAAATTGTATAAAACTACATTTTTAAAAAAATTGTTTTTGTCTTTCTTTTGGACGTATACAAACCAGCTTCCAAATTTATGACCATATTCACTCGGTTTGAGGTTGATATTGGCTTCTGTTTTTTTGTAGCGGTAGAAACCTTTTTCCAATTGTTTACCTTGGGGTATTAAAATGTAAGCAACGATACTCAGCAGCATACTCAATAATACGGCTAAAAGAGTCAAATAACGCATGATCGTAACCGGAGAGATTCCAAGTGAAAAAAAGGCGATCGTTTCATAATCAAAAGAGAGTTTATGCAACGCTGTGACTGCTGCAATGAAAAATACCACGGGAACAGTAAAAAAGAGAATTTGTGGAGTTATAAAAATATACAGTTTTGCGAGGTCGCCCAAAGAGAGCTGGACAATACTTGTCAATGATACGATTTTGATAAAAAATATAAGGGAGGCGATACTAAAGAGTGGCAAGAAATAGGAAAGAAAAGATTCATACAGATGATTTCCCAGATATCGTAACAGTTTAGGCACTGATGACTCCTAAGATTTCATTGCCAAATAGGTAAGCGATAAATCCTCCAAGAGCTAAAAAAGGGATAAAAGGGAGTTCTCTATCCGCTTTTTGATACCGAAAAGCGAGGGAAAACGGCAAGGCTATGAGTGCTGCTAAGAAAAAAGAGACAAAGCTCAGTTGGACTCCAAGGATCGCTCCAAGAGTGAATCCTACGATTATATCTCCTTCTCCCATTGCTTCTATCATAGGAAACTTCGGATAGTAAGGAGCAAGCCAGGGCGTTTCTTTGAGCTTTTTTCGGATGTGTACATCCTCTTTTTTGCTCACATAATATCCTACAAAAAAGCGAAGCATCGCCAAAATACCAGCTATTATCAGTGCATTGTGTAGATTGTCAAGAAAATGTGCAGAAGCAAACACAGAGAGCATGGCTGCAGTGAGATTGATGCTGTCAGGAACCGCCTTGAATCGCCAGTCAATGAGCGAAAGGGCCAAAAGAAGATCAAAAACAATCGCAATAGCTAAAGCATAAAGAGTAAAACCGCTTTTGAGATAGACTACGGCAAAAATGGTTGCGCTTAAAAGCTCTATTATAGGATATTGCAATGAAATCGGGCTTTTACAGTACGCGCATTTTCCCCCGAGCAAAAGCCAAGAAAGGAGGGGAATATTGTGCCACCATTTGAGCTGTGTTGTACATGCGGGACAGTGGCTTGGAGGATAAGCGATGCTTTGGCCTTGGGGAATACGAAGTATGATGACATTTAAAAAGGATCCAAAAAGCAAGCCCAGAATAGTTGCAAAAAGAAGTTCTATGATCATATCCCTCCAAACCTTCGTTGGCGTTTTTTGAATTGCTCTATGAGTGCTGCAAGCTCTTGCGATGTAAAATCGGGCCAGTAGGTATCTGTAAAAAAGAGCTCCGCATAAGCGATTCTCCAAAGTAGAAAGTTTGAGATCCGCTTCTCACCACCGGTTCGAATGAGCATATCCACATCACCCAGTTTTGCATCAAAATAGTTCTCGAAATTCTCTTCGTCAATTTCACAATCATCTTTTGCCGCACGTTTACAAGCTCTGATGATCTCGTCTCTTCCTCCGTAATTGAGGGCTAAAACCTGTGTCAATTTTGTAAAACTTTTGGTTGCTTCTTGGACTTTGATGATTCTTTGTTGAAGACTTTTTGAAAATTTGGAAATATCGCCTATAACAACAAACCTGATCTCATTTTCTTGATAGGTTGCAAGTTCTTTTTGAAGCCATCTGTCTAAAAGTCGCATTAGAAAATCGACCTCTTGTTTGGGTCGCTTCCAGTTTTCTGTACTGAAAGCATACAAGGTTAAAACCTCAATCTCTGGATGAGTTGTACAAAATTTGGTAATATCTCGAACCACCTGAGCTCCTTTTTCATGCCCTTTGGTTCGACTTAAACCTTTTTCTTGAGCCCAGCGTCCGTTGCCATCCATAATGATAGCGATATGTCTAGGTCTATTCATCCAGCGCCTTTGCTAGTGTAGCAAGATCAAGTGAGAGTTCAAGTTTTGATTTTAAGGGACTCTGGACTGCCTTGTCTTTCGTAATAAATACGATTTGGTTCATGTCACTTCCAAAAGCGGTTGTATGCTTGACGATATTGAGACAAACCGCATCAACCCCTTTTTTTACAAGCATTTTTTGAGCGTTTTCCAAAGCCTCTTTTTCATCGGTTTCTGCTTTGAATCCGATTACGATGATCCCTTCTTTATCGATAGACTGTAAGATATCGATATTTTCTTCAAGTTCCAGGCACCACTCTTTACCAAGCTGTTCTTTTTTGAGTTTTCCTTTTTGAGGATATTTGGGCCTATAGTCGCTTACTGCGGCCGCCATGAAGAGATATGGCTTTTTTGTGATAAGCTGTGGTTGCGTGAGATCGTTGATGAGGTCGGGTTTTTTGACGATGCCCCGTTTGGCTACTTTGATGCGTTCTTGCACAAGTTCATACATCTCCTGTGCTGTTTCACACGCAAATAGATCGATCCCCTTTGGTAAATTTTCGCACGGTTTTGTCGTGATAAGTTCTACTTTTGCCCCTTTGAGATACAGCGCTGTTGCAAGGGCACACGCCTGTTTTCCGCTCGATTCATTCGTAATGGATCGAACATCATCTATGTGCTCTTTCGTTCCTCCACCTGTTACAATCACGTAGCGATCCTCCCAAAAAGGATCTTTCAATAACGCTCTAGCTCCCTCATAAAAAATATCCTCTATCTCAGCCAGAGCACCTTCACCTTCCGTGCCACATGCGAGCTCTTTTGTCTGAGGCTCTATGATAGTGTATCCATTGAGCTTGAGCAGTTTGAAACTGGCCTGGGTGAACTGATTATTGTACATTTTCGTATTCATGGCAGGAGCTATAATTTTAGGACCATCAAATGCGAGAGCCGTTTGGGTCAAAAGATTGTCTGCTATGCCGTTACTGAGTTTATTGATGGTGTTTGCCGTTGCCGGAGCGATGACAAAAAGTTCGTAATCCTCGGTAACATGGATATGGTTGTTTCTATTGGTCCAGTCTTCGTTCTCTTCGCACAGAACTTTTTGGCTTCCGGCAGCTTCAAAGGTGAGGGGCGTGATAAACTTTTTTGACGAGGGAGTCATAATCACTTTGACATTCGCACCAGCCTTTTTGAACCGTCTCAGAAGCTCTACCGCTTTATAGATGGAGATACTGGCACTTACTCCCAGTAAAATATTTCTATTTTCAAGCATCTTTTTTCCTAAAAAATTTGTAGTAAAAATCTTTCACGATTTTCAGTGGCACTCTGCTTATCGCCAAAGCGCCTTTTGGAATATCCTTTGTAACAGTCGTTCCAGCTGCTATGAGTACATCATCTTCTATTTTCACGGGCGCGACGAGTTGTGTATCGCTGCCAACGAATACATTTTTGCCGATAATCGTTTCATATTTTGCTTTGCCATCGTAATTGCAAGTGATCGTACCGGCACCTATATTGGTTCCCTCATCAATCATCGCGTCTCCAAGATAACTCAAATGTCCGGCTTTGACACCATTGAGACTACTTTTTTTCACTTCCACGAAATTGCCGATATGGCTCTCTTGTATCATGCTTTGTGGCCGAACTCTAGCGAATGGACCGATTGTGGAGTAGCGAACGGTACTGTTTTCGACAACGCTGAGGGCTTTTATATGAGAGTTTTCTATAAGGGTTTTGCCACGCAGAACAACGCCGTTTTCTATTTCGCATTCTCCTTGAAACTGGACATCCACTTCAATGTAGATTGTATGCGGAAGGCGCATGGTGATGCCTTCTTGCATCCAGTGTTTCTTGATACGCTCTTGCATCACAATTTCCGCGTTTGCCAAATCATACTTTGAGTTGACGCCTTGAAATTCATCTTCTGGAACGAAAATGGGTTTAATAGAAAAGCCCTCTTTTTTTGCCAAAGCGATAATGTCTGTGAGATAGTACTCTTTTTGCGCATTCTCATTGGAAAGCATAGGCAAAAACCGTTCCAGTATCTCTTTTTTGAAAAGATAGACGCCTGCGTTGACCTCACAAACCAAAAGCTCCTCTTCATTGGCATCTTTTTGTTCAACGATATATTCCACTTCATCGTTTTTGATGATGACTCTTCCGTATCCGCATGGATCCTCCATACGGATAACACTTAAAACGATGTCCGCATCGATAGAGATAAAATTTTTGAGCGTTTTTGCTTGAATCAGCGGCATATCTCCATTCAGGACAAGAATTTTTTCATTGGAAAAAGAGATATTTCGAAGGGCACCGCCGGTTCCGGGATAGTTTGCATGATCTTGTAGTACAAAACGGACGCCCTCAAACTCTTTTTGAATATACTCTTTGATGATCTGAGCTTGATGGTACAAAACGACAGTGATGTCGTCACTGATTTTTTGGGCTTCTTTGATAATATGCCATATCATAGGACGACCGCAGATAGTGTGTAAAACTTTGGGCAAAGAACTTTTCATTCGGGTTCCTTGTCCCGCAGCCAAAATGACGACAGAAAGACTCATCTATCTCCTTCACTTTTCATAAGAAGTCTTCGATATTCATCACATGTTTGCAACGTTTTAGGAGAACCTTGACAAATATTTTTTCCATCTTTCATAACTACAATTGTATCGCAAAAGGTGAGGGATCGGACATTGTGTGAAATAAGAATCACGATTCGATTTAAGGAAATTTTTTGGATCGTTTGAAAAATCTGCTGTTCGCTTACTGGATCCAGTGCACTGGTGGCTTCGTCAAAAATCATGATGGATGGATTTTTATAGAGTGCCCTTGCAATGGCAAGTCGCTGACGCTGTCCACCACTGAGATTCATACCATTTTCATCGAGTTTTGTGTGAATGCCTTCAGGAAGATTTTGGACAAACTCCCATGCGTTTGCTTGTTTGAGCGCCTCAATGACACGGGTTTCATCAAATGAACTCCCCCCAACATTTTCAGCAATAGAGGCTTGAAAAAGATAGACTCTCTGCGTCACTAAAGCGATATTTTTTCGAAGGCTCAAAATATCAAACTCTTTTATGTCGATACCGTCTATAACCACTCTTCCAGATATCGGATCATAAAATCGAACCAAGAGATTGACCAAAGAGCTCTTTCCGCTGCCGCTATCACCCACGATTGCGGTTATATGATCTTTTTTACAGCAAAAATGGACATCTTTTAATACCACTTTGTCGTCATACGTTAATGTTACATGCTCAAAACAGAGTGTTTTTGGATGTGGTGGAAAAGGTTTGTGTCCACTTCTGATTTGGGGTTGTAGGTCGATGATAGAAAATATTCTCTCAGAAGCTGCCAATGCATCTTGGATGGAGTTATACAGCTTTGAGACATGTTTGATAGGGGTATAGAGCATAAAAAGAGCTGTCATAAATGAGAAAAACTCCCCTGTTGTCATATGGCCTTCGATGACTTCATGCCCTCCTGTATAGATAACAAGGGCGATGATCAGTGCGCCAAGAACCTCCATCAAAGGAGATACAAGCTCATTTGTTTTGACCTGTTTGAGCGAGAGTTTAAAAAAATCGAGGTTGTGTTTTTTAAATCTGTGCAGCTCCTCTTCTTCTCTCGCTTCCGCTTTGATAAGTTCGATATTGTTGAAAATCTCGGTAAGATGGGTGGTGAGATCTGCTATCTTTTCTTGGGATTGATGGGAGATCTTTTTCATTCTTTTGGCCAATTTACTCAAAGGCCACATCGCAAGCGGCATGATGAAAAGAAAGTATAGAGCAAGTTTTGGACTTTGATAAATCACTACACCTACAAGGGCTATGATGGTGATAGTCTCACGAAGAAAGTCGGGAATCATATTTGCAACGACGTTTTTGATACGATTGATATCGTTGGTAAGCCGGCTGATCAGTTCACCGGATGGCTGCTTGATAAAGTAGCCTATATGCATGGCGAGGATGGAGTCAAGCATCTGATCGCGTATCTTTCGTATGACATCTTGACCGATATACTCAGTAAAATAGACCTGAGTAAATCGGCCCGCTCCTTTGAGAAAGTACAAAAATATGACAACCCATGGCAGGATACTCAGCATTTGCTCGTTTTTATTGATGAAAATATCATCCAGTACAGGTTTTACGATATATGCTGAAGCGCTGGTTCCGATGGCAGCAGCGATCATGCCGAGGATCGCTATGAAAAACTGCAGTTTATATTGGAGTAAAAAGGGAGCGAAGCGCTTCAATATTTTGATCAAATTTTCTCCCAGAGTGTCCCTTGAGGTGTATCCATGATCGCGATACCCATTGAGCGAAGCTCCTCTCTGATACTGTCAGCCAGTTGAAAATTTTTCTCTTTTTTTGCCATTGTTCGCTTTTGAATAAGCTCTTCGATTTTTTGCTTCTCTTCTTCGCTTATTCCAAGCTGAAAATAGCTATACGCATCTTTGTGGCCAATGCCTAACAGTTTGGAGATATACTCTATATTGGCAACGATCTGTTTTTTAAAAGCTTTATCCTTCGGATTTGTATCCAGATATTCGTTGGCATAAGCGATAAACTGATCGATAACAGCCAAGGTTTTTGAAATATTGAGGTCTTGACTCAGTGCTTGCAGCAGTTCATCGACAAACTCTTTGTGAGGTTGGGAGGGCTGCACTCCATAAATCCTTTTTTTGAGTCTGTAGAGTTTATCCAGCCGCTTTTTGGAAGCAAGGAGGTCCTCTTCATTAAAATTGAGATCGGACCTGTAATGGGTGGAAAGAAGATAGAATCTCAAAATCTCTCCGTCATATACCTTCAAAGCATCTTTGATAAAGAAACTGTTGCCAAGAGATTTGCTCATTTTTTCACCACTGATGGTGACAAATCCGTTATGCATCCAGTATTTTGATAGTTCTTGGTTACAAGCACACCGTGTCTGTGCCGCTTCATTCTCATGATGAGGAAAAAGAAGATCCGCTCCTCCGGCGTGGATGTCGATCTGAAAAGGGGTATCATGGTAGGCAAGATGTTTATCGATCATGGCTGAACACTCGATATGCCATCCTGGTCTTCCTTTGCCAAAAGGTGAATCGAAACAGACATCCTCTTCGCCTTTGCATCTTTTCCACAGTGCAAAATCGGCTGGATTTTTCTTATCGGGATTGGGTTCGATACGGCTCAAATTCTGCTCATCGCATTTATGGCTTAATGTGCAGTACTTTTCATCTTTTGATGTATCAAAATATATATCACCATTCGGTGTTTGGTAGGCGCACCCTTTTTGTAAAAGACGCTCAATCATATCGATCATGGCATCCAGATTTTGGGTGGCTTTTGGCTCGATATCGGCTCTTTGAACGCCAAGAGCCTCCATATCTTCTAAATAGCGCTGAATGTAATAGCTTGTGATCTCTTGCAAAGATTTTCCGGTTTCATTTATTTTTTTGATGATTTTGTCATCAATATCGGTAAAGTTTTTCATAAATGTGGTTTTGTAGCCCAAAGCGTTTAATGTGCGTCTAAGCAGATCAAATGCAATTGCGCTTCGTGCATGACCTAAATGGGCATCATCATAGACTGTTGGTCCGCAGACATAGACCTTGATGTGGCGGTTTTTGAGTGGTTCAAGGGAGCAGTACTCTTTTTTGGAACTATCGTATATAACCATCGAGGACCTTTAGTAAAATTGTATACAAAATAGCTTGTGCAATTATAGCAAGTGTCACAAACAATCCATTTGAATCTTTGGCAACTATCGCAAATTTTTCTTTTCCAAAGAGTCTGAGATTGAAAAAAAGAAGCACAAAACCTGAAATACTTGAAGCAAGAGCGAGTCCCGCAGCTCCTAAAAAGTTGATTAAAAGCAGTGACAAAACCATATTGGTAATAAGTGAATATGTTGCTATTTTGGCGGCTGTTTTTTGCTGTTGATGGGCATATAGCCACAAAGAAAACAGTTTGGATAGGCCAAAAGGAAGCAGACCGATCATGTACATCTGTAGAACAAAAGCGGTTTGAAGCGTATCTTGATGGGTGAAACTGCCTCTTTCGAACAAAAGCCAAATAATCGGCTTTGCCAAAATGATACCTCCGATCATAGAAGACCCCAGCACAAAAAGAAGGAGCCAAAAACTCTTTTTGAGATAGACAAGCGCTTTTGTTTCGTCACCGTTTTTAATCGCTTTGGAGACGCTTGGAAAGAGTGCAGTGGCTGTTGCAATAGCAAAAAGAGCCAAAGGAAGTTGCAAGATTCTATTGGCGTAGTAGAGATAACTGATGGCTCCAGCTTGCAAAAAGGTAGCCAGCCACGTATCCAAAAAAGCTGAAATTTGAGCGGTTGAATTGCCCCAGATGGCAGGAAAGAAGTTGGAAGTGAAGTTTTTAAGATCCTTTTGGATGGTATCTTTTTTTTGGACAAAAAAACCTTTGCAAAATTTTGGCAAGATACCAAGCTTTTGGCTCATATACAAATGGATGGCAAACTGCAACAATCCACCTACCAAAACGGCAATGCTCATGGCATAAACGATTTTTTCTTTGGATGCACTATGAAACAGTATCAAAGCGGCAATCAAAGAGAGATTGAGTAGAGCAGTGGAAAATGCGGTTGTTGCGAAATGTTCTTTGTATTGCAGCAGAGCTGCCAAAAATGTGACACAGAAGATAAAATCGAGATAATAGAAGTTGATCGCTACATAGGGGGCTGCCAAGTCGATGAGATGCTTATCATACCCTATGGCGATCAATTTCGTAAAAAAAGGAGAAAAGATGGTTACAAGTAAAGAAAATAGGATTAAAATGAGAAAAAAACGCTTGAAAATGGCAGTTGCAAAAAGGATTTTATGACGTGAATGGGTGTAGGCCGGCAAGAAGCTCTGTACGAAAGCACCTTCGGCGAAAATTCTTCGAAAGAGATTTGGCAGTTTGAAAGCGATAAAAAAGATATCGCTGTATATGTTCGCACCCAAAATGGAAGCGGTTAAGAGATCTCTGATGAATCCAAGAATTCTACTGAATAGTATGCCGGCACTATTGGTAAATATCTTTGTAAACATTAGGCAATTATAGAAAAGCTGATCGTAAGAGTCAATGCTCTTGTAAAGTGGTGGCAAAAAGAAGTCCTAATAGAAGCATAATGATCGTAAAAGTGTAGAGTATCTCATAGCCGAAAAATTTGAGAATGAAGCCGCCGGGAATTGCAAAAAAGAGACCGATGGAAGTGAGATTGTTTTGCAAGGCGATATAGACGGGGCGTTTTGATTCGGGAGCGATATGGATCAAAAGATTGATAGAAGCGATGCGAAATCCGTCTATTGCCATGCCAAGCAGAAAAAAGGCTGTAATGTAACTGAAAGTATGATGGGAAAGAAGCAGTATGAAAAAAGCAAGAATAGAGAGTACAAAAGCAAGTATCATTATTTGCTTGTATGCTGGCGACATCTTTTTGTAGATGATGTTTCCAAGAAGGGCACCACTCATCTGGATAACGATAAATCCGCCTATGAGAAATCCGCTTAAGTGGATATGCTCTTTTGCTTGCAAAATGACGTATGCAAATGAGAACAAAAAGGAGTAGCTAAGTAATACTGTGAAGATTTGGCGCTGCAGTCTTTTATCGTTTCGTAAAAGCACAAAAGCGTTTTTCAAAAATGCTCCAAAACTATTTTCCCGTTTCGTGATATTTTCTTTGACAGGCTCTTTGATGGTAGAAAACGCGATCAATCCTATAGCCATCAAAAATGCACTGATAATAAAAAGATAGGCGTAACTCACAGGTACCGGGTAGTGCTGCAAGATAAATCCTGCGGCAATACCGCTTAGGATCGAACCGATAGCAGCAAAAAACTGTCTGTTTGCCATCGATTTTCCTCTTGTATTTTGATCAAAAACTTTTGCTAAAATCTCATTGAAATAGATACTTCCAAAACCGGCTGAAAAACTGAAAATGAACAGAAAAAGAGCGATGAGAAGAAGCGTTAGTGTTGGATTTTTGTCTCCGATGAAATAAAGCACAAGTCCGATACTGAGCCAACTGAGAAATCTTGTAAGAAAGACTCTTTTGAGATAGGGCATCACAAGAGCGAAACTTTGTGCATAAAAGGCTGCGAAAAGTTGAACCAAAATGGCACCACCGCGCAAGAGTGAAGTGTAGTATCCTACAATCGTAACATCAGAACTAAAATGGTGGATAATAAGTGGCAGTGTGGTTGCCGGGTCTGCCACACCCAAAGCGATGGCGAGGAAAAAACCGTGTAGGACGTTTTTGAGATTATTCTTTGCATAGTTCATGGCGCAAATTATATGATAAAATTGCAAAAACTTTGGAGAGGCTATGATTGTTGGACTTGTGGGAGAAGTAGTTAGAAAAGAACCCACCTCTTTGCATATCGAAGTGCATGGTGTTGTGTATGAAGTGTTTATCTCTTTAAATGCAAGTGCTGCAATAGACAAGAAACAGATTCGCCTCCATACGACTCATATCATCAGAGAAGAGAGTGAAAGTCTCTACGGATTTGTGGATATCAATGAAAAGAAGATGTTTGACAGACTCATCAAACTTAACGGTGTTGGACCAAAGGTTGCTATCGCTATCTGTTCCACCTTCAAGCCTGAGGAGTTTGTCCAAATTGTCCAGCAAAAAAATGTTGCGATGCTCAAAAAAGTTCCTGGAATTGGACCAAAGAGTGCGCAAAGGATTCTCGTTGAACTTGGCGAGTTCGACATCTCTGAATCCAATGTTGCTTCCAGCGCTTTTCAGGAAGCCTCTATGGCTCTGCAAAGCCTTGGGTTTAAAAAAGAGCAGATTCAAAAAGCATTACAAGAGTGCACGGCGACAGATACGGCAAGCTTGGTCAAAGAGGCACTGAAAAAAATTCAAAAACTGTAGGAGCAGTGATGCAGTATGCTGTATTGTTTGGCGGAAAAAGTTATGAACATGAGATTAGTATTGTCAGCGCAATTGCTATTAAGGAGATTTTGCCAAATGCCATTTTTATCTTTTTGGATAGCAATAGGGATTTTTATCTCATCGAGAAAGCGAATCTCAAATCCAACTATTTTAGTTCGGGCGATTATAAAAAATCACCAAAAATTGAGATCAAAAAAGGCGGTTTTTATCAAAAATCTCTTTTGAAAGAGAAAAAGATTGCTGCCGATGTTGTGGTCAATCTTGTTCATGGTGCCGATGGTGAGGATGGAAAGCTGGCTTCTTTGTTGGAATTTTTTGAAATCGACTATATAGGACCCAGGATAGAAGGAAGTGTGATAAGCTACAGTAAGCTTTTGACAAAGCACTATGCAAAAGAGTGTGGAATAGAAGTTTTGCCGTATCAGCTTCTAAGGAAGCAAGATGAAAAAGCAATAGATTTTGAATATCCTATCATCATCAAGCCGAACCATCTTGGAAGCAGCATCGGAGTGAGTGTGGTTCACGATAGTTCTGAGCTGGAATATGCACTGGATGTGGCCTTTGAGTTTGATGATGAGGTCTTGATAGAGCCATTTATTGAAGGGATCGAAGAGTATAACCTAGCTGGAGCGAAAGGAGAAAGATTTCACTTTTCCAAAATAGAGGCTGTAAAAAAAGAGAAATTGCTCGATTTTGAGAAAAAATATCTCGATTTTGGAAGAAGCGGAGAAGTCGAGGATGCTTCATTGAGTGAAACGCTACGTTTGCAGATGCAAAATGCCTTTGAAAAGATATACGATCCTCTCTTTTTAGGGGCAATTATTCGAATCGATTTTTTTGTTCATGATGGAAAGCTCTATCTCAACGAAATCAATCCGGTTCCAGGAAGCCTGGCAAACTATCTTTTTGAGAATTTCAAAACCGTTTTGGACGATGTTTCGAAGCATCTTCCAAGATCAAAAAATATTGTTATAGATTATCGATATATCAATTCCATTCAGTCAGCGAAAAAGTGATTGATGTAGCGATACTGGGAGCCGGAGCAAGCGGGCTGTTTGCCGCTTCGCATCTTAAAAACAAAAAAGTGGCTCTTTTTGAACATAATCCTAAAATCGCCCAAAAAATAAAAATAAGCGGGGGAGGGCGCTGCAATGTAACAAACGAAAAGCTCAGCATCGAGAACTTCGTTACCTCAACGCCTGATAAAGCGTGGCAGATTCTTCAAAGATTTGATAACAACAAGCTCCTTTCATGGCTTCATCAAAGAGGTTGTAAGCCTGTAAAACAGAAAAAATATCAGTTTTTTTGTCCCCAATCTTCCCAGGAGCTTATCGAAATTCTTCGTTCGGAAACGAATGCGTCAATCCACACCTGTACAGAAATTCTAGACCTCATAAAAGTCGGCGACCATTTTTTGGTAAAAACTGCACGCAATGAGTTGAAGGCAAGAGCTGTACTGGTTGCTACAGGAGGTTTAAGCTATAAAAAAATCGGGGCAAGCGGTATAGGATATGAAATAGCCAAAAGAAATGGATTGAATGTGACACCACTTCGTCCTGCTCTTGTCGGTTTGACGGTTCAAAAAGAGCAGTTTTGGTTCAAAGAGCTTAGTGGAATTGCTTTTGAAGCAACGGTGCGTGTGGGCAAGAAGGAGTTTTGTGACAATATCCTTTTTGCACATAGAGGCATCAGTGGACCAGCCATACTGAATGCATCGCTGTATTGGGAGAAAGGAACGATCGAAATCGCTTTTTTGAAAAAACTTCCCAGGTTTGTACCTCATAAACATATCAGTTCGCAAATCTCCTTGCCAAAACGGTTTGTAAAACGATTTTTGCAGGTCATCGGTCTTCAAGATAAAAGATATGAGCAGTTAGGGGAGAATGAGAGAAAAAGGTTGAGACTGTTTGAGTCCTACTCTTTTGCACCCGCCGGAACCTTTGGATATGAAAGGGCGGAAGTTACAAAAGGGGGTGTGCATTTGCAAGATATGGATGAGTGTTTGCAAAGTGTTCATGTTCCTGGTCTCTTTTTTGCTGGAGAAGTTCTCGATGTCACTGGAGAGCTTGGCGGATACAATTTGCAGTGGGCCTTTTCCAGCGGATACAGCGCAGCAAAGGGGATATATGAGTATCTTGGAAATCACTGATATCCTTGGAATTGTCGCCTTTGCTTTGAGCGGATACTGGGTAGCGGCAAAAGAGCGGTTCGATCTTTTGGGTGCTTTTATCCTTTCGTTTTTGACAGCACTCGGAGGAGGAGTTTTGCGCGATATTTTGGTGGATAGGACCCCATACGCCTTTTCGCATTCGCTGCCTTCTCTTTTAGTGATTTCAGTTGTCTTGATCTCCTATCTGTTTCATTTGAAAAAATATTTTCATTTTCAAAATAGGACACTTTTTATCGTCAGTGATGCGATCGGTCTTGTTTCCTTTGCTATTACAGGAGCGATGGTTGCTACTCAGGCAGATTTCAACTTTTTTGGCGTTATTTTGGTTGCACTCATCACGGCTGTTGGCGGTGGAGTTTTGCGTGATATGCTCCTTAATCAGGTCCCATTGATTCTCAAAAGCGATTTTTACGGAAGTGTTGCGATCATTACCGGAGGACTCATTTATGCTGTAGATAAAATGCAGTTCATGAATACATTGAGTATTGTATCTATTTTTGTCTTCTCGTTTTTGCTTCGCATGATTGCCTATTACAGGCAATGGAACCTTCCCAAAGCATAGTTTTATAAATTAAAAATAGTTATAATTTGATTTTTAGATAGATAAGAGCACAATATAGTATAGCCCGCAAAAGGAGGCTGTAATGACTTTCAATAAAGAGTATAAAAATATCTACCTTGTTACCGCAATTTTGGCTGCTTTCGTGGTATTTATGATCATTACGACCATTTGGGTGATAATGGATGTAACAAGCAAACGATCGTGCGTAAAAACATGCAGTTATGAAAGATCCATAGCAAAACCTGTTGGCTAAATTAGCTTTAACCTCTTTATTGGTACAATTGAATCAAAAAAGAGGATCTTTTTGGCTATTCGTGAAATATCTTATAACGGAAAAATTTTTTCATTGAATTATGAACTGAAAAATCCCAAATGTGATCGGGCGATTCTTTTTTTGCATGGATGGGGAAGCAATAAAGAACTCATGCAAACGGCTTTTGTAAAACACTGTTCTTACAAATCGATCTATCTTGATCTGCCAGGATTTGGAAAAAGTCCGAACGAATCGGTCTTGACCACAAAAGATTATGCAAATATCGTTCAAACTTTTCTACAAGATTTAAACGTTCGTCCTGATATCGTCGTAGGTCACTCTTTTGGCGGTAAGGTTGCGACACTGCTTGAGCCCAAAATGCTTGTGCTTTTGAGCAGTGCCGGGATTGTGGAAAAAAAGCCCCTTACAGTGCGAATGAAAATAGCTCTTTTTAAAATGCTCAAACCTTTTGGCATTGCACGACTTAGAAATCTTTTTGTCTCACGAGATGCCAAAGGGATGAGTGAAGCGATGTATGAGACATTTAAAAATGTTGTAAATGAAGATTTTTCTTCCCATTTTGAGAAATGTCATAGCGAGGCTTTGATATTTTGGGGAGAGGAAGATCGAGCAACATCGTTGCAAAGCGGTAAAAAAATTGCAAAGTTAATTAAAAACAGTACCTTTTTCCCTCTCAATGGTGACCATTACTTCTTTTTGGATAAAGGCAAAGAGATCTGTAAAATCGTGAAGGAGCGGTATGAAAAACTGTAGATGTATCATAAAAGGAAGGGTACAAGGGGTTTGGTTTCGACGATTTACCCAAGATATTGCCAACAGTCTCGGAATCAGTGGATTTGTGCGAAACCTTCCTGATGGGTCTGTGGAAGTGGAGGCAAGTGTTCCCGAAACTGTCTGGGAGGAGTTTTTGCAAGCATTACATGAAGGACCACCTTTGGCAAAAGTGGAGTCGATCGAAATCGAGCCTATCAAAAAAACGTTCAGCGGACCTTTTGAGGTGCTTCGATGATTTGGCTGCATCTCATTGGGCATACTCTTTTTGTCCTTATGCTTGGGTTTTATCTGATTCAAAATCTGCAATGGTACAACTACCGCTTCAGTAGAGTTGTATTGCACCATCACGCTCCATGGCAACATATTCTTTTTTTCTTAGCGCCTCTGTTTATTTATATCGCAATTCGCGAATATGTTTTGGTTATGGACATTTTTTATGGAGCGATCCTTTATGTTTGGCAGCGAAAAATTGATAAAAAACTGGTATTTACAGCTCGAGTGAAACGTTTTTTTCTGCTTCTTTTTGGGATTACACTGCTTCTTGATCTTTTATGTATTGCAAAATTGCATTGTCCGCTTTTTAGTACTGTATTGCCTCTGGCAGTTGCGCTGTTGCTCTCCAATATCATCGAGAGTTATTTGATGGCGCTGTATAAAAAAGAGGCGAGAAAAAAACTTGAAACGATAGACCCTACCATCATAGCAGTTACGGCAAGTTACGGGAAAACCAGCATCAAAAACTTCATTTATCAGCTGTTGAACGACTCATACCAAGTCTACAAAACACCAAGAAGTGTCAATACTCTGGCAGGAATCATCAAAGATATCAACACTGCTTTGCCTCCAAAATGTGAAGTGTATGTGGTGGAGGCAGGAGCCAGAGAGCGTGGCGATATTTTGGAAATCACGAAATTTCTCAATCATCACTATGCAGTAGTTGGTAAAGTCGGCCCCCAACATATTGAATACTTTAAAACATTGGAAAACATCATCGCGACGAAGCTGGAGATCTTGCACTCTAATCGGTTAAAAAAATCTTTTTTGTGGGACGGATTGCCTGTTAAAGATGATCCAAAATTTGTCAAATTTGGCTCAAATATCAAAAACGTCAAAGCCGATTTGGATGGGGTATGCTGGGATCTTGAGTTGCAAGGAGAGGTTTTTCATTTCCAAGCGCCAATTTTAGGAGCGTTCAATGCCTTCAATATCACAGCTGCCATTTTGGTGGCAAAAGAGTTTGGTATCGATATGCAGACGCTGCAAAAAAGTGTATCACAGCTCAAAGGAGTTGAGCATAGACTCCAAAGAATTGAAGCCGGAGGCAAAAAGATCATCGACGATAGCTTCAATGGCAATTTGGAAGGGATGATTGCATCCTATGAACTTGTCAAAAGCTATCCTGGCAGAAAAGTGGTGGTAACGCCCGGTATCGTTGAGAGTGACGAAAAAAGCAATATCGAACTGGCAAAAAAAATCAACGATGTTTTTGATCTTGCCATCTTAACGGGTAAAATAAACAAAGAGATACTAAAAAAATATATCACTATTGATACGATTATCGTGGAAGATAAAAATGAGCTGCAAGATGTTCTTGCAAAAAAGACAAAAAGTGGCGATTTGATCTTATTTAGTAACGATACTCCCTCGTTTATGTAAGGGATAATATGGAAGATATAAAAGATTTTGCCATAGAGTTTTTGGCGATTATTGCTTTAGTATTGATCGTTGTTGCTTTGCAGAAGGTTTTCGAATACATTTTCAAAAGGAAAATGGGTGAATAAACTCTCTTTATGGATTGATAAGCTCAATAGATTTTTTGCCTATTTCAGTGCTTTGATTGCATTAATTCTTGCCTTTTTGGTTTTTTATGATGCTTTCATGCGCTACCTCTTTCATGAAGGCTCTATCGCTCTGCAAGAGCTCGAGTGGTACTTTTTTGATCTCACTTTCTTGCTTAGCAGCGGATTTGCTCTCAAGCATGATAAACATGTACGGGTCGATATCTTTTATGAGCGTTTTTCTCCAAAGACAAAAGCATTGATCAATTTTTACGATGCATTGCTGCTTATCATTCCTTTTTCAGTGATTATTCTTTACTATTCAGGGATTTTCACATGGCAAAGTTTCTTACAGCATGAGGCATCGAGTGACCCTGGCGGTCTTCCATATAGGTGGCTTATCAAATCAGCGATTGTCCTTTTTGCATTGTTGCTCTTTCTGCAAGCTATCAGTGAAATCATCAAAATTTCGCAAAAAATAGAGTGGAAAAAGGCTTTTTTCATTGCAGTTTTGATCGTGGTTACGGTCGTAGCCTTTCGATTTGTTGATTTGTACTACTTTTTGCACCCGGCTCTTTTGATGTTTGGACTCTCTTTGGTTCTTTTGATGCTTGGATTTCGGGTGGCCTTTGTCTTTGCCGCTTCTGCAATCGTTTTTGCATTGATCGATGCGGATTTGAGCTTTGCCATTTTTAAGATGCTTCCGATGCGCATTTATGGCATCATGCAAAACTTCACGCTGATGGCTGTCCCTCTTTTCATCTTGATGGGGCTCATTTTGGAAAAGAGCCAAATCGCCAAATCTTTATTGGAAAATCTTGGACTGATGTTTGGCAATATCCGAGGTGGACTGGCTGTGGGTGTCGTGATTGTTGGAGCGATATTGGCCGCGGCAACGGGAATAGTCGGGGCAAGTGTGGTGATGATGAGTGTGATAACGCTGCCTGTGATGATCCGCTATGGATATGACAAGACACTTGCTAGTGGAACGATTGCTGCAAGCGGAACACTTGGACAGATCATCCCTCCTTCCATCGTTCTCATTGTACTTGGAGATGTTTTGAGTGTAAGTGTTGGCGATCTGTTTAAATCGGCAGTTATACCAGGACTTTTACTGGTCTTTTTTTATATTGTTTATATTCTTACATTTGCTTTTTTAAAACCAAATGTTGCACCGGCTATCAAACTGGAGAAAAAACCGACTGTTTTGGAACTGACAAAAGCCATCATTCCATCTTTTGCCCTGATTTTGGCAGTGCTTGGATCTATTTTTGCTGGAATTGCCACTCCAACTGAGTCTGCAGCCATGGGTGTCGTGGGCGCCTTGATTTTAACGCTGCTTACAAAAACGCTCAATCAAGAGATGATTGTTTATGTAACGATTGAGACAGTAAAGCTGAGCGCTATGATTTTTACTATTTTGATCGGTGCCACTGCATTTAGTCTTGTTTTTAATGAGATTGGCGGTGAAGAGCTTGTAAAACAGTTTTTTGCCTATCAAATAGGTAATAAAGAGACTTTCTTGCTTGTTTCCATGGCGATTATCTTTCTCCTTGGATTTTTTATCGATTTCGTTGAGATCTCTTTTGTTGTGATCCCTCTTTTTGTTCCGCTTCTTGCACATTTCAATATCGATCCTTTGTGGTTTGGCATCTTAGTGGCACTCAATTTGCAAGCTTCTTTCTTGACACCCCCATTTGGATTTAGTCTTTTTTATCTCAAAGGTGCGGCCGGTGATCTCGTAAAAACAAAAGATATCTATAAAGGTGTCATTCCATATATCCTTTTACAGATCGTTGTGCTTGTAATCATCTATCTCTTTCCATCTTTGATAAAGGTGTTTTGATGTATGATATTGTATATGCCCCATGGCGAAGTGAGTATGTGACGAGGAAAAAAATCAAAGGGTGTGTATTTTGCTATATTGTCAAGCATCCTGAAGAGGATGAAGAACTTGGAGTGCTTTATAGAGCCAAATACTCTTTTGTTGTTATGAACAAATACCCCTATACGCCGGGTCATTTTATGGTTATTCCAAATCAGCATATCGATAATTTGGAAAATTTGCCACAAGAGCATTGGGAAGAGATTTCACGATTGACGAAACAAGGGGTAGCTTTACTGAAAAATGTACTCAATGCCGAGGGCGTCAACATTGGTATGAATTTAGGAGCAGCAGCAGGAGCAGGGATAGCAGAACATATCCACATGCATCTGGTACCAAGGTGGCAAAGGGATACGAACTTTATCACAACAATTGGCCATACAAGAGTCTATAGCACTGATTTTTTCAAAATATATAAGAAACTGAAAAGCCATGCAAAGGAGTATTTTGAAGGGTAGTCTGTATGAACTGCAGCATCTTTTGGATGAGTTTATCAAAGAGCGGGATTGGCAAAAGTATCACAGACCCAAAAATCTTGCCATGAGTATTGCGATAGAAGCGGCAGAACTTATGGAACATTTTCAGTGGTGTGATAAAGATGCCAAAGAGTTTAGCCAATCAGAAAAGGCAGAAATTGGTGAAGAGATGGCAGATGTGTTACACTATCTATTGCGACTCGCCTCGGTCCTTGATATAGATCTGTATGAGGCATCAAAGAAAAAGATTGCAAAAAATCAAAAGCGATTTCCGGTTGAAATGGCAAAAAGTATGAAAAAAAGCGGATGCTAAGGAGAGTGAATGCAAAAAAACAATATAACGGCGATTAAAGCTGCCTGGAATTTTTTTAAGGGAAATTATGCACTCAATTTTGGAGTCTTGGCAATTTTGATAGTTATTAGTCTTTTGGGTGCTATTCCAATTGTTGGAATGCTTTTTGTTTTGGCATACTCCATTTTAAGCCTCAGCGTACAGATCTATTTTGGCAAAGCGCTTTTACAAGTGAAGAGCGAAGAAGAGATGGCCCAGGTAGCACAAGATTCTAAAATAGGGGATTTGCTGATTCAACATCTGCACGTTGCAGCCGGGGCATTTTTGGCTCTTTTCTTGCTTTCGCTTCTTTTTATGGCTCTTATGATGATGGTTATGGGAATGAATATGCATATGGATATGCAAACGATGCAAAACGGTATTGCCGTAGAGCAGGAAATGGCAGCCGGTTTCATGGCAAATGGGATACTTGGATTGGTGATATTGGTGATCGGAGCTTTTCTTTTTTACTTTTTTCCTAGTGTTATGGGAGAGGTGATTCGTTCAGAGACGTTCAATGATGGCTTTAAAAAAGTTTTTTTGCTTTTCAATCCAGGATATTGGAAACGATGCTTCAATAAAGAGTATTTTATCCTCATTCTCATTTGGTCTTTGATTCTTTTAGGCGTTTTTATGCTTTTGATACCGATGTCGATGAGTATCATTCTGTTGCCTCTTGTCCTTGTCATTGCCTATCTTTTGAGTCTTTATAATGCCGGTGTGTACGTTTTTGCTTCAGAATATGCCAAAGAGTAGAGACGAAGGAGAGTAGATGTCGGTTCTAATGGAGATAGCGATGTTTCCAACGGATGTTGGTGAGAGTAAAAGCAAGTATGTAGCTGAGGTTTTAAAGGTTATTGAAGCAAGTGGACTGCCATATCAACTCACTCCCATGGCGACTATCGTCGAGGGAGAGAGTGTGGAAGAGGTGAGCGCGTTGATTCCAAAAATGTACCATGCTCTGGAAAAGATGGGATGCAAACGGGTGTACAGTGTAGTAAAGTTTGATATCAGGCCAGGGAAAAAAGATAGATTAAAACAAAAGGTTGAATCAGTGCAGAAGCATCTCTCTTCATAAGTGGGAGATGGCATATTGCACAGCATTGAGATAACTTTGTGTATTGGCTTGGTTTTTATAGGCAATATCAAAAGCGGTGCCATGATCCACTGAAGTTCGTAAAATGGGGAGATTGAGTGAGACATTGATTGACTCATCAAAATAGAGTGCTTTTAAAGGCGCCAAGCCCTGATCATGGTACATTGCGACAATGTGAGTAAGATTTTTTCTAAAATTTGGCGTAAACGCTACATCAGGTACAACTGGACCGAAAAAGATTTCTTTTTTGACTGCTTTGTTTGCTTTGTCGATCGCTTTTTTTATTACTTTTTCTTCATCGCCCAGTGCTCCCCCGTCACCGGCGTGCGGATTGAGACCCAAAACGGCAACAGGTTTATTAGGCGCAGCTTCACGGTAAAAATCGATTAAAAATTGAGCGAGTCTCTTTTTTTCGATGCAACTCGGTACTTTTTTCAAAGGGATATGTTCCGTAAAAAGAGCTACAAAAAGTTTTGGGCAGCCAAGCATCATGATGGCCTCTTTTTTGAATCTCTTTCGCATATAATCTGTATGGCCCTTGTAGGGGATATTCGCTTTCATCCAAGCTTCTTTATGGATTGGTAGAGTAACTAGCGCTTCGCAAATGCCGGAATTGGTAAATTCAACCGCCTTTTGGAAAGCACGGAACGAAAAAACACCGCTTTTTTTACTCACTTTTCCAGGTTTTATCGGAAAATCGCCTTTGACATACTCTATTTCAAAATCATTTGGAATATGCATATTTAAAAGTCTGGCTGCTTTTTGAATCATTTCATAATTGGTAAAGTAAAGGGGAGTGCAAGACTGTTTGATAATATCATGGCATTTTAGAGCAATTTCTGGGCCGATACCGTTAAAATCGCCAAGGCTAATGGCAATGACTGGCTTCATCGATTAATTCTTTCATCTTCTTTACCGCCTCGAAGAGGCCGTCCCAAATACTTCTAGCGATGATGCTTTGGCCGATATTAAGTTCAATAATATTTGGCATTGCAGCAATTGTTCCGACATTTTGGTAGTTAAGACCATGTCCAGCGGCTACGAGCAGTCCCGATTTTGCAGCGTAAATCGCAGCGTTTTCCAAGTCCCCGATAGCGAGGGAGAGCCTATCTTGCAGTTCTTTTCGAGAAAGTTCCAAAGATTTGATGGAGTGGGGCGTTTTGGATAGATTGGAATAGAGCATTGCATAGATATTTGCATACTCTCCTGTATGCAGTTCCACCATATCGGCTCCCGTATCGGCACAGGCCGCTAGGATTTCGATATCCGGATCGATAAACAAGGAGACATCTATCTCTTTCGCTTTCAGTTTTTCTATGGCATCACTGATGCGCTCATACTGTCCAATGACGTCAAGACCACCTTCTGTAGTCACCTCTTCTCGCTTTTCAGGGACAAGTGTTGCTCTGTGAGGCTTGAGCTGTGCAACGATGTCAATGATATCCGGATCAATGCTGCACTCCATATTCACCGGAAGAGAGGAGAGCTCAATAATTTTTTTTGCATCATAATCGTTGATATGTCGTCTGTCTTCACGAAGATGGATGGTTATCTGATCTGCTCCTGCTCTTTTCACGATGGAAAGAGCTTCTATGGGATCGGGATCATTGATTTTTCTCGCTTCTCTCAGTACTGCAATATGATCGATGTTGACACCGAGTTTCATGATTGTCTCCTTGCGTAAAATGCTTTTTTAAACGCTTTATATTCACCCTTTTGGATTGCTTCTCTTGCTTCTTTCATGAGCGTTAGATAGTAGTGCAGATTGTGAATGGAAGCGAGCCGGTAATATGTCAGCTCTTTTGCTCTGTAAAGATGGTTGAGATAGGCTCTTGTATAGTTTTGACATGTATAGCAGTTACAATTTTCGTCGATAGGGTTTTGATCAAGCTTATATTTTGCAGCTTTGATGTTGAGTCTGCCAAAAGAGGTAAATATCGTCCCGTTTCGTGCATTTCTTGTTGGCATCACACAATCGAACATATCTACGCCTCGGTCGATACATTCAACCAAATCTTCTGGTGTGCCTACGCCCATGAGATATCTTGGTTTGTTTTTGGGCATAAAAGGAGTTGTGAACTCTACTGTATCATACATGACGTTATTTTCCTCTCCTACGCTGAGCCCTCCTATAGCAAATCCGTCGAAATCGAGAGCCGTCAGTTCCATAGCGCTTTTTTTACGAAATACGTAATCGGTTCCGCCTTGGATAATGGCAAAGATATTTTGGCTGGTTCCTATGCCTTGTGCTTGCATTTTTTTGTGGTATTCGATCGACTCTTGTGCCCATCGGGTGGTTCGATCGACAGAGAGTGCAAGACGCTCTTTAGTTGCCGGAAGCGCGACCAGATCATCTAAAATCATCATAATGTCACTACCAAGATTGTATTGGATGTCTAAAACTTTTTGCGGAGTAAAAAAGTGTTTGGTACCATCTATGTGGCTTTGGAATTGAATGCCTTTTTCATTGGCTTTGCTGATATCGCTAAGACTGAAAGCTTGAAAGCCACCACTATCTGTCAGGAAGCTTCGATTGTAACCGGTAAATCCGTGTAGTCCTCCAAGTTTTTTGACCACATCGTCTCCCGGTCTTAGATATAAATGGTATGTGTTTGCCAAAATAATTTGTGTTTGAAGGATGTCTCTCAAGTCGATAGTATCGAGAGATTTTACACTGGCAGCCGTTCCGACAGGCATAAACACTGGCGTTTTTATGGTAGAATGTGATGTTTTTATAGTACAGGCTCTGGCGTTATTGTCGGTAGCGTCAATAAAAAAATCCAATAAATTTCCTTTATAAAGGGGCTTGGTGCAAACCCATGTTTTAGTACTTGCTGATGGAATTGTAGCAAAACATCTATTACAAAGAATTGTAAAAAATCAAGTAACGAACAATCTCTATCATATCGTCTATAACGATCCTGCTATCAAACCCTCACAGAGTGCAGAAAACATTCTTTATTATCATTTTGATCCCACTTCGTTTGTGAAGCTTTCACGCCTCTTTAATAAAAAATATAACGAAGTGATAATCGTTTTAGGCAATAAAATCGATACCGTTGCATCTTTTGAAAACGTTCGAAGACTCGATAACAATGTCAATATTGTCGTGTTGGATAAATGGGATTTAAAGTTTCAAGGAAAAAATTTCCGATTACTCAATGCAAATGAAATTCTTGCTAGCAGGGTAATGGACTATTTCCCAAATGTTCCTGTTATCGCACAAAATGTGGGACTTGGTTTGGGTGAAATTATGGAAGTTCTTGTCCCTTTTGGAAGCAGTTATGTCTATCGGCATATCGGATCCATTGAACAAAAAAACTGGAAAATAGCTGCTATATATAGAAATAATAAACTCTTGCTCCCCACTCCAAGCAGAATGATATGGCCAAATGATATTCTTTTACTTATCGGCGATCCGGATGTTTTGAAAAACGTCTATCGCTCTATCAAAAGAGAAGTGGGACAGTTTCCTATGCCATTTGGTACCAACTCCTATCTGCTTGTGGATATGGAGGAGTTGAGTCCTAAATCGATCCGGCATATGGTGTTGAGTGGAGTATATGCGCATAGCCGTTTCAAAGATAAAAAGCTTTTTATCCGCGTTGTCAACCCAAACGACATCGGACTGTTGCAGTTTATCAAGAATTATGACGGTGATACGATTGAGGTGATGGTGGATTACCGTTACAGATCGTTGCAACAAAATGTTCAAGAAGATCTTGAACATCGGCGTATCGGCCTTTTTATGCTTCATCACAAAACATTCATGAAAAGACATTGTCGCTCGCTTTTATATGAGATGAACATTCCAGTTTTTTCGCTCGCCGACTCATCCTTGTCCAAAATAAAAGAGTTGGAATTGATTTTGACAAAAAATCAAAAACTAGAAACCATATCTTCCATCGTTTTTGATATCGCGATTCAATTAAAAATTTCGTTGAAACTTGTAGAGTATCTTGAACAAAGTTCTGCCCAGACACAAGAGATAATCGAGCATTTTGAAAATCTTGCAAATATTTTTTCCAAACCGATAGTGATAGAAAAAACAAGATCAAATCCCATTCGTATGCTCAGATCGAAAGAAGATTTGCTTTTGGTCTATCCTTTTAGCCAAAAAGTGGCACAATCCACATTTTTTAATCCTTTTTGTACCGATCCGGAAGCTCTTTTTTACAAACTTGGTATGCACCACCAGATGTTTATTCCTGTAACCTAAAAGAAAGAGAACTTTTTTTATAATTGTATAAAACTAAAAAAGGTGATTTATGGAAGTGTTTATAGATCTCAAAAAACACGAGGATCGAAATTATCCGATTCATATCGGTCCGATTGAAACAATACAGCTTACATCCAAAGCGGCAATAGTGACAAATCCCAAAGTTGCCGGACTGCATCTGAAATATCTTTTAAATAAAATCGAAGCTCCAGAACTTTATATCATTACGCTTCCTGACGGTGAGGATTATAAAAATCAAGAAACGATCGATTTTTTACTCGATAGACTTTTTGATCATAAACTTGATAGAAAATCTATGCTTATCGCTTTTGGCGGTGGTGTGATTGGAGATATGACCGGATTTGCTGCTTCCATTTTTCAAAGGGGGATCGATTTTATACAGATTCCTACGACACTGCTTTCTCAGGTGGATGCCAGTGTAGGAGGAAAAACGGGTATCAACAATCGATTTGGCAAAAATCTCATAGGTGCTTTTCACCAGCCAAAAGCGGTCTATATCGACACTCATTTTTTAAAGACACTGCCTCAAAGAGAGTTTTCTGCAGGTGTGGCCGAGATTGTTAAAATGGCAGTTGTTTTCGATAAAGACTTTTTTGAATGGCTTATGAAAAACGATCTTCAAGAAGAAGATAATCTCAAATACGCTATAAAACGATCCGTTGAACTCAAAGCAGCTATCGTGGCCAAGGATGAACGTGAAGGTGGTATCAGGGCGAGTCTCAACTACGGTCACACTTTTGCCCATGTGATTGAAAACGAAACGGGATATAAGCGATTTTTGCATGGGGAAGCGGTGGCTATAGGGATGGTGATGGCAAATGAACTTGCCGTGAAAACCGGGCTGCTGAGCCGAGAGGATGCGGAAAAAATAAAAAATCTGCTGCAACGATACAATTTGCCTGTCTGTTACGAAGTAAAAGATCCAGAGGATTTTTATGAACACTTTTTCTTAGATAAAAAAACGCAAAACGATACGATCAAATTCGTTTTGCCAAAAGGTATCGGAGATTTTGTGATCACAGATACAATCAAAAAAGATCAGATCATCGATGTTTTAAGAGAGTTTGAGAAATGCTGAAACTTTTATTGGTTGTCTTTTGGTCTGTTTTGTCGTTATATGCCGAACAAAATGCTTCAATCCAAGAGCAACAAGAGCAGCAAGAGATCCAAAAGCGGTTCCATCTTCAAGAGTTGCGATCAGATCTCAATCACCTCAAGGAAAAAATTGAGCAAAATATATGGCTCAAAAAGTATGAGAACTATAAGACCTACTATAAAATAAGCAAAGAGCTAAAAGATCTTGATAAACAGATCTGGAGAGCGAAAAGAAGACGGCAAAAAAAGCGATTACAAGATCTTTTGGCAAAAAAAGAGACACTGAAAAATCAACTTGAACTTCTGAAGGAGTATCAGGAATCTCCTTTTATGGAAATCGTCAAACCGCCTACACTTCCCAAACCACCAACTATTCAAAATCCTTTCGACATTATCACGGCACTTTCCTATATCAAACAGCTCAACAGTTCAAAAGAGTACTACTTGCAAAAATTACAAGATATGCAAACGGCGTTGGATCTATTGAATAAAAAGTACCATATTTTGAGCGAAATAGCTAAAATGGATCCTACGGTTATCAAGAAAGATGAACTGGAAGCATTACAAAAGGAGATTAAAGATTTTCAGGAGTCTTTGAGAGTTGCAAAGGAGACTCTGAGAGTTTATAAACGAAAAATTGAAGAAAACGTTTTAAAAACAACAGACGAGATCAAAATCCAAGGAGAAAAGGCATTCCGTATCGGTGCCATTATTTTGGGCATTTTGATGTTTAGTCTCTTTTTGAAATGGATTATCCATAAATATATACAGGATAATCAGCGGGCCTATATGGCAAACAAATTTATAAATTTTCTACTTGCGTTACTTATCATTATGATTCTCCTTTTTTCCTATATAGAGAATGTAGGTTATCTCATTACGATACTGGGTTTTGCATCGGCTGGTATTGCCATTGCGATGAAAGATATGTTTATGAGCCTCCTTGGATGGATGGTGATTGTTTTTGGCGGATCGATCCATGTGGGAGATCGAATCAAGGTCAAACGCAACGGTTTGGAGTATGTGGGTGATGTGGTGGATATCTCTTTGCTACGAATTACGATACTTGAAGATGTCACTTTGACCAGTTACCTCCACAATATCCGATCCGGCCGTATCATCTTTGTTCCCAATAACTACATATTTACCGATTTGATAGCTAACTATACCCATTCCGGTCTCAAAACGGTCTGGGACAATATCAACTTCAATATCACATTTGATTCCAATTATAAAAAGGCTTCTCATATCGCCAAAGAGACGGCAAGGAAATATGCCAAAGGATATACCGATATTGCAAGAAAACAGCTCAACAAACTCAGATCGACCTACCATCTCAAAAATACAAATGTGGATGTGAGGGTCTACACATTTGCAGAGGACTATGGGATTCGTATAAGTTTATGGTATCAGACAAACTCTTATGCTACGTTGACTCTACGAAGTACCATTAGTGCCGAAGTCATCGAGAAATTTTTGCAAGAAGAGGATATCAAAATCACATATCCAGCCCAAAAAATATTCTTGACAAAAGAGGATTTTAATGATAAAAGGTTGCCAAAAGAGATGAAAGAGGCTGAAGCGTGAAAGTTTTTTTTAAAACATTCGGATGTCGGACAAATCTATTCGATACGCAGGTGATGATGAGCAGGCTCAAAGACTTTACCATCACCCAAAAGGAAGAGGATGCCGATATTGTCGTTGTGAATTCCTGCACCGTAACCAACGGAGCAGACAGCAGTGTGCGAAATTATATCAACCGAATGCAAAAAGGGAATAAAAAGATCTATTTGACTGGATGCGGTGCATTTACCAAAGGGGAAGAGCTTTTTGAAAAGAAAAAAGTCCTTGGCGTTTTTGGGCATTCCGAAAAAGAGCGAATCAATGAACTGCTCAAAAAAGAGCATTTTTTTCAGCTTGGCGATCTTGAGTCTGTCGATCAGACTATAGTAAGCGAATTTATCGGCAAAAGCAGAGCTTTTATCAAGATCCAGGAAGGGTGCGATTTCAGGTGCAGCTACTGTATTATCCCCTATGTCAGGGGCAATGCCCGAAGTCTGGATGAATCACTCATTTTGGAACAGATCCAAAAATTGGCGGCAAACGGCTTTGGAGAGTTTATCTTTACTGGAACCAATGTGGGAAGCTATGGGAAAGATAACGGCACTTCTTTGGCGAAACTCCTCAAAAAAACAGCTATGATACGTGGTGTTCGCCGTATTCGTCTAGGTTCTATAGAACCGGTTCAGATCACAGATGAATTGAAAGAGATTCTGGATGAGCCTTGGATGGCAAAGCATCTGCATATCGCGTTACAGCATACCTCAGATAGGATGCTGAAAATCATGAATCGCCGAAACAGAGTTCATGAGGATTTGAAACTGTTTGAAGAGATCGCTTCACATGGATATGCCATTGGAACAGACTTTATTGTGGGACATCCGGGTGAGAGTGAAGCGATTTTCGAAGAGGCGTATGAAAATTTAAAACTTTTCCCTTTGACCCATATACACCTTTTTACCTATTCTAAAAGAGACGGTACACCTTCAGCCACTATGAAGTCCCAGGTACCAGGTAATGTGGCAAAAGGGCGATACAAAAAGATTCAAGAGCTTATCAAACAAAAAAATATCGATTTCAGGGAAAAACAAAGAGACTTGCATGTTCTTGTCGAGGGAGAAAAGAGGGGAAGTTTTTTTGGATATGATCAGTTCTATAACCCTATTTTTATTGAGAGCACATTGGATTTAAAAGGAAATTGGGTTAATATTAGTCAATATGAAGTACGAGAAGAGGGCAATTTTGCAAAGTTCTAAATCAAAAAAGATCATAATCATCGCATTGTCATCTATACTGTTCATAACGCTTACCGCACTTTTTTTTGTGAAGTATTTTCCGCAAAAAAGTATTGATTATACGACCTATCAGACGCTTCTTGAAAACGGCATGATCGATTCAGCGAAGATAGGAAACGAATATGTCTATATAAAAAGTGGCGGTATCGAGTATAAAATCCCAAAAGAGTTTATCGATACGAAAGAGTTGTATAAAAAAGTCCCAATCAAGATGCAGGAAAATTATCAAAATCTCTATGATCTTCTAACAATTATTATTTTGGCTTTTTTTGTGGGGTATCTTGTATACTATCTCAAGCGCCAAAGAAAAGAGCCTATCCCTATCAAGCATCAGATACAGATCGCTCCGGCTGAAACGCCTGAGATGAAGATGGATATCAAGCCGCAAGTGAGTGCTTATACCTTTGATGATGTGGCGGGCATCGATGAAGTGAAAGAGGAGCTTGAAGAGATAATAGACTTTTTGAAAGATCCGAAAAAATATACAAGCTTCGGGGTTCGCATGCCAAAAGGCGTGCTGCTTGTGGGTCCACCAGGAGTCGGAAAGACATTGATCGCAAAAGCGGTAGCGGGTGAAGCCGGGGTACCGTTTTTTTATCAAAGTGGAAGTGCGTTCGTACAGATATATGTAGGTATGGGAGCGAAAAGGGTTCGCGAGCTTTTCAAAAAAGCAAAAGAGATGGCCCCAAGCATCGTTTTTATCGATGAGATCGATGCAGTGGGAAAAGCCAGAGGCGGTATGAGAAATGATGAGCGCGAAGCGACGCTCAACCAGCTTCTTACCGAGATGGATGGTTTTGAGGCTTCCAGTGGGGTCATCGTCATAGGGGCGACGAACAAGATCGAGGTTTTGGATGAAGCGCTTCTTCGACCTGGACGTTTTGATCGAAGAATCTATGTGGCTTTGCCGAACAAAGAAGATAGAATGAAGATACTCAAAATCTATCTTCGAAAGATCCCACACAACGTAGATCTGGAGAAACTTGCAGATATGAGCGTGGGATTTAGCGGTGCCGCTCTAGCCAGTCTTGTCAATGAGGCAGCCTTACATGCTTTGAAGTTGGGAAAAAAAATCGTGGAGTTGAGTGATTTTGAATCAGTCAAAGATAAAGTACTCTATGGCAAGAAAAAACTCCTTGTTTTTGACGAAAAGGAAAAAGAGATTCAAAGTATTTATCAGGCTGCGAAGGCTCTGTGCGCTTACTGGTATGGGGTCGATTTTGATAAGCTTACGCTCGTTGGCGGATACCTCAAAGATATTGATAGAGAGATCGTTTCCAAACAGGATTTCATGTCGAAAATAAAAGCGCTTCTTGCTGGATACGTGGCTTTGCAACTCAAATACAATGAAACCTTCTCCAATGCTGCAGAAGATTTGAAACGGGTAAAAGTGCTTGCTGAAGAGATGGTGGTGCGATACGGTATGGGAGAGAGACTTTTTGCCGATATTAACGATGCGATCAAGCTTGTGGAGGAAGCGAAAGCTGAACTCAAAGAGTATCTAAGCAGCCATTTTGCACTGGTGGAAAAGATAGCAACCTATCTTCAAGAGCATGAGTCTGTGACGAAAGAGGATGTGAAGAGGATCGTGGATGCAGTTTTTTAGCGGTTTTGGCTTTCACAATGAAAAAATCCTTTTTCTCGATATTTTGAATCGAAGTGATTTTACGATAGCAGGATTTAGTTATGGAGCGCAAAAAGCGTTTCAAGAAGCACTAAAACTGGTACAAGAGAACAAAAGAGTCGATACGTTACAACTCATATCGCCTGCATATTTCGATGAAGAGCCAAAAGAGTTCAAGCATAAACAGGTCTTGTCTTTTGTGAAAAACCAAGATGCCTATTTGCAGTTTTTTTATAAAAAAGCTATCTATCCATCCAAAAAAGATTATTCAAAATTTTTTACGCAACCATCTTTAGGTGATCTTAAAGCACTTTTATTTTTCATCTGGGATGACAAAGCACTGGAGTTTCTGGTTCAAAGTGGAGTTCATATCGAAGTCTATATAGGTGCATTGGATAAAATTGTCAATCCGCAAAAAAGCAAAGATTTTTTTCAAAAATATGGACAGGTCTACTACATCAAAGATGTTGGACATCTATTAAGGGGGAGTAATGGATAAAATCAAAATAGGCGTTGTAACAGCCAGTGACAGGGCAAGTGCGGGAATTTATGAAGATATCAGCGGCAAAGCGATCATGGATACGATGAAAGAGTATCTTTTGAACGATTTCGAGATAGTATATCGCTGTATTCCCGATGAACAAAAAGAGATTGAAAAGGCTTTAATAGAGCTTTGTGACGAGGAGGGATGCGCACTGGTCGTGACGACTGGCGGGACAGGCCCGGCACCAAGAGATGTGACCCCAGAGGCTACAGAAGCAGTTTGCCAGAAGATGATGCCAGGTTTTGGAGAGTTGATGCGCTCTGTAAGTCTCAAATATGTTCCAACGGCAATTCTCTCGCGCCAAACTGCCGGGATACGGGGGAAAAGCCTCATTATCAATCTGCCTGGAAAGCCAAAAAGCATCCGAGAATGTCTTGATGCGGTTTTTCCGGCAGTTCCGTATTGTATCGACCTCATAGGAGGACCATATATCAAGACAAATGAAGATGTGATTCGAGCCTTCAGGCCAAAGGCGAAATAATGAGCGATATTACGCAAAAATACAAAAAGTGCATGGATGAACTGTTGAAAGATCTGGAAGCGGAGTTTATGCAAATCATAGCGAACCCGAAACTGGACAAAAAGCAAAAGAACCTGAAAACAAAGCCACTTGTGACGAAAAAGCAGATTTTGATCAATACTCTCGAAGCGTTGGAATTAGTGGATAGGAGCAGCCATGAAGAGTAAACATATACGACTTATACCCATGTATCTACTCGCTCTTTTTTTAGTGGCATCCATTCTATTTATTTTCGTTGCTCCAGTCTACATGGTAAACAAGGTACAAAGTGACGCAAAGAAGCCAAAAGAGCAAAGAGAGCTGATCTACAGAAAATAGTCTATTTCTTTTGGCACTCTTTGCAGATGCCATATAGGTTCATCTGATGTGTTAGGAGCTTGAAGTTGTGTTCCTCTGCTATTTTTTCTTGGAGCTTTTCGAGATTCTCATCGTAAAATTCCAAGATTTTGCCACATTCTAGACAGATCATATGGTCATGATGCTCGCCGCGGTTCAGCTCATACTTTTTCCCCTCATGGCCAAAGGAGACGCTACTGACCATATCCTCTTTTTCTAACAATGAGAGGGTTCTGTAGACGGTTGCCAAACCGATATTTGGGTTTTCTTTTTTTACTTTGTTGTATATCTCTTCCGGGGTGAGATGCTCTTTGGCATGAAAAAGAACTTTTAGAACCTGCTCTCTTTGCGAAGAGTGTTTCAATCCTCTTTTTTTGACGATCTCTTTGAGCTCTTGGAGATATTTTTCTAGATTTTTTTTCATCTTAGCACTCATATAAAGGATCTGCTTCCAATTTTTCCAAAGGTATCGTTGAGCCGTCGCTGCATTGACCATAGGTTCCATTTTCGATTTTTCGCAAGGCGCTTAGAATCTGTTTTTTTTCTTCATTGAGTTTTTGCAGGAGCGCTTTATCGGTATCATTGATCGTTTCAAGCTGAGCGAGATCTTCTATATCATCAATATTTTCAAATGTTCCTACCTCTTCAAGTTCATTCAATAAAGCATCGATCTCTTTTTGGACACGATCTAATCGTTCCTGTAATATTTTTTTGAAATGCTCCAACTGCTCTTGTGTCATGTAAACTCCTTAGATTGTTAAAATAATTATACATAATTTTAAGGTTATACAACAAATCAGACAATAAAATGAAGTAATATTGGAAGGATATTACTTATGGTTATTGCCAAGACTGCCAATGATGTCTATAATCCAGAAGTTTTATATATAATTTGTATAATAAAATTTATTTATTGAATGTAAACATAAAAAAGGGTGGAGTATGAAAATAGTGGCTTTAGGAGCAAGTGCTGGAGGATATGAGGCACTGCAAGAGTTTATCAAAAATTTAGATGAAGCATACAGCAAAGATATTGCTTTTGTTATAACACAACATCTTGATCCAACCCATCCGACCCTTTTAAAAGATTTGTTATCAAGGTATACTACTTTACCCATCAAAATGATTTATGATCACCAAAAAATTGAACCCGGAGTCATTTATATCTGTCCGCCAAATAACAATTTAACAGTCAATGAACAACAAGAGTTTATTTTGACACCTCCTGGAGAAAAGGGGTTTCCAAAACCCTCTATCAATCTTTTTTTAAAATCGCTTGCAAAGCATTTTGACGGGGATATCGTTGCAATTGTTCTATCAGGTACGGGGAGTGACGGTGCAGAAGGTATAATGGCTGTTAAAAATGCGGGTGGCATTACTATTGCGCAAGATCCAAAAGAGGCAAAATACTCTTCCATGCCACAAGCTGCTATTCAGACTGGATGTGTCGATTTGGTGCTTCCGGTTAAAGATATTGCCAAGAATCTCTTAAAAATTCTAAATATTCCTCATACCATCGAAAAGGAAACAGAAAAGAGTAGTCTAGAGACCATTTTTGATATGTTGCAAGAGAAATTTAATGTTGATTTTACTGACTATAAGATTGGAACGATTCATCGAAGAATCGAAAGGAGAATGGCTGTAAATAATGTCAATTCACTCCAAGAATATATTGAGATTTTACGAAATAATCCCCAAGAACTAAAGCTTTTGTTTAAGGATTTGATTATTATTGTAACCTCTTTTTTTCGGGATAAAGAGTTTTGGAATATACTTGAAAAGCACATTATAAACCAGATGAGTGAAAGTCAAGATAATGATTATAGAGTATGGGTGCCAGGATGTGCTACAGGAGAGGAGGCTTACTCTATTGCAATGCTATTAGATAAGATTACTCATCAGATGAAGCTACATAAAAAAATAACCATATTTGCAACCGATATTAGTGAAGAAGCCATTAGAAAAGCAAGAATTGGAATATTTTCCAAAGATGAAGTGGAAAATATTGATGATTTTTATCTTTCTAACTATTTTAGAAAAATAGATAACAATAAGTATGAGATTATCAAAGAGATTCGGGAAAAGATTATATTTTCTGTTCATGATCTCATAAAAGATCCACCATTTTTAAATCTTGATCTTATAAGTTGTAGAAATTTGCTTATCTATTTTAACTCCACACTACAAAATAGAATTATCAATATTTTTCACCATTCACTTAAAGAAAATGGAATTTTATTTTTGGGCAAAAGTGAAGCTATTTCAAGCTTGCATGAGAGGTTTATTGTTTTGGATGCAAAAGCAAGGATCTTTAAAAAAGATCCAACCTACAAACAAACCGATTTAAGTGCTTTAACCTACTATCCAAAGCGGTATAGAAACAAAATTGTATTAACTTCCCATCAAAATGGACAGAAACAAGAAAGTACCATTACGAAAGAGGATGTGCTTCTAAAAAGTGTTGTACAGGCACTTTTGAAAAGCATTTTTAAAAATATTGTTATTATCAACAGAAATAACAATATTATCTATATTGGTGGGAATGCAAATAAGTATCTTCAATTTCCAAAAGGGAACTTTAGTAATGATATTTTAACGCTGATCAATAATGAGCTAAAGTTTGATATACGCTATTTAATCTCAAAAGTAAGAAGCGAATCAATTTCAATTAATAAAAGAATTCGTTATAAAGAGAGTGAAAATAAAGTAAAAGTCCAGTATATCAACATAATGGCAATTCCAATTAGTAACCAGTATTGCCGAGACTGTATTGCACTTATTTTTATAGAAAGTTCTGATGAAGTTGCTATTGATAAAGATATTAAAATAGATAATAAGGATTTGCAGCAGTATATAAACGATCTTGAAACAGAGTTGATGCTAACGAAAGAGCAGTTACAAACTACGATTGAAGAGCTTGAAACCTCAAATGAGGAACTTCAATCAGCCAATGAGGAGTTGCAATCAGCCAATGAAGAACTCCAATCTACCAATGAAGAGTTGGAGACTTCCAACGAAGAGCTTCAATCAACCAATGAAGAATTGCGGACAGTCAATGAAGAGTTGGAGATTAAAACCCAGCAATTACGAGAAAAAACTAATGATTTGGAAAATATATTTAGAATATTGGATTTTGGGGCGGTAATTGTTGACAAAGATTTAAAAATTAAAAATTTTACGCACAAAGCCAACTATATTTTCAATCTTTCTTATGCAAATCTTCATGAGTTAATTACAACTGTAGGAACAAAGGTGGACATAGGCAATATTCGTCCAATTTTGGAGCAGGTTATCGAGACAAAAAAAGAGTACGGTTTTGAAGTCAAAGACAAAAATAAAATTTTTCATATTAAAATCGTTCCCTATATTGATAAAAATTCTATCCATAAAGAGTGCAAAGGTGCTATTATTGCAATTTATGATGTAACAGAGTATCGAAAAAAAGAGGAGATGCTTCAAAATTATCAAAAGAAATTGTTGATAGAACAAGAAAAACTTAAAACTATTATTGATGAGTCGCAAAATATTATTTTACTTGCTAATAGATCTCGTATATTTTTGGCAAACAAGAAATTTTTTACCTTTTTAGGTATTGAGAGTTTAGAACAGCTCAAAGAGAAAAAAGTTTATGAACTTTTTGAAGAGGATTCTCCTCTTTTTCAAAAAGTTGAAAAAAAGGGATGGATGGATTATCTCAAACAGCATCCAGAAGAGGCGCATGAAGTCTATTTGAAAGATAAAGATGGAAATAAAAGGATATTTCTGGCAAAAGTGAGTCAAACCTCAATCGATAAAAAGCGTATCGTAACACTTACAGATGTAACAGAGATGAAACGAAAGGATCTATTACTTATCCAACAATCCAAATTAGCGGCTATGGGGGAGATGGTAGCCAATATTGCCCATCAATGGAGACAGCCCCTCAATCTTTTAAGTCTACTTATTACCGATTTACATATAGAGTTTAATAATAATCATTTAACACAAGACAAATTTGAAGAGTTTTATGAAAAAAGTAATGAAATTATTCAAAATATGTCTAAAACGATTGATGATTTTAGAAATTTCTTTTCTACTAACAAAATAAAGTTAAGATTCAAACTAAAGGAGCTTATTGAAGATACAAAAAAGATTGTTTTGCCATCTTTGGAGCAAAACCATATTGCTTTAAAAGAGAATATCAAAGATATAGAGCTTATTGGTTATAAGAGTGAATTGATGCAGGTTTTGATCAATATTATTAATAATGCTAAAGATGCTATTAAAGAGCGAAAAATTCAAAATGGAAAAATTATTATTTATAACAAAAATGAAAAAGAGTACATCTTTTTATATGTGCAAGATAATGGAGGCGGTATAAAGCCAGAGATTTTGGACAAAGTATTCGAACCATACTTTACAACAAAATTTAAATCGAATGGAACAGGGTTGGGACTATATATGTCCAAAATGATTATGGAGGCAATGAAAGGGGATATCAGTTTAGAAAATGAGGGTGATGGTGTCAAAGTAACTCTTAAAATTCCAAAGGAAGTGCAATGAAATTTGATCAAAATGAGATAACCAAATTAAAAGAATTGAATGTTTTGTATGTGGAAGATGAAAAAGAGACAAGCAGATTTGTAAAAAATATATTTTCAAACTATTTTAACAAGGTTTTGGTTGCTCAAGATGGAGAGGACGGATATAACAAATATAAACGTTTTAAACCAGATATTATCATAAGTGATATTGTGATGCCAAAAATGGATGGTTTGCAGATGAGCACAAAAATACGAGAAAAAGATTTGGAGCAGATCATTGTCTTTTTCACCGCCTATAGTGATACAGAGTATCTGCTTGAGTCGATTAAATTAGGAATTAATGGATATATTCTTAAACCTTTTGTCCTAGAACAGTTTTTGACAACAATTTTAAATGTTACTAGAGTTTTGTTTTATAAAAGAGAAAAGGAGTATTATCAAAAAAGATTGGAATTTATGGCAAAATATGATCCTTTGACCAATCTCTATCAACGAAACTTCTTTATCGAATTTTTGGAAAAATTTTTAAAGCGAAGTAACAGAACAAAAGAGCTAATGGCAATACTTTTTTTGGATGTAGATGATTTTAAAGATATAAACGATACATTTGGTCATGATATTGGTGATTGTGTTTTAAAAGCAATAGCGAATAGACTATCAAATGTAAGTAGACAAGAAGATATCGTTTCTCGAATCTCTGGAGATGAGTTTGCGATAATTTTTTGGGGTCTTAAGAGCAGGGAGGTAATATATTCACTTTTGGATAGATTGCAAAAAGAGATGCGAAAGCCAATAAACTGCAATGGTAAAATGATTAACGTTAGTATTAGTATAGGAGTGACATTCTATCCGCAACATAGAGCAATTGGAGCAAATGAGCTTTTAAAGCAAGCTGATATTGCAATGTATTATATTAAAAAGAAGAAAAAGGGTGAGTTTTTTATTTTTGATCCAGATAATAGTAATTTTGCAAAATCAATAAAAGAGTGTGATCAAATAGTTGTTGAAATTGAAAGAGCTTTTATAAATCGTGAATTTGTTTTATATTATCAGCCAAAAGTATGTTTAAAAGAGAGGCAACTCAAAGGATATGAAGTATTAATTCGATGGAATCATCCAAACAAAGGGATTTTAAAACCATCATATTTTTTACCTTATATAGAAAATAATGAATCACTGATGAAACAGTTAAGCCATTATGTTCTTGAACAGGTTGCGAAAGATATTGTAGATTTTATGCCATATGATGCACAGAGCGATTTTAGTGTTAATATGACAGTTTATGATATTGAGAGTGAAGTTTTTTTAGATTTTTTTCAAGATATTTTAAAAAAGTATAATATATCTGCTTCGAAATTTGTCTTTGAAATTGTAGAAACTTCAGCACTCAAAGATCTTCTTCGGGCAAAAAAGTTGTTTGAAGAACTAAAAGAGTTAGGAAGTAAAATTGCAATCGATGATTTTGGAACAGGATATGCTTCTTTGACTTATATGCAAAATTTTGATGTTGATTTTATAAAAATCGATATCAGTTTTGTCTTGCATATGTTGGAAGATAGGAAAAGTTATGAGATTATAAAAGCTGCTATCGCACTAGCCAAGATTTTTGGTTATAAAATTGTTGCAGAGGGTGTAGAAAATGAAGTAGTGTTACAAGAGCTTGAAAAACTTGGATGTGATTGTATGCAAGGATTTTATATTGCGCCACCAATGCCCAAAGAGAAGATTTTAGAAAAACTTGCAAAAAATCAACTGCTGTTTTCTAACAAGAAGGAGTAATCATGTATCTTTTTACATGCGAATCGGTAAGTCCCGGTCATCCGGACAAATGTGCCGATATTATAGCTGATACCATTGTCGATGCGCTGCTGGAAATCGATCCCAATGCAAGGTTGGCTACTGAGGTTTTTATTGCTGGTACGCATGTTGTCATTGGTGGGGAGTATAAAATTCATCAGGAGTTATCGAAAGAGTTTTTTATCCAAAAAGCGATGGAGGCTTTGGAATATATCGGCTATCCAGAAGCCGGATTTACCAAGGAAGAGACTCTCTATCCAAAAGACTTGAATTACCATATTTTTGTCAATCGCCAATCTCCTGATATCAGCCAGGGTGTTGACAAGCCCGAAGAGCTTGGTGCCGGGGATCAAGGGATCATGATAGGATATGCCACCAGTGAAAGAGGGGATTTCATGCCTTATGCCACTATGATGGCAAGGGAATTGAGAGATATTTTATACCATAATGCAAAACTCAATCCTGACAAATATGGCATTGATATCAAAACGGAAGTAGTTTTAGATTATGGTAACAAGGCCAATTTCGAAGCGAACAGACCCCAAAGAGTGGATAAGATTATCGTCGCCCAGTCGCATGTAAGAGATTTTGATCAAAAGAGTTTGCAAAACCAGATTCGAGAACTTATTGAGCAAAAATGCAGTTTCAACGATTTTATCGATGAGAAGACGGAGTTTATTATCAATGGAACAGGGAAATTTGTCATCCATGGTCCCATTGCGGATTCAGGTCTTACTGGAAGAAAGATTGTAGTTGACAATTATGGCCCTTATGTGCCGATCGGTGGAGGGGCCCAAAGCAGTAAAGACTACACCAAAGTGGACAGAAGTGCTCACTATGCCGCCAGGTGGATCGCAAAACATATTGTAGCCTCTGGATTGGCAAAAAAAGCGCAGGTTGCCCTTTCATATGTGATCGGTAGAGCCAAACCGCTTCAGGTGACAGTGGATACATTCGGCACTGGAAAACTCGATGACGAAAAGCTTTCAGCTCTTATAGCGGATCGCTATGAGCTGAGTCCGTACTGGATTATGCAGAAGTTTTCGCTCCATAAACCGCAAGGATTTTCCTACAAAGAGACTGCCGCCAAAGGGCAGGTAGGATATGAAAACTATCCCTGGGAACAGCTAGATGAGATAGAGTGGTTCCGATCACTCTAGATCCTCTTTTTTGCAAAGTATGGCACCTTTGTCTTGCAGCATCTGCAAGGTCTGGGTGCTTTCAAATACCTCTTTGATTCCATCTTCCAAAATAATGGTAAAAAACCCAAGATGCAATGCTCCCAAAGCGCTGTTTTTGACGCAAAAATCCGTTGCAACACCACAGATGAATGTTCGCTTAACACCTCTTTCTTGTAATAGATCGTGTAAGATCGTTCCTTGAAAGCCGGAATAGGCGTCAAACTCTTTTGATGTGCCTTTTGAGATGATAAAGTAGTTCTCTTGAGGCAGCTGTAAACCTTCTGCGAACTCTGCTCCTTCACTCTCTTGAACACAGTGGGGTGGCCAGATACCACCATACTCTTTAAATGAGAGATGATCTTTTGGATGCCAATCTCGTGTAAAAAAGATGGGTCTTTGCGCTTTTTGGAAAAACTCTATATAGGTATTGATAACAGGTATGATAGTATCTGCATTTTGTACAGGAAGCGCACCTCCTGGCATAAAATCTTTTTGCATATCCACTACGATCAAGGCGTCATTTTGGGTGATTTTCAAACGCATTACAGCTCCTTGAGTTATAATTGAATATATTGTAACACAGGAGTGGTTATGCAGTTTGGTTTTGTGGATGCAAAAAACTTTCCCATGCTAACGGATCTGTATGAATTGACAATGGCACAGGTCTATTTTGAAAAAGGTATGAATAAAGAGGCAATATTTGAATTTTTTATCAGACCCACAAAAAAACGTCCCTATTTTGTAATGGCTGGTCTTGAGCAGCTTCTCTATTTTTTGCAATATTGCAGATTTAGCGACTCTTCTATCGAATATCTCAGAGGAAGTAAGAAATTTAGCGAAAGTTTTTTAGAGTATCTTAAACATTTTCGATTTTCTGGCGATGTATGGGCTGTGAGTGAAGGAGAGATCGTTTTTGCCAATGAACCGCTGGTAACAATAAAAGCCAATTTGATCGAAGCGCAGATTATCGAAACCTTTTTAATCAATACCTTACAATACTCCATACTCATTGCCACAAAAGCGGCTCGATGCAAAAGCGTTGCACAAAATACGAAACTGGTCGATTTCGGTCTTCGAAGGGCACATGGTATGGATGCCGGTTTAAAAGCGGCAAGAAGTTCTTATATTGCGGGATTTCTTGGCACATCCAATGTTTTGGCTGGAAAAATCTATGATATACCTATTTTTGGAACGATGGCCCACTCCTTTATACTGGCTCATGAGAGTGAACTGCAAGCATTTAAAGACTTTATCCAAAGCTATCCAGACAATGCGATACTGCTTATAGATACATACGATTCCATACGAGGGATAAAATATGCCATCGAAGCTGTTCAGGAGATGGGGCTGAAGCATTTCAAAGGTATCCGGCTTGATAGCGGGGATCTTGAAATACTTTCGAAAAAGGCACGAAAGCTACTGGATGAGGCAGGTTTTAAAGATGCGATCATCTTAGCAAGTGGAGGAATCAATGAGTATACAATCGACGCTCTTTTGCAACGCCAATCTCCTATCGATGCATGGGGAGTAGGAACGGAACTGGTTGTATCCGCAGATGTTCCCTATCTTGATTGTGCCTATAAAATGGTAGAGTATGCAGGGAAACCGAAAATGAAACTGAGTTCCCATAAAAAGACGCTACCGGGACAGAAACAGATCTTTAGAAGGTACGATGGCAATCTTTTTAAAGAGGATATCGTGGATACGTTTGATAGTGCGTATCAAGAGAGCGAGTCTTTAGTACAGAAATGGATGGAAAAGGGAAAACTTTGCCGTGCCTATCCAAAACTTCCTCAAATTAGAGAGTATTTTGAAAAAAGCTTTCAAATGATTCCAACAAATCTCAAAGATATTTATAATGAGAATCCATATATCCCAAAAATAGGTATAAAACTGGAAAAAAAAGCGCAAACGTTGCAGCAATATTTAAAAAAAGGGAACGTTTGAGAAATTTTGCTATTATGAAAAAAAGGAGGGAAAATGAAAAGAAGTATAGCCTTGATTGTAAGCTTGGTGATCATGTTTGTATTGAGTGGATGCGTGCAAAGACCATATGCTCAGGAGGTATCTCCAACGGCTACACACTATGTGATGAAAGTGCAAAGAGGTACTATCGAATCGATTCGTCCTGTTGTCATTAAAGACAATGGAACGGGTGCATTTTTAGGTGCTATAACAGGGGCGGTTCTTGGATCAATGATTGGAAAAGGAAAAGGAAAGACTCTTGCTACTCTTGGAGGCGGGCTCGCAGGAGCCTATGTCGGAAGCGAACTTGCGAAAGCAAATGCCCAAGAACTTACAATTTTACTCGATAACGGTGAAGAAGTGGTCGTTGTAGTCAAAGGACTTCGTTTCTATCCGGGTGAGCGAGTCCGAATAGTGACAAAAGAGTCTCGTGTAATTTCCGTGGAGCCCTTACGATAGTTAGGACTCCATAATTTTTTTCAATTCCGCCCCATCTATCATCTCTTTTTCGATAAGTGTTGAGGCAACTTTTTCTATCTTTTCCCAATGTGTCTCAATGAGCTCTATCGTGTCGTTGGTGGCTTTTTCTATCCAGTATGCCACCCGCTCTTCTATTATGTCATTGAAAAGCTCTTTGCTGACATTTTGCATCAGGGTATCGATATGAATATACCCGAGTGACTCATCCATACCAAAGGTTGCTACAAGATTGTAGGCTTCCCATGTCGCTTGTTCCAGATCTTGCGCAGCTCCTGTATCTTCACCTTCTTGCGGGAATTTTTTGAGTTTGCTGAGTCTTCCTGCCAAAGCGACGCAGATATCGTTGTACAGCTCCTCTTTGGAGATATTTGTAATGAACTCATCTGTATAAGAGACAAATCCCAGTGCTTCTGCTCTTGGTGTGATGGTAACTTGCTCGATTTTGATATCAGGAAGCAAAAGATAGCTGACGACTGCATGTCCCGCTTCGTGATAGGCTGTTTTGTGCAGATCTTTTTCGAGATTTCTAATGCGTTTCTTATCGATCTTTTGTCCATATTTAATGTTGTTGATCTGCTCTATTAAAATCTCTTCAGTAATGACTTTGAGATTTTTGCGAATGACATAAAGTGCCGCTTCTTTCCCTACACGCTGCATCTCATATCCGCTCAGCCCACTCATATATCGTGCCACTTTATCGATATCGATCTTGCCGTCGTTTGGCTTTTGTAAAATCTTTTTGATAAAAAATTTCCTTGCCTCCATATCGAGATCTGGAACCTCGATCAAAAAATCAAACCGTTCGCTTGCCAAGAGATTTTTGTCGATAGCATCGATATTGAGTGCCGTGGCGATTGTAAAAACATACTCTTCATCGCTGATGGCATCGATCTCTTCACTGATGGCATCATAAGGTATGATCATTCCATCTTTTCCATCCAGTTCATCCAAAAAGACAACAGCCGGAGCAATCTCTTTTGCTTTTTGATATGCGGCATGAATGAGGTTGGTATCTAGAAGATCTGAGCCGGTGAGCATCACATAAGGCAACTCTGTCTCTTTGATAAAGGCGTATGCCAAAAGGGTTTTCCCTACACCTTTTGGTCCATGGAGCAACATTCCTTTTGGCATGGGGATATGAAACCGTTCTACCATCGAAGGATGCTTGAGTATACGTACAATCTCTTTGAGATGTGATTTTACATGTTTTTGTCCGGCGATGTCGTTGAATGAGATTGTTGAATAGTTCATATACGGTTTTTGAGTCGGTTCGATATAGAGCGGCAGCTTGAAAAGGGTTGCTTTTTGTATGTTTATTGTAACGATGTTTTTTTGAGTTGTAATGGACCAGGAAAGATGGACAGATCTGTTTTGTTTGATGAGGTTTTCTAAAAATTTCTTGTCAACTTTCTCTAAAAATTGCTTTGCCTCATCCGATACTTCAAAAACGATTTTTTTGATAGGGAGCTGTGCTTTTATGATGGCTTGATATATAAGATCGATAATGAAATCCGGCAGCTTTTTATGGACTCTTCTGGCATTGATATAGGGGGAGAACGAGAGCACAAGCAGCTCTATAAAATCATTTTTAGGCAGTGCAATCTTTTCGATGCCTTCAATCTTACTCTTTTGTATCGTCTCTTTGAAACTTGCTTTGGCGATTTTGACAATCGAGTCAAATTCCAACGGTTTAAAAAGAATGATATAGTTTTGCACTATTACAGAAAGGAGTTCGGGTACGATAGCGCTTTCGACAATATCATAGATGATTTTCTTCTCTTTTGCGATAAATTCGATAAATTTAGCCTGGGCTTTGAGCGGATCTTTTTTGTAAAATCGCTGAAAATCCTCTTTTTTGATCAAAGAACTTCCAAGAGTTGAAGTGAAAATGAATAAAACATTCGAACAATCAACTCCTCTTTCCTCTTTTGAAGCAAAGATATAGTTCATGAGTGCCAGTTGGATGACATTGTCACACTTTTCAATATCTTTAAAAACGATAATCGATTGTGGATGGGCATGTACGAAAGTAGGTAAAGTACCATTTTCTCCTATGAGTTTCTTTTGATCAGCTGGATCGGTGAATTCAGCCATGTTGACCACTTTTATTCCTTGAAACTCTTCACTTTCTTGCTCCAAAAGCGTAGCTAGGTAGACTTTTCCGCTATTGTGTGGTCCAAAGAAGGTGAAGAGTCCTTTAAACGGCTGATCGATAGGGGAGTGGTGGATGTGAAAAAGGGCTTTAATCAGTTCATCAATTGCATCATCTTGTCCAAAAAGTTTGCTTTTGAGCCTTTTTCTCAGTTCTTCATATCTTTGTAACAAATCTTTATGTTTCATGGCCTTCCTCATTCTTTCATGCGATAATTATAGTAAAATACTTTTCAAACGAACAAAGAGGCGTTGATGAGAGTGATTCTTTTTTTGGTATCTGCTTCCATTCTTTGGGCAAAAGTACACACTGCGCAGATTGTGCCATATGAAATCTATACAATCAAAGCTGCGGTTTCTGGAAAAGTGGTGCGTAGTGCCATTGAAGAGGAAGGGAAACTGAACGAAGGCAAAACCATCATACAAATAGACGATTTTGTCGATCAAAAGAAGCTTCAGTCTCTTCGTCAAAAAAGAGAGTATCTTTTCAATATGATAAAGATCACGCAACAAAGCATCGAAAATGCCAGACGAACAATGCAGATCAAGAAAAAGAGTTTTGATCGGATCAAAAATCTTCGTACGAAATCGCAATATGAAAAAGATTTGCGGGAGTCCGAATTTTTAGTGGCACAGCAAAATTATCTTGCGTCTACCGAAAAGCTTCAATCTCTTAAAACAGAGTTGTCTGATGTAGAGTTTGCCATGGCACAAACACAGGATCTCCTTGCAAAAAAGAGAATCGCTCCTAAAGGATATATCTATGCGATACATGTCAAAAAGGGCGACTTTGTCTCGCCAGGAATGCCTTTATTGCAACTTGCCGATATTAGCAAAGCAAAAGTTGTAGTCTATCTTACCCCTGAAGAGATGGAGGGAATAGAGCATAAATTGATCTATATCGATGGAAAAAAAAGCAAGGCGAAATTTTTGAAGATTATCCGAGTACCGGATAGTGAATATATTACACAGTATAAAGCAGAAATCGAAGTTCCCAAGCCAAAAATTTTTGGAAAACTCATTAAAGTGGAGATACGATGAAAACAGCTTGTCCATTGGATTGTTACGATGCATGTAGTGTCATTTTTGAAGATGACAAACTTGTAGGTGATAAAGAGCATCCCTTTACGAAGGGGCATTTGTGCTACAAACTCAATCACTATTTTGATTATCCTCAGTTGCAAAGTGCCTACTATGAAGGTGAACCGATCAGTTTGGAAAAAGCTCTTGATATATTGGAAGAGAAGATCAAAAGTAGCCAAGAGATTTTGCATTTTCGAGGCAGCGGCAATGTGGGGAAAATGCAAGCTGTTACCGATCTTTTCTTTTCAGCCATCGGTGCCACACTGACAGAAGGCAGTCTATGCGATGCCGCAGGTCAATTTGGTATCGAAAAGGGAAGAGGGAAAAATCTGATTTTGCCATTGGAACAGATTGAAAAAAGCGAGCTTGTTATTGTGTGGGGAAGAAATGTTGGATATACCAACCACCATCTTATTCCGTATCTTCAGGGGAAAACCCTTGTAGTAATAGATCCAGTAAAGACGAATCTTGCAAAAAATGCAGCAATGCATCTGCAAATTACGCCACGAACCGATCTTGAACTTGCCTGTATGTTGGCTCGATTTGTTTATATGCAAAACAGAGAAGATGAAGAGTTTATAGAACAGCATACAGAGGATTACAATTTTTATGCCGATTTTATCCGAAGCTACCGGATGGTGCCAACAACTGAAAAGATAGGTGTCGATCTTGTGGATATAGCCACTTTGGCTGAACTCATGATGGATATGAAAACGGTTATTTTGGTTGGAAACGGTGTGCAAAAATATGCGCATGGTACTGAAGTGGTACGAGCCATTGACAGTCTTGCGGCAATGCTTGGCCTCTTTGGCAAAGAGGGGTGCGGCGTGAGCTTTTTAGGAGATACCTCACTAGGGCTTGATGATCCATTCAGAGTCACAGCAAAACGTGTACCAAAAGCCACGGTCGATTTTGGTGCGTATGATCTTTGCTTTATCCAAGGATCCAATCCCGCTGTTACCATGCCTTCAAGTAAACGAGTCCAGGAGGGTCTGAAAAAAAGTTTTACTGTAGTTTTTGGGCTCTATAACGATGAAACGGCACAGCTTGCCGATTTGGTTATTCCAGCGAAGAACTTTTTGCAAAAGAGCGATATTCGATTCAGCTATGGACATGAATTTGTGGAACTGATGCCAAAACTCCAAGAGAATGACAACGCTTTGAGTGAATATGAGTTTACGAAAGAGATGATGCGAAGATTCGGATTGGGTGATTTGAAAGCTGAAGAGGAGTATATCGAAATCTTTACAAAGCAGCTTAAAAAAAGAGGAGAATATTACCTGCTTCCAAGTTATGAAGAGGTTCCATACAAGCAAGGATTCGAAGAGCCGTTTTGCTTTATCGATGAGGTTGAAGATGAGTTTGATATTTTGCAAGAAGGATACTATCTCATTACGCCAAAAGCGAAAAATGCGATCAATTCGCAATTTAAACGAGACCCCTATCTGTATGTTCCCCTTCGAAGCGGATTGCATGATGGTGACATAGTCATCGTAAGGAGCCAATGGGGAGAAACGGAGATGGAAGTAAAACTTCTAGCTGAGTTGAGGGATGACTGTGTTCTTGCCTATTCAGGCAGTTTAATAAACTTTGTTACACCTCCGATAACGGATGAGCATGGAAACAATGCTATTTTTCAGGAAGTAAAAGTTTCGATTAAAAAAGTTTCTTGATAGATCTACTTTTATAAAAGCTGGAGTGTATAATGAAGAATACTCTTTTTGAAATGATTCGATTGTACAAAGATATCGAGAAGAGTGCTTGCATAGATTTTGAAGATCTACGAAAGAAGAATTTAGACGAAAAATTTTTTGAAGATTACAATAACGTCAGAGTTGTCAATAGTTTTTTATTTAACTTTTCAAAGTTGCAGGATAAGATTGGTTCTAAGCTTTTTAAAAAATTTTTATATGAATTGCAAGAAATTGATACTTATGAAGTTTCTATGATAGAGATTTTAAATATCCTAGAAAAATTAAATATACTCCAAATAGATGAGTGGCAGCGGCTTAGAGAAATACGTAACATTTTGGCCCACGAGTATCCATATGATTTGAATGAGCGGATAGAAAATATACAAATTGCTATGGAGGGTTTTACCCTTCTTCAAAAGATTTTAAATAGAATAGAGAAAAAAGCCAATGAGACTCTCAAAAGATGAGATAGAAATAATAAAAAGAAGTTTCGAAAAAGTTTTCAGTCAGGGTAAGATTATACTTTTTGGAAGCAGAGTTTATGATTATAGAAAGGGCGGAGACATAGATCTATATTTAATTGTGCCTAAACATGAGAGAAAAGTATCAAAAAAATTGGATTTCCTTGTGGAGCTGAGGAAAAAAATAGTTTATAAAAAGATTGATATTGTTTTTCATAGAGATACTCATAGAACGATAGAGCAAGAAGCAAAAAAAGGAATAGTAATTTATCAAAAAAAAGGATGATGATGAATTTACAAGCAATTGATCAAACCTATGTGTTGCACACCTATGCAAGAAACTATGTCAATTTCATAAAAGGCGAGAATGCAAAACTTTATGATGATACAGGGAAAGAGTATATCGACTTTACCAGCGGCATCGGGGTAGTGAGCGTGGGACACGGTAACAAAAGACTTGCCCAAGCTATTTGCGATCAGGCGCAAAAAATCATTCATATATCAAATCTTTATCTCATAGAACCTCAGGCTCTACTAGCCCAGAAAATTGTAGATCTGAGCGAATACGATATGCGCCTTTTCTTTGCCAACAGTGGTGCAGAAGCAAATGAGGGGGCGATAAAGATAGCCAGAAAATATGGAGAAGTGGACGGAGAAATCAAACGATATAAGATTATTACACTCAAACACTCTTTTCATGGTAGAACCATTACTGCTTTAAAAGCTACAGGACAGGAGGCGATGCATACCTATTTTGGTCCGTTTCCAGACGGCTTTGTGTATGCAGACTCGATCGATCAAATTCCTGAGCTTATAGACGATCATACGGTTGCAGTGATGATTGAGCTGATTCAAGGTGAAGGGGGTGTAGAGCCACAAGATAAGAGGGCAGTGCAAAATCTTTCCAAAATACTCAAAGAAAAAGATGTACTGCTAATCGTGGACGAGGTCCAAACAGGAATTTACAGAACCGGCGAATTTTTGGCCAGTAATCTTTATGAGATTGAACCAGACATCATCACTCTTGCAAAGGGACTTGGGGGAGGTGTGCCGATTGGAGCTGTGATGACACGCCTTAAAGATATTTTCAAACCAGGAGATCATGGCAGTACCTTTGGTGGTAACTATTTGAGTACCCGAGCAGCCCTTGAAGTGATAGCAATCTTGCAAGAATTCAAAGAGAGCGGGGAGTTGGATGAGCGGTTTATCTATTTTGAAACAAAACTTAAGGAACTCGCAAAAAGATATGAACAGCTTTTTGAAAAAGAGGTTGGACTGGGACTGATGCGAGGTCTTCGTGCAAAAAACGGTGATATCCAAGGGAAAATTATACAAGAGAGCTTTCAAGAAAGGGTGCTGGTATTGAAAGCGGGACGGAACACTGTTCGCTTTTTGCCGCCTCTTACCATTACCAAAGAGGAGATCGATGAAGGTTTTCAAAGATTTGAGAATGCACTCAAAAGGGTAGAAGTTGCTTAAAAAAGCCGGTATTGCTTTTTTGCCACTGATACTTTTTGCGCAAAGCAGTCTCATCTCTGAACTGAAAAAGCAAGAGATAAAGCTCGATGCCCAAAAAAGTGTTGTAGAGGCGAAAATTTTGCACGATAGCTGGATTAATCCAGTTAATATGCAGTATACCTACCAAAAAGGGGATCAATATCCCAATCAGCTTTTTGAATCTTTTTCCATACAAGTTGATCAGCCCATTTTCAAAAGTGGGGGGATATATAAAGCAATGCTGTATGCAGATGCCAAAAAAAGAAGTGCACTGCTTGGTGTGGAAAGCAAGAAAAAAGCCTACGTTTTTCAATATATTCAGCTTGCATTGCAGTACAAGCAGTTGGGGCTATCGATACAAAAACAGAAACTTTTGATAGAAAATGCCAAACTTGACATTTTGATCAAAAAGGATCAATACCTTCACGGAGAGATTGACAGCACTTTTTTGGATAACGCTATCGTCAACAAAAACTCTCTTGCTCTTGCGCTTATTGATCTGGAAGATCAGAGGCAACAGATTTTACATCAGATAAAAAACATCAGCGATCTTGATCCAAAGAGTGCGAAACTTCCAAGATTTTCATTGGTTGCAAAACAAAATTATATCGATGATAATCTGTTGTTGAAGCAAAGCAGAGCCGATATTGAAGCGAACAGGCACTATAAATATATGAGTATCGCTCGATATTTGCCGACACTCTCGCTATTTGCCAATGTAAATTATCAAAAGATGCAAGGAAGTCTCTATTTTCCAGGTTATCAATATACCGATCACTACAAAACCTACGGTTTTCGTATCACCATGCCTCTTTTTGATATCAATGCCCTACGGAATATCGAATCGGCCAAAATAGACTATCTCAAATCAAAAAACAGATTTGCTCAATTGAAACGAGAGAAGCTGAATCTGTATCGATCAACGCTTCGCTCCATTCATCTGCTTGATAAAAAAATCGCTCTTACCAAAGAGGATCTTATACTTTATCAGGGACTTTTAAAAGATACGAAAGATCGTTATAAGGCGGGAGAAAAAACGAAGTACGATGTGATGATAATGCAAAATTCTTTGCAGACAAAAAAGATCGATCTGCAGATATATGATATTCAAAAACAAATACTTCTGAGCAAATTGTATCAAGAGATGGCTCATGCGATTTAGTACTTTTATGAACGAGTGGCTCTATGCTTCTGACGGATATTACGCAAATCAGCTCCAAATAGGAAAAAGCGGTGATTTTTTTACGGCAGTCAGTGTCACGCCTCTTTTTGGCGGAGCCATTGCCAAACATATCTATACACAGATCCAAAAGGGCAGACTCTCACCCCATGCAACAATTATGGAAATAGGAGCTCATCAGGGATATCTCTTGGCAGATATCATCCAGTTTCTCTATACTTTCGATCCTGCATTGTTAAAAACATTGCAATTTGGCATTGTGGAGCCTATTGCAAAACTACGTTCATTGCAAAATGAGTATTTGAAAGAAAGTTTTGGCGATGCAATCCAGTTTCATCATTACAGTTCGTTCGATGAGGTTCGGTGCAAAGAGGCATTTGTAGTTGCGAATGAAATATTTGATGCATTTGGATGTGAACTTGTCTATAAAGGGAAACAGGCATATGTTTCAAAGGATTTTATGATTGAATGGAAGGAAGCAGATTCAAAAATTCTTGAACTTGCCAAAAGTTTTGGACAGATAAAGGGAGAAGTTGCCGTAGGATATGAAGAATTCGCCAAAAAACTATATAGTGCATTTGAAAAAGTGGAGTTCGTAACATTTGATTATGGTGATTTGGAAGTGAGAAACGATTTTAGTATTCGGGTCTATACGAACCACCAAGTTTTTCCATTTTTTGATGAAAAACTAGATATCAAGCAAGTATATAAAAGAAGCGATATCACCTATGATGTCAACTTTTCCCATCTCAGAAAGGCTTTCGAGGAGTCTGGATTTGTGGTGGATGCCTATCAGACGCAGTTGGCTGCTTTAGTGGAGTTTGGTATTATGGAGCTTCTTGAAGAGATTTTGCAGAAAAAAGGGTATGATCTGTATAGGCAAGAGCTTGAGAAAGTCAAAATTCTTATCCACCCTTCTCATATGGGAGAACGCTTTAAGATGATACAGTTTAGTAAAGGATAAAATTTATTACTTATGATATAATAGTTGCAAAAGGAGGGGAAATGAGAAAAATTGTTGCAACTATTCTTTTTGCATTAGTTCTATATGCCGACAGTATCAATGGATGGACACGGCTGCATGAGGCTATCTATAAAGAGGACATGAAACAGATTGAGCGATTGATCAAAAACGGAGCAGATATAGAAGCTTCTAGCAAAGCGGGGATTACCCCACTACTGATGGCTGTCAAGATGCGAAATCTGGATATTGTAAAATATTTGATCGAACATGGTGCCGATGTGGATGATGAGGACAACAACGGAATGACGGCTTTGCACTATGCTGTGGGCGAACGAAGAGTAGGTATCGTAAAGTATCTTCTCAAACACGATGCCGATATTAATGCAAAAAACAGATATGGAATCACTCCTTTGCATCAAGCCGCTTATATGGGGGATGTAAAAATGATCGATCTTCTTTTGAAACTGGGAGCGGATCCAAATATTAAAAATGCTTTAGGAATGAATCCTTGTCAGCTCGCTTACGCCAAGCACAGATTTTTAGTGGCAAAATATATGCAAAGTTTCACAAAAGGGGAGTGTGTTGTTGGTGACAATTAACGGTGAACAAAGAGAGATTAAAGAAAACATGACCATTGAGGATATCTTAAAAGAGTTGGGTGTTATGGATAAAGTGATGGCAGTTGCAGTAAATATGCAAATTGTCAAAAAAGAGGAGTGGAGCAGCTTCAAACCCAAAGAGGGAGACAAGATAGAATTTTTGGGGTTTACAGGCGGAGGATAATCAGTATTGGATGATGACTGCCACGGCGACTGCCACGCCCGCATCATGGGAGATAGAGAGGGCGGTTTGCTGAATATGAAACATCTTCTCTTTTCCATTGAGAAGTTTAAAAGCTGGAGCTCCATTTTTCTCTTTATATATTTGGATATCGTGAAATCCTAGCTCTTTTCCTATTCCTGTTTTGAGTGCTTTGGATACAGCTTCTTTTGCCGCCCAAAAACCCGCAATTGTTTGAGGTTTTTTCGCAAGCTCAATCTCTTGAGGCAGTAAAAATCGCTCAAGTCCTTTTTGACCATATTTTTCTATCATTTTTTCTATTCGTTCTATCTGGACGATATCTATACCTATCATGAAAGCCTTTTTTTGATAAAATTATAACAACTATCCTTGAAGGATCCTAATGGAGCAGGTTTTTTTCTATCTTGGTTATCCGTTCGTTCAGTTTTTTAGAATGCTTGAGAAATTTGGCACTTTTATACTTTTTCAGATAAAGATATTGCCGCTCTTTTTCAAGCCGCCCTATAGAGTCAAAGAGACATTGCAGCAGATGGACATTATTGGTGTAGGTTCCCTTTTTGTCATTGCTTTGACAGCGATTTTTACTGGACTTGTTGAAGCGATTCAACTCTATCATGGATTTCATAAATTTAGTGCTGAGGAGTTTATGGGATATACCATATTTGTCTCTATTTCCAAAGAACTTGGGCCGGTGTTTGGGGCTTTGATGCTGGTGTCACGCGCGGTGAGTGCCATGACGGCCGAACTAGGAACGATGCGGGTAACAGAGCAGATCGATGCTATCGATACGTTGGCGGTGGATAGTAAAAAATATCTTATTGTTCCCAGGGTGATAGCCACGACATTGTCTACACCTATTTTGGTAATCGTTTTTGTTTTCTTGGGAAATATTGCAGCTTATCTGATCTCTGTATACGCTCTTGGCGTCAATCCTACATCGTATAAAAACACTATCACTACGTATCTGGAATTTAGCGATATTGGTACAGGAATCATCAAAGCTTTTGTTTTTGGATACCTTATCAGTATCATTGGAACGTATATCGGATATTTTACGAGAGGTGGCGCAAGAGGAGTAGGCCTTTCGACAACAAAATCCGTTGTCTATGCGGCGATGACCGTTTTTGTAGCCAACTATTTTCTCTCTACGCTCTTTTTATACCTGGACTGGTAATCAGTCGCAGGTAATATCAAGCTCTTTTATAAGATCTTCAAAAAATGGTCCGGCTTTTTTGTCGTAATCGTCATGAAATTCGATCACATATTCTCCATTCTCTATATCTTTTGGTTCTACGGTAATTTGCGGAGAAATTCTGTATTTCGCTATGAGGTCATTAACAAGATTGCATATTTTCTTTTTCTCTTCCAAAGAATCATAATCAATCTCCAATCTCGCATACCGCTCTTCCATAGCCATATGTGCTTTTGAGTTTTTTTTCATTGTCGCTCCTTACATCCAGTCTATAATCTGTTCAACGCTACGTACCGCATATGTCTTGATCGCTATGCTTTGCAATGGTTTTGAAGGGACTACCGCCTTTGTAAAACCTTGACTTGCGGCTTCCTTGAGACGATTATCCAGCATCATTATATCTTTTATTTCTCCAGTCAGTCCAACTTCTCCCAAAAAAATGGTCTCCTCACTGAGTGGTCTATTGCGAAAACTACTTAAAATGGCAGCGACAATTGCCAAATCTGCAGCGGTTTCTGCAATTTTGATGCCTCCTGCGATATTGACAAAAACATCGTATTGATTGAATGGTAAATCGAGTTTTTTTTCAAGCAGTGCCAAAAGCATCGTGAGTCTGCTTGCGTCGTATCCTGTTGTGCTTCTTTTTGGAGTTGGATAACCCGTTTCTGCCACAAGAGCCTGAACTTCCAAAATAATGGGTCTGCTTCCTTCCATTACCACAGTGGCTGCCGATCCGATCTGAGAGGATCCTCTTTGAAAAAAACGTTTGGAGATATTTTTTGCACTCATGAGTCCTTTTTGCGTCATTTCGAAAATACCGACTTCGCTGATGCTGCCAAATCTGTTTTTAAAGCCTCTGAGCATTCGTATCTCTTTTGAACTGTCCCCTTCAAAATAGAGTACCGTATCTACCATATGTTCAAGGACCCTGGGACCAGCGATAGATCCCTCTTTGGTGATATGTCCGATGATAAAAACAGGGAGTTTCATCGATTTCGCAATCCTCATCAGCTCAAATGTCACTGCTTTGACCTGGCTGACTGTTCCAGGAGCTGTCGTAATCTCTTCAGAATAGATCGTTTGAATTGAGTCGATAACAAGAAGATCATAGCTATCTGTGTGAAGATGCGACACTATATTTTCCAAAATGAGTTCATTCAATAAAAAGAGATTGGGATGGTTCGCTTCAATCCTATCGGCTCGCATTTTTATCTGACTTGCGGACTCTTCAGCACTGACGTACAAAACTTTTTTCCCGCTTTTTGCAAGATTGGCACAGGTTTTAAGCAAAAGTGTCGATTTGCCTACTCCGGGACTTCCACCTACCAAAACAAGGGAACCTTCGACCAAGCCTCCGCCTAATACAAGGTCAAGTTCTTCGCTACCGGTTGATATCCGATGAATTTTCTCTTTTTCTATTTCTGTAATAGGTTTTGGTTGCGATAAAGAGCTTTTTTGCGCTTTTTTTTGGATTTTTTGATCTTTATGGCTGATTTCTATGAAGGATTCCCATGCGCCGCAATTGACGCATTTTCCCATCCATTTGGCACTCTGATATCCACAATGTTGGCATTCATAAATACTCTTTTTTGCCATTACAGCTCCCAACGATTTTTAAGAAGCAAAAGCAATTTTTCACTAAAAAACGTATCGAACATATAACGCCAAACCCAAATTGCGAGTATCATAAGCAAAATATAGGTAAAAATGATCCATTTATGTTCACGAAAGTCGATTTTTTCATCTTTGAATCTGCCAATTAACACAGAAACAAAAAGGAATATAATAATTCCTGCTCCTGCATAGAAGACTATTTCTAGATTAGACAAATATTGCATCGAGTATCGTATCCACATATTCATTTGGATCAAATGGAGTCAAATCTTCCATTTTTTCGCCCGTGCCTACATATAGAATCGGTAAAGCCATCTCATGAGATATGCTCAACAGCGCTCCTCCTTTGGCCGTACCGTCAAGTTTAGTGACGATAATGCCGTCTACCCCTACCATTTCGTGAAACGCTTTTGCCTGGTTGATAGCAGAATTGCCCTGAGTCCCGTCAAGAATCAATAATTTTCTATGGGGAGCACCTTCCATTGCTTTCGAGCAAACACGTACAATTTTTTTCAACTCTTCGGCCAGATTTGATTGTGTGTGCAATCTTCCAGCAGTATCTATAAGTACGTGATCGATTCCTTTCGATTTTGCTTTTTGAATCGTATCGAATGCAACTGCTGAGGGGTCATGACCCTGCTTTGTAGCGACAATGGGGACATCAAGTTTATGAGCCCATTTTGTCAATTGTTCAATGGCTGCTGCCCTGAACGTATCGGCTGCCCCCAAAATGACGCTTTTTCCTTCTTGTTTGTATCGGTATGCGAGCTTCGCGATGGTCGTTGTTTTTCCGGCACCATTGACACCCAAAATCAGTTCAACAAAAGGTTTGACGTTTGCTTCTTTTACAGGAGCTGGTTTGAATAGAAAAAGAAGTTCATTTTTGAGTGCAACTCTATTGACTTTGTTCGGCAAAGAGTTGACAATCTTTTCAACAAGATCATACTCCACATCCGCTTCGATCAAGATCTCTTCAATCTCTTCAGGAGTGGCATATTTTTTCTTGGGCGTGTGCTCTTCTATATTTTCAACTGTTTTTTTCAGCGCTTTTTTGATAAAACCAAACATCTTTATTCTCCTAAAGCCTTTTTGATATCACTATGAAAGATCTCATACGGAACAGCTCCGATATAGTGCATATAATATTTGCCATCTTGTAAAATTAATGTCAAGGGTATTGGCATATTGGCTCCTGCTTGAAGCATTGCATACACTTTTTGGGCGAATTGCAGATTGTGATCAACAGAGCGTGAGACAAAATAGTCCATGTGATTTTCTTGTATAAACTCTTCCAGATTTTTCTTATCTAAAGGTAGAGCTATGATATCGATTCTATTTTGAAAAGTTTTATACAGTTCATTGAGTTCAGGAATTTCAGCTTTGCATGAAGGGCACCATGTGGCAAAAAAGACAAATATCTCAATATTTTTTCCATTGGGAATGATAAATTTGTCATCAACAATTTTGACAACTCTTTTATGATTGCTTGTATCATAAAATGTATAAACAGGTGGTGTCTCTTTTATAACCGGTTTTTCAACTTCTTTTGAAACCTTTTTTTGTTTCTCTTCTTTCTTTGTACATCCTGTTAAAAAGAGCAGTATTATCAAAAGAGGGAGAAAAAATTTTTGCATCCTCATCCTTTTTTTGTAAAATCGGATTACATTATATTCAATGAAGGCTTAAAATGAGTTCACCTAAAGAGCGTTTTCGAAACAGATGCAAAGAGAAACTTTTACAAAAACCGGTTTCAAGAAAGCTACACAAGATGCTTCAAGCAAACCTTCAATTTATTCTTGATGCACTCAATCCAAACAATATGCTCGTTTTTATGCCAATGGCTCATGAGCCTGATCTTTTAGGATTTTTCGCTCATCTTAGAAGGAAAAAAAATATATTTGTTCCCTTTATGCAAGGGCAAAGTTTCAAGATGGTAAAATTCAGACTACCTATAAAAAGAGGAAAATTTGGCATAAAAGAGCCGTCCAACTCTTTTTTTGAAACAAAAATTGATATAGTTTTGATTCCCGTCATCGGGGTAGACGGGGATTTTCGTCGAATCGGATTTGGTAAAGGGATGTACGATAGGTTCATGGCTGCTTTGCCATATCAGCCGATTGTGATCTTTGTACAAACAAAAGAGTGTCTGATAAAAGAGAGAATCTGTGATACGTATGATGTACGTGGAGATTTTTTAATTACCCCGAAAAAAATTTATATACGAGGGGATAGTGATGTGGGTAGAGATTTTAGTAGGAAGTTCTGCAGCAATCATAAGCGGCGCTGCAGGATATTTACTGTCGAAAAAAATTGAAAAAGATAAATTAAAAATATATGAAGAACAAGCCAGAGCCAAGGCCAAAGCGATTGAGCATGAAGCTGAAAAGATTTTGCAAAATGCCCAGGTCCAAGTCAAAGAGGCCGAGCTTGAATTAAAAAAAGATTTTGAAAAGAAACTTGAAGAGCTGAAACGTGATTATGATGAGCGATTCAGTGAACTGATGGAAAAAGAGATGTCCTTGAAACAGATGTTCAAGGACGAACTCAAACACATTACCCTTGAAAAGCAGGAGATTAAAGCTGAAAGGGAAGAGGTTAATAGACTTAAAAACGAGTATGAAGAGCTGAAAAAACGGTATGAAGAGAAATATCAAGAAGTTCTAGAGGCGTTGCAACAGCAAGCGGGTCTGACGCTTGAAGAGGCAAAAAATCTCATCTTGCAAAAAGCAGAAGAAGAGAGTCGTCTTGAAATTGCCAATATTGTGAGAAAATATGAAGAAGAGGCAAAAAGAGAAGCAAAACGAAGAGCAAACTACATTATTGCCCAGGCGACGACGAGGTTTGCAGGAGAGTTTGCAGCGGAGCGTCTTATCAATACTGTCAGTATTCCAAGTGAAGATATCAAGGGCCGCATCATCGGAAAAGAGGGACGCAATATCAAGACTTTGGAGATGCTGCTTGGTGTGGACATCATCATAGATGATACGCCTAATGCGATTATTTTGAGCTCTTTCAATCTCTATAGACGGGCTATTGCGACGAAGGTAATCGAACTTTTGGTTGAAGATGGAAGAATTCAGCCTTCAAGAATCGAAGAGATTTATGAAAAGGTGAAAGAGGAGTTTGACCAGCAGCTTCTGGAAGAGGGCGAAAATATCGTGATTGACCTAGGAATTGGACCGATACATCCAGAGATCGTAAAACTGATCGGTCGCCTCAAATTTCGGGCAAGTTATGGGCAAAACGCTTTGGGTCACTCCTTGGAGGTGGCCCATTTAGCCGGTATCATGGCTGCAGAGATGGGTGGTGATGAAGTGATGGCAAAACGTGCAGGGCTTTTGCATGATATCGGCAAGGCCTTAACGCATGAATATAGCGGAAGCCATGTGGATTTGGGTGCCGAAATCTGTAAACGCTACAAAGAACCGGATGTTGTTATCAACGCTATTTATGCTCACCATGGCCACGAAGAGCCAAGAAGCATTGAGGCTGCAGCAGTATGTGCAGCAGATACTCTCAGTGCAGCAAGACCGGGTGCTCGACGGGAAGTACTTGAAGCCTTTTTAAAACGAGTCCAGGCCATTGAAGAGATAGCATTGAGCAAACCAGGAGTCAAAAAAGCGTACGCCATCAATGCAGGACGAGAAGTGAGAGTCATTGTCAATGCAGAGCTTGTCAATGATAACGAGGCGGTTCTTCTTGCCAAGGAGATTGCAAAAGATATCGAATCTGGGGTTCAATATCCCGGAGAGATCAAAGTCAATGTCATCAGAGAAAATAGGGCGATAGAGTACGCCCGATAATCAATCGTTGTGAGGAGAGTCGTCGTAAGGGTCGAGATGGATTGTGATATTCCACTCTGAATCGGGATCGAGCTTCTTAATCTCCTCTTCGATTTTGTCTGAAACCCTATGTGCATCTAAAAGGGAGATGTCAGGCGTAAAAACTACGTGTACATCGACAAAGTTCGTATCTCCACTTCTTCTTGTCCGCAAATAGTGATAGTCGGTTACTTCCGGTTGCTCTGTGATTATCTGTTTGATCTTTTCCACATATTTTTCATCCAACGCTACATCCAAAAGAATAAGCGTCCCCTCTTTAATGAGTTCAAAAGCCTCTTTAATGATATATACGGCTATTGCTATACCAAAAATGCCATCGATCCAGTGCCATCCGGTAAAGTAGATGATGGCCAGTGAGAGTAAAACAGCAGAGTTTGAAAAAAGGTCTGTTTTGTAGTGCAGGGCATCCGATTTGACGACCATGTTTTTTGTTTTTTTATAGACATAATTGAGAAAAAAGACGAGTCCCCCTGTAAGAATAATGGAAATCACCATGACGATTATAGAATCGTCAAGATAGGCTATCTGTTTTCGATGCCAGATATTGTCGACTCCTTTGTAAAAAATAAAGAGCCCCGATATGGTGATGATAGTTCCCTCGATGACAGCGGCAAGTGCCTCTATCTTGCCTAGTCCATAGTTGAATTTTTCCGTTGGTGCTTTTTCCGCTTTTGAAATGGCAAAATAGTTAAACATCGATACTGCGATATCGAGAATCGAATCGATTGCACTTGCTAAAACAGCTGCAGAGCCGCTCAAAATACCTATAATGAGCTTGATACATACCAAAATCGTAGCGACAACACTTGCTACAACAGTTGCTTTTTTCTGCAAAGTCATTGTAATCCTTTACAAAATTTTTAGGATTGTAACGAAAGAAGGCTTAAGAGTCGGTCTATCTGGTTTGTAGTAAAAAGAGATTTTTCTTGTACCGTTTCTGGCTCAAAATTGTCAGAGACAAGTTTGATTATATATACAGGTGTTTTGAACAGTTTTGCCGTCTCGACAATGGCACTTGCTTCCATATCTGCCAATGTTTTTTGCTTGATATGTACAGGTTTGGAAAATGTCGTGCAGCTGGTTTTCGGTAAAATGGGAGGAGTATCGATATGAAACACTTTATCGCTATCGATATCGATCACTTTTTTAATCGCAAAAAGTGAGCCGATACTCTCTCCTGCTGCGTATCCTATGTTACAAACTTCTTCTCTTTTCTGGACAAGAGCATAGGAGAGTGCGGCTGCAGCTTTTATTTTTCCTATACCGCTTATGACTATACGATGCTTTTGGTTTGCATAGATGGAAAAAGGTTTTTTTTCTATTTGCTTCATATCCAATTTTTCTATAATAGGAGCAATTTCTGTATATGTCGCTGCGATAATAAGCATAGCGCCTCTTTCGAAAAATATTTGTTATCATACAAAAAAATGGAGGAAGGTTCTATGGGGATAGAGGAAATCAAGAGTGAACGTGAAAGATGGCTACAATGGAAAAACATAGCACCACTTAGAGAAAAGCTTTGCCAACTTCCTAAAGTAGAGTGCGATGTGGAGCTTGGAGATATCATAAAGATTACTGGAGATATACCACAAAGTATACAAGAACAGATTTTTGAGACGGCATGGGCTATGAGACCATGGAGGAAAGGGCCATTTGAGATTTTTGGCACATATATCGACAGTGAATGGAAAAGCTATATCAAATACAATCTTTTAGAGCCCCATTTTGATCTTGAAGGAAAGGACGTAGCGGATATTGGTTGCAACAATGGCTACTATATGTTTCGTATGCTCACACATCATCCAAAATCTTTAACGGGATTTGATCCCTCTCCACTGTTTCGAACGCAGTTTGATTTCATCAATCATTTTGTCCAAAGCAGTATCGTTTATGAGCTTTTGGGTGTAGAACATCTTCCTTTGTATAGGAAAAAGTTTGATGTCATCTTTTGTCTTGGAGTGCTCTATCATAGAAGCGATCCCATAGCGATGCTCAAATGGCTCAAGCAAGGTTTGAAAGAGTGTGGCGAGATTTTTTTGGATACCTTTTACATCGAAGGAGAGGATCCAGTTGCGCTGTGTCCGGCTAAAACCTACTCAAAAATTCCAAATGTCCATTTCGTTCCAACCATCAAAGCACTGCAAAACTGGTGCGAAAAGGCTGGATTTGAATATTTTGAAATATTGGCAACAAAACCGACTACATTTGAAGAACAAAGAAAAACGGATTGGATTTTGGGTGAGAGTCTGGAAGATTTTTTGGATCCAGCTGATCCTCAACGAACAGTAGAGGGATATCCCGCACCCAAACGGGTTTATATAAAGTTACGGAGAAAAAGATGAAAAAAGGAATACTTCTTGATATTGGAGGTGTACTGTATGAAGGAGAGAGTCCGATAAAGGGAGCTAAAGAGGCTCTTTGTTCACTTCGCAAACACTATACTATACGGTTTGTATCAAACACGAGTCGAGTATCGCCAAAAAATCTATTAAAAAAACTACGTAATATGGGATTTGAGATTTACGAAGAGGAACTTTTTACCGCTTTGAGCGCAGCAAAGCTTTTTCTGAAAAGCCAGAATGCTAAAGCGTATGTGATAGCGACCGATGAAGCGAAAAACTATTTTGATGATTTAGATGGTACGATGCAATATGTTCTCGTATGCGATGCCTATAAAAACTTTACATATGACGCACTGAATGAGGGATTTCGCTATCTTGAATCTGGAGCCGGATTCATAGCAACTAATATGAACAGGTATTTTAAAGATGAAGATGGTTTGAGTCTTGATGCCGGTGGTTTTGTACAATGTTTGGAATATGCGAGCGACAAAAAGGCAAAAATTTTGGGAAAACCAAATTGTGAATTTTTTGCCTTGGCACTTGAAAGTATGGGATTGAAAAAAGATGAGGTAATAATGGTTGGAGACGATATAGAAAGTGACATTTTAGGTGCGAAAGCTTGTTGGATTACTACGGTCATGGTCCAAACAGGAAAATATAAAGAAAAAGACCTGTTGAAAGGACGCCCTGATTTTTTGATAGAATCTATTGCAGATTTACCAAAACTCATGGAGGAGATTTGATGAAGGTATATGGCATAAAAACGTGCGGAAGTGTCAAAAAAGCACTCAAGTTTTTCAATGACAACGGTATCGAATATGAGTTTGTCGATTTTAAAAAGAGTCCGGTAGGATGCGAGAAGATAGATGAATGGATCAAGAAAGTAGGAATTAATACACTGTTCAATACCAGAGGGACCAAATATCGACAATTAAAATTAAAAGAACTAAATTTGGATGATGCAGGAAAGAGAGAGTGGCTTTGTAAAGAGAATCTTTTGATCAAACGACCTGTTATTGAGTTGAATAATGGTGATGTGATTGTTGGATTTGATGAGGAGCTGTATAACAAGGTGTTCCATGGAGCTTAGGACGCATAAAAACATTGATCCGACATTGAGTGGACGTGTGATAGAGCTAAGGCCGGATTACGCAAAGGTTGCGCTTCAAACGTCACAAATAATGGCTGCCGATGAACGAGGGTTAGTACATGGTGGATTTACTTTTAGTGCCGCAGATTTTGCGGCAATGGCGGCAGTCAATGAACCGTATGTGGTACTGAGCAGTGCCGAAGTTCGATTTACTGCGCCTGTGCAGGTAGGTGATAATGTTGTTTTTGAGGCCCAAGTAGTGCAAAAAGAGGGGAAAAAAGCATTCATTGATGTGGTTGGTAGAGTGGAAGACCAAAAGGTCTTCGCAGGAAGTTTCGTTACATTTATTCCGCAGACTCATATTTTAGACAGATAATTATATAGCTCGAAGCCAGTAATCGACAAACCGCTGTTCCGAGCGAACAGATGTGGGATCTCCGTGTCCTGGATAGACCGGTTTATCGTATGGGAGGGTCTTGAATTTTTTAAGACTCTCTTTCATAGCCTCTGGATCAGAGTAGGGGAAATCGACCCTGCCGATACTACCTTTAAAAATAAAGTCCCCACTACACCAAAAATCACCAAAATCGATAACGCTGCATCCTGGCGTATGACCTGGAAAGTGTAAGAATGTAATCTTTTCTCCTGCAATATCAACTGTTTGATCACCTTGTACAAGGATATCTGGTTCGCTTTTTGGCATCTGCATCCCAAACTGATCTTTTTGTAGGAAAAAAGCATCCTTTTCATGGATAATGATAGGGATATTGAGCTTCTCTTTGAGTTCTGCATTGCTCCAAATATGATCGAAATGACCGTGTGTATTGAGTATGGCAACAGGATTTGTAACATTTTCCAAAACCCAAGGTGTGGCTCCTACGCCAGGATCCACGATGAAATCTTTGTCGTTAATTGTTACAATATAGCAATTTGTTTGATATTGACCCATTGGTTGATATTTGATTTGCAAATTTACTCCTTAAGAGGTGATGATGGAATTTTTTCAAACGTTAGAAGCAATTATACAGATATCTGATCCGTACGAGAAGATGGAACAGTTTAAAAGGTTTTATACATTGTTTCAAAATGGCTCAATTCCAATGAATCACGAACAAAAAAGTATTATGTTTCATGAGCCCTCTTTTCGAGGTTTTTGCGAGATTGTTGATCCCCAAAAGGTACCAAGAAGAAGCAGATTCGGAACCGCTGAGGGGCGTGCAATACTTCTGCATGCCATAGCGCATATTGAGTATAGTGCCATTGATCTTGCATTGGATGCAGCCTATAGATTTAAAAATTTGCCAAAGCAGTTTTATAAAGACTGGTTGCAGGTAGCAGATGATGAATGTAGACACTTTTTAATGATAGATTCGCTTTTAAAAGAGCTTGGATACAGGTATGGTGATTTTCCTGTACATCAAGGCTTGTTTGATGCGGGCAAGGCGAGTCAAACCTTAATTGATCGGATGGCTGTTGTCCCAAGATATTTGGAAGCAAATGGACTTGATGCCAATCCCAGAATCATTCAAAAATTAAAAAAATTTCATGACCCTTTTGCTATAAAAATGACACAAGCACTCGATATTATACTTACTGAAGAGATAGCCCATGTGAAAAAGGGAGATTTTTGGTTTCGTTGGGCTTGTGAACAAGCGGGATGTGAAGATATTGAAAAAGAGTATTTTCAAAGAATCGAGAAAATCTACCCCGGAACGCTTCATAGCAAAACGGAGGTGAATATCGAAGCAAGAAAAAAAGCGGGTTTTAGTTGCCGTGAGATAGAGCTATTATCAAAAGAGAGAATAGATTGTGGATAAAAATTATCATTTGTTAAAAATTATCAATATTAATCAAGAGCATTAAATATAAAAGAATAGATTAAGTAGTAATTTAGTATAATTTACTCAATATCCTTAAGGTAGGAGCAAGAAATGAAAAAAATTCCTCTTTTTTCACTGCAAATAGACAGCAAAGAGATAGAGTCGATCAAAGAAGCTCTTGAACAAAAAAATAAGCGAGACGAACTTGAAAAAAGTTTTGCGCAATATATAGGATGCCCACACTCTTTGGCTACATCCAATGAAACGGCCTCGTTGCATCTGGCAATGACGACGATAGATTTAAAACGGGGCGATAAGATTTTGTGTAGTGTCAATTCCTACCCAAATGTTCCCGAAGTAGTTCGCCATTTCGATGCAGAACCGATCTTTGTCGATATCTGTCCAGATGATTTCAATATCGATTTGGATGAGTTGGAAAAGATCCTTAGTAAGAACAAAAGCAAAAAGCTCAAAGGTGCTATCATTTCACATATTGCAGGCCAGCCTACAGATCTTGACAGACTGTATGAAATTGCACGTGAATATAATATCCTCATTATTGAAGATGCTTCCAATGCACTGGGTGCGACATACAACGGAAACAAAATAGGCTCTTTGGAAGCAGATATCACCACATTTAGTTTCAATCCACATAAACGTTTTACGACGAACAATGGCGGAATGATGTGTTTGAAAAATGAAGAGTTGGAAGAAAGAGCAAGACTCTTGCAAAGAAACGCAATGGTTCGCAGTGAATGGGATGAAGAGGGACATCTTGGATATATCTATGATGTCGTTGATATCGGTTTGGAATATGATATGAGTGATTTAGAAGCCGCGTTTAATCTTTCTCAACTGCAAAAAAACGATGCAGCGATAGAGCGAAGACGTCAAATTGCGGCAATCTACCATAAAGAGTTGGCAAATACACCGCATATTGAACTTCCAAAAGAGGTAAGAGACCATATCTATTCGCTTTTTATTATCAAGATAGATAAAAACAGAGACTCTTTTGCAAGAGAACTCTATAAAAGAGGAATAGAAGTAGGCCTTCACTATATTCCCCTTCATCTATTGAGTTACTATAAGCAAAAATATAGTTTGCGCATTAACGATTTTCCAAAAGCGTTGAGAAACTATCAACAAATTCTCTCAATTCCAATACATTCGGGAATGAGTGATGAAGATGTATATTATGTTATAGAACAGATCAAAGAGGTGGCTCAATCAAGGGTATAGTCCATTTTTTCGAGGAGGGATTTTATCGTCCCTCTGCTTGGCACAGAATTATCTCTTTCGCACTTTTTCCATTCAGTATACTCTATTGCAGCGTTGCGATTTTAAAAAAGATTCTTCCAAAAGAGCAAGATTTCGATATACCTATAATAAGTGTTGGAAATCTCACAGTTGGCGGAAGTGGGAAAACGCCAATCGTTGCCGCACTGGCAAGAAGATATGACAAATGCGCAATAGTGCTTCGAGGGTTTCATAGACACAGCAAGGGACTACGTCTTGTCAGTAATGGCAAAAGTTTGCTATGTAATGCAAAAGAGTGCGGGGATGAAGCGGTAATGCTTGCGCAAATGGTCCCGAATGCAGTTGTTATCGTCTGCGAAAGAAGAGAAGAGGGGATCGAAAAAGCAAAAGGATTAGGCTGTAACGTTCTATTTTTAGATGATGCATTTCATAAACCCTACAAAAAGTTTGATATCCTTATCGATATTAAGACACCCAATAGGCTCTGTCTTCCAAGTGGTCCTTATAGGCTTCCAAGAGCGTTTTTGAAAAAGGCCGATTTGGTCGTTCAAGAAGAAAGAGATTTTTTGCGAAACGTTTGGATCAGCAATCCAAAGAAAAAGATGGTTTTATTAACGGCCATTGCCTATCCAAAAAGAGTGCTTCGCTATGTACCGAAAGGAACAAAAGCCTATTTTTTTGAAGACCATCACCACTTTACAAAAGAAGAACTTGAGCAAATATGGCACAAAGAAAAGCCGGATGCATTTCTGGTTACAAGGAAAGATGCGGTAAAATTGGAGCAGTTTTCCTATCCTCTTTCTATTTTGGAGCTTGAGCTCACTATTTCTAAAGAGGTGTATGAAAAGGTTGATAGATACATAAAGGAGTATGATGCAAAAAAAGATTCAAATCGTTCAGACACTGCTTGATGCTCTTCCATTCATCAAAAAATTTCGTGATGAGATTTTTGTCATCAAATATGGAGGAAGTGCCCAAACAGATCAGAAACTCAAAGAGAAATTTGCACAAGATATCTTGCTGCTTTATACCGTTGGTATCAAGCCGGTAATCGTGCACGGAGGAGGAAAGAGAATCACAGAGATTCTCAGCAGACTCAAAATCGATACGACTTTTATCGATGGTCAGCGGGTAACGACAGCTGAAGTGATGGAGATCGTTGAGATGGTTTTAAGCGGAGATATCAATAAGGAGATCGTGAGTCTGTTAAACAACCATGGAGCCAAAGCGATAGGGGTAAGTGGGAAAGATGCCCATTTTATCACAGCGCGTCCGAAAGATTTTGAGAAGTTTGGCTATACAGGTGTTATTGACCATATCGATCCAAGCGTCGTACAAAATCTGTTGCAAGAGCAGTTTGTACCAGTAATCGCCCCTATTGCTGCAAGCAATCAATTGGGACACCCCGGATACAACATCAATGCAGATCTGTGTGCCAGCAAAGTAGCAGGTGCGCTGAAGGCCAAAAAGATCATCTTTTTGACCGATACTCCAGGGGTATTGGATAAAGATGGAAAACTCATTTCGACACTTACGGAAGAGAAAATTGAGCTGTTGAAAAAAGATGGAACGATTAGTGGGGGCATGATACCGAAAGTGGATGCCTGCCTTGAAGCGATTGATGGAGGTGTGGAAAAGGCTCATATCATCGATGGAAGAGTGGAACACTCGCTTCTTTTGGAGATCTTTACAAGCGAGGGTATCGGAACACAAGTGTTAGGAGGATAAATGAAAGTTGTTTTCTCCACAGTTGCTGATATGCAAACAGCAAGAGATATCGCGAAATCTTTGGTTGAAAAGAGAGTAGCTGCTTGTGTCAATATCGTGCCAGGAGTTCTGTCTGTGTATGAATGGCAGGGGAAAATAGAAGAAGATAAGGAGCTGCTGCTCATAATCAAAACGAACAATTTTCAAAATGTGCAAAATGTAATCACACAGATGCATCCATACGATGTACCTGAGATTATCGCCATGGATATAGCGGATATCGATGAAAAATATCTATCATGGATGCAGTCAGTTTTGGTAGAATAAGCAAAAAATTTAAAGGGCGTGTATGCTGTTTATAGAGACACGGGGAAATGATGGCAAAAAACCACAAAAGGTACCTTTCAGTGAGGCAATTTTAAGCCCAAGTGCAAGTTTTGGCGGGTTGTATGTCCCAGAATCACTTCCAAATCTGGATGAAACATTTTTTCAAAACCATCTAAAAAGCAGTTATAAAGCATTGGCATATGATCTTTTAAAACGTTTCGAAATCGATATCGAAGATGATTTGATACAAGAGGCTTTAGATCTGTATGACAAATTTGATGATCCAAACAATCCCGTACCGGTGGTAGAGGTAGAAGAGAAGTTTTATGTAAGCGAACTCTATCACGGACCCACAAGAGCCTTTAAAGATATGGCGTTGCAGCCATTTGGCTATATTCTTTCTTCTCTTGCAAAACAAAGAGGAGAAAACTATCTTATTTTGGCAGCAACCAGTGGTGATACAGGTCCAGCGACACTGGAAACATTTAAAAACAAACCAAATATCAAAGTGGCATGTCTCTATCCGGCTGGTGGGACAAGTGATGTGCAACGATTGCAAATGGTTACAGAAGATGGAAAAAATCTCAAAGTGATAGGGATAGAGGGCAATTTTGATGACGCACAAACGGCATTGAAAAACCTTTTGGCATCCTCCGAATTTAAATCGTTTTTGCAAAGCAAAGGTATCAAGCTTAGTGCTGCGAACTCTGTCAATTTTGGAAGGATTATCTTTCAAATCATCTATCATATCCATAGTTATCTTGAACTTATGCGAAAAAGAAAAATCGATTTTGGCCATGCGATCAATCTAATCGTGCCAAGCGGAAACTTTGGGAACGCTTTGGGTGCATACTATGCGAAAAAGATGGGATTGCCGGTTGCAAAAATTTTGATTGCTTCCAATGCAAATAACGTACTGACGCAACTTATTAGAGAAGGACGTTACGATTTGAGAGATAAATGTCTGATTCAGACAAGTTCTCCAGCAATGGATATTTTGAAATCATCCAATGTTGAGCGTGTCCTCTTTGATAAATTTGGCCCTGAGCGGACGAAAGAGCTTATGGAAAGTCTTAATGAAAAGAACTACTATGAGCTTACAAAAGAGGAGCTACAAGCGCTGCAAGAGGATTTTGATGCTGATTTTACCACTGATGATGAAGTCATGGAAGTTATCAAAAAGTATGTAACACAAAAGAGTTATTTGATGGATCCTCATACTGCAACGACTGTCAAACTCTACAAAACGCACAAGGAAAAAGAGAATATCGCCTATTCAACAGCAGAATGGACAAAGTTCGCTCCTACAGTGTATAAGGCGCTGACGGGAAAAGATGAAAAGGTTCGTGACCAGGAAGCTTTGGAAGCAGTCTCCCAAATGACTGGAGCGAAAATCCCCGAAAGGATCAAATCTCTTTTTGAAAAACCGATTATTCATGATACGGTAATTCCAAAAGAAAAGATTCAAGAAACGATTATAAAGTTTTTGGAGTGATCAATATTTTTTGATCATTCTCCAAATCCAAATTACAAAAGGAATCTCAAAAAGAGTAGCCAAGATTGTAGCTTTCAACGTTCCATGATGGGTTTGTGTCAAAGGAAGATCGCTTGTATTCATTCCAAAAAAGCCTGTTATGAGAGTGAGAGGCAAGAATATGGCGGAGATAATGGTAAGAATAAACATGATTTTATTCATCTTTTCATCCATTTTTGCCTGATAAAAATTGTAGAGGTTATCCAGTTTTTCCAGTGCTGCTTTACTAAAACGGAAAGCTCTGTCTAAATGCTCTTCAAGATCTCTGTAAGCATGTTCGTCAAGATCGGACTTGTAGTGTTTTGAAAATCTTCCAAAAGCTATCATGGCATGGGACATAAGTCGTTCGATCAAGGAGAGCTCTTTTTTGAGCATCAGCCACTCATTGGGGAAGTTTGAATCGATGTCATTTTCATAGAGTCTGTCTTCCAGTTTTTCTATGACCGTTTGTAATCGTGATATTTTTGCTAAAATCTTGTCGATTCGTACATCGAGATAGGTATACAAACTGGAAAAATCCCCTAATAATGCAAACTCTTTAGAACTTCTGTCGAATACATATACCTCTTTGTTATGGATCAAAAAAGCGTAACTGACAACAAAAACGTGATTTTCTTTGATATAGGGAAGTCTAAGAATTAAAACGCCATATCCGTTGCTCAATTCGAAATCGCTTGGATGTTCATTATTGAAAATATCATCTTGAATATATTTATTGAGTTTAAACTTCATTGCATTCCTTCTATTCTTTCTCTTTTTTCTTCAAGTTCCAAATACTCCTCGAGTAGTTTTTCATGTTCATTTTCTAGCTCTGCCAGTTTTTGAGAAATTGCTACGATCCCCTCCTTTTCATAGCATTCGGGGTTGCTGAGGCATTCGCTGATTTGTGCTATCTCTTCCTCAAGATATTCGATGAGAGAGGGGAGTTCTTCAAGTCTTTTTTGCTCTTTATAGGAGAGTTTTTCCTTGCGTTGTCGAACTCGTATCGGCTTTTCCTGTGTTGCGTGTATTGCTTTTTCTAGTGTTTCAAGCTCATGGATCTCTTTTTCAATTTCCAGATATTCACTGTAGCTTTGATACGATTCTTCAACGATACCGTTCCCTTTAAAAATAAAGAGCTTTTTAGCGATTTTGTCGACAAAATAGCGATCATGGCTGACGAAAATCACAGCTCCTGGGAATTTTTGCAGATTCTCTTCTAAAATGTTGATTGTTGGAATATCCAAATCATTTGTTGGCTCATCCAAAATCAAACAATCTACTTTTTTTGTAAAAAGCAGCGCTAAAGCAACTCTGTTTTTCTCTCCGCCACTGAGGCTTCCAATCTTTTTGTCCAAAAACTCTTTTGGAAACAGAAAGTTTTTAAGGTATCCATATACATGCATGCTTTTTCCCCAGACTTCGACCCTGTCTCCTCCGTTAGGACAAAAAGTTTCGATAAGGTTTTTCTCATCATCAAGCATCGTTCTGTGCTGATCAAAATAGCCTATTGTAAATTCACCCCGTTTGATAACCCCGCTATCCGGCTTTGTCTGGCCTAAAAGCAGCTGCAAAAATGTGGATTTTCCCGTTCCATTTTTTCCGACGATGGCAATGGTGTCTCGCTGCAATATGCGTGTGGAAAAATCTTTGATAAGCAGCTTTTCTCCGGCATATTTTGTGACATGTTCCAGCTCAAATAGAACCTTTTTCTTGCTGATTCCATCTTCTCTATTAAAATGTTTCTTTTCCCGCTCCAACTGCATTTGGACTTTTTTAATGAGGGCAGGATTTTTTTTGGCTTTTTCCCGGAGCTCAAGAACGCGTTTCTTTCGTCCTTCGTTGCGTTTCACTCTCGCTTTTACTCCCCGTCTTAGCCACTCCTCTTCTTGTTTTAGAAGTCGCAAAAGATTCTCATGCTGCTTTTGCAAATTTTTGAGCAGCTCCTCTTTTTGTTCCAAATAGCTGCTATATCCTCCTTTAAAGCTACGGAGTTTGCAATCTTCCACCTCTACAACTCGCGTTGCGATATTATCGATAAAGTACCTGTCGTGACTCACAAAAAGCATGGTATAGTGCTCTTTTGCAATCATCTCTTCCAAAAAGGAGACCATATAGACATCCAGATGGTTTGTAGGTTCATCCAGCAGTAATATATCCGGTTTTTGAAGCAAAAGTCCTGCCAGTGCCACGCGTCGCTGTTCACCACCACTCAGTGACGTAACAAGTCTGTCTTCATACATTTTGAGATTGAACTCTTGCAATACGCGTTCTATTTTTTCTTCCATATTCCAGGCATTGTGATAGTCCAAAAAATTGCTGAGGGCATTCAGCTCTTCCAAAAGAGCGGTGTTTTCCGGATTTTCGGCTATTTGGATACTGACTTGTTCATATCTTTTTTTGGCCTCATTGATCTCTTTGAGTTGATCTAAAATTGCCTCTTTTACTGTCAATGTTGGATCAAATTTTGGAACTTGTGGCAGCATTCTGATTTGCAAATTTTGACGAACTTTCCTTTCACCTTCATCAAAATCTTCCAATCCTGCCACTATTTTCATCAAGGTCGATTTGCCGCTGCCATTTTTCCCGACAATCGCTACCCGTTCTCCTTCATCGATAGTAAAGTCTACGCCACATAGGATCTTTTGTGCTTCGTAGTTTTTCTTAATTTGTGCAAGATCTATCAATGCCATTGATATTGTCCTTTAAAAATGTTTATAATTCATCTTAAAATTTTTCAGCAACGTAATAGTAATGCTTTTTGAGTATAATAGTCAAAATTTTCAAAAAGGAAAAGGATGTTAGGTGTAAGTATCCTGTATGGAATCTATATTTTGGTCAAAATCTATGTTTCTGTAATGCAAGCCGGATTTGTTGCAAAGGCGAAACATACAAAAGCGGTTTTGATGCTACCTTCTAAATTTATCAAAGCGGGACGGTACAGTTTCAAAAAAGAGCGTCTTGCAATTATGGAAACATTTGTAGAATATATTTTGTTTCTGTTTTGGATGGGATTTGGTTTGAGATGGCTTGATACCATCATTCAGATCGATGACATTTTGATCAAAAGTGTGGTCTATATCGATCTTTTTTTTGCTATAAATTATCTTGTGACACTTCCTTTTGATATCTATGAAAAATTTGTTCTGGATGAGGAGTTTGGGTTCAACAAATCTACAGTTTCTCTTTTCATAAAAGACCAGATCAAAATGGCGCTACTCTTTTTGGTTTTTGCTTCTATTCTTGTCTATATCATCGGCTGGATTATGCTTCATGTCTCCAACTGGTGGATATGGGGATTTGTATTTATATTTGCAGTTATCATTTTGATCAATGCAATTTATCCGACACTCATAGCGCCAATATTCAATAAATTCACCCCATTGGAAGACGAAGAGCTCAAAAAAGATATCGAAGAACTCATGAATAGAAGCGGATTTAAGGCCAATGGTGTCTACGTAGTGGATTCGAGTAAACGAGATACAAGGCTCAATGCCTACTTTGGTGGAATTGGGAAAAACAAAAGGGTTGTGCTTTTCGATACCTTGCTCGATAAACTTTCAAAAAAGGAGTTGCTGGCTGTTTTGGGACATGAGTTGGGTCATTTTAAACATAAAGATATTGTAAAAAATATTGTCATGATGGGTGTTATGTTCTTTGCACTTTTTTATATCTTTGCCAATCTGCCAGCTTCTTTGTATGAACAAGCCGGCATACCGGCAAATGCACCCTATAGTGTGATTGCCATGTTTTTGCTTTTGAGTCCGGTCTTTTTCTTTTTCTTCATGCCGCTCATTAATTTTGTAAGTCGAAAAAATGAGTTTGCAGCAGATAGATATGGCAGTGAGCTTGGCGGAAGAGCAAATCTACGAAATGCACTTTTAAAACTCGTTGAAGAAAATAGCCATTTTCCACTTTCGCATCCTCTGTATATCTTCTTTTACTACTCTCATCCGCCAATTTTGGAACGACTCAAAGCACTGGGTTTTGAGGAGAGGAGTGAGGCGGATGAAGCACTCAAAGGAAAGTGCGTTACAATCGATGATGACGATAGCTGAAGCGCTTCAAAAAGCAAGGCAAAAACTCTCCAAAGTTGTCCAAAGGCCTCTTTTGGAGGCCGAAATACTTCTTTGCTATGCCATCAAAAAGGATCGCATATATCTGCATACGCATCCAGAAGAAGAGTTTGAGAGTCGATATTTTTTTGAACTTGTCCAAAGACGTCTGGCACATGAACCGATTGAGTACATTACAGGAAGTGTCTCTTTTTATGGCAAGGAGTTTTATATTCAAAAAGGTGTCCTTATCCCAAGACCAGAGACAGAAATATTGATTGATGAAGTGAGTAAAGAGTTGAAGGGAAACGAAGCTGTGGCTGAAATAGGAGTTGGCAGTGGTGTCATAAGTGCTATTTTGAAGATGAAGTTCCCAGCATTGAAAATTACAGCAACGGATATCAGCGAACATGCGATTTTTTGTGCAAAAAAGAATTTTAGACGCTATAATTTAGATATTGAGCTTATCAAAACCAGTCTTTTAGATGGAGTGGACAAAAGATTTGATGTTATTGTTTCAAATCCTCCCTATATTGCAAAAGGGTTTGAACTTGAACCAAATGTCGTCAATTATGAGCCTCATGAAGCACTTTTTGGTGGTGAAAAAGGGGATGAGCTCTTAAAACAAATCATTGATCTTTTTTTGGCAAGTGATGCGAAAATTCTTGCTTGCGAGATGGGATTTGATCAAAAAGATACCATAAAAAATTATGTACAGAATAAAAAAGAGATTACGATACGGTTTTTTAATGATTTAGCTGGATTGGATCGGGGATTCATTATGCAAAGGAGAAACGATGCTACGTTGGATTGATATAGGGTATATGATACTTTTAGGTATTACACTTGGTGTTGTGGTTGCTTTGGGAGCATTCGTGGCACCAGTTGTTTTTCATGCAAATGATTATATCGGGGAAAATTTGCTGAGCCATTTTCAGATGGGGCTTATCATGACAGCCATCTTTGTAAAAGCAAACTATCTGCTTAATTGTACAGCGGTTGCCATCGTTATACGAGAATCGTATGACTATAAGCGGTTTATTCGTGATAGATTGGTATTGCCATCAGCTGCTACTGCTGTTTTGATGATATTTTTATTTACCTTATACTATACTAAGCAAATAGTTGCGTTTCAGGCAAAAGGAAGCAGTATAATAAACGATCCATTGTTTCAATCGCTTCATAAAGCGAGTGAAATCGATTTTGGTTTACTTGGGTTTTCGCTTCTTTTATTGCTTGGACGAAGACTCTATCTTCAGTACAAAGGATAAGGGTGGAATATATCATCCGTATCAAGGATTTATGGAAACGTTTTGGCGATAATCAGGTTCTTAAAGGCGTCAATCTTGATATTGTGAAAGGAAAGACCACTGTTATATTGGGACTTTCCGGTGGCGGAAAATCGACAATCATCAAACATATTGTACGACTTTTGAAGCCGGACCGAGGTGAAGTCTGGGTAGATGATGTTAATATGGCTACTGCCGATGAAAAGACAGTTTTTGCCATGCGTAAAAAAATTGGCTATCTCTTTCAAAGTGGTGCACTGTTTGATAGTATGAATGTGTATGAAAACGTCTCATTTCCTTTAAGAGAACATACAAATCTCAGTGAAGATGAAATTCGACAAAGAGTGGAAGAGCGGCTTGTTATGGTCGGACTTGAACCCAAAACGGTTTTGAAACTCTATCCCGATGAACTCAGTGGTGGGATGCGAAAAAGGGTGGGACTTGCCAGGAGCATTGTTCTCGATCCCGGGATCATTTTATATGATGAGCCTACGAGTGGACTCGATCCAATTACAAGCGATCTCATTTCCCAGCTTATCAAAAAGACGCAAGAAAATTTAGGGGTAACTTCTGTTCTGATCAGTCACGATATCAAAGAGAGCTTTAAATGTGGAGACTATTTTGCCATGCTGTATGATGGAAAGATCATTGAGTATGGTGACAAAGAGCATTTCCAAAACTCAACAAATCCGTATGTACGACAATTCTTGGAAGGAAAGGGCGAAGGCCCCATCAAAATAGTGGAGTAAATAGAAAAAAGTAGAGGATATTAGTCCATCTGCTTTCTTAAAAAAGTCGGGATGTCAAGGACATCTTCGTTTTCTTCATATCCTCCGCTCACTTTTTTTCGTATTTTCATCGTATCTTGAATAGGTTTGACAATCTGGACAGGTTCGGATTTCTCTTCTTGATGCTCAAAACCTGTGGCAATAAGAGTTATTTTGACTTGATCCGGGGCCATATTTTCATTTGTTGTGGTACCAAAAATAACATGTGCATCTTCATCCGCGCTTTCATAGACAACATCCATCGCTTCGCTGATATCCACAAGCGGATAGTCCGGATGGATTGTAAAATGAACAAGGACACCCATGGCACCGTTGATGGACATATTGTCAAGCAGAGGTGATTCAACTGCGCTCTTGATCGCTTCATATGCAGAATTTTCACCTTGTGCCTCACCTACACCCATAAGTGCCAGACCTCTATGGCTCATGACTGTCTGAACATCGGCAAAGTCAAGATTGATATCGTTTTGACCATAAGAAAGAATTACCCCACTTATACCACCGACTGCTCTGGCAAGGACATCGTCAACGATACGGAAACTATCTTTGATGCCGAGTTTTTTATCGACAATGGAGAGAAGTTTGTCGTTTGGAATAACAACAATGGAATCGCTCTCTTTTTTTAGTTCACTGATTCCCTCTTCAGCAAGTCTGCTTCTTCTTCTCCCTTCGAATTTGAAAGGTTTCGTAACAACTGAAATAGTCAGTGCTCCCACTTCCTTTGCAGCCTGAGCTATGATAGGGGCTGCTCCTGTACCGGTGCCTCCACCCATACCAGCAGAGATAAAAACAATATCAGCGCCTTCAAGTTTCTCTTTGATTTCATCATAGCTTTCCAAAGCCGCTTCGCGACCGATTTCCGGTTTCATACCGGCACCCAGTCCTCTTGTGGTTTTTTCGCCAAGTTGAATTTTTACATGAGCTTGTGATGTGGATAGTGCTTGTGAATCTGTATTTGCAACGATCAATTCTATACCATCGATGCCTTCGGCAATCATGTGGCCGATCATGTTTCCACCGCCACCACCGACACCGACAGTCTTTATATTTGCTCCGGTTACTTTATGTTTTTCTTCTATATTGAAACCGTTTTCCATCACCCATCCTTCCTAGAGATTTAAAATAGTTGCGTAAGCCATTTAAAAAAACCGCTGATACTTTTTTTCTTCTTTTTCTCTTCAAATGATTCCATCTCTTCAAGATTTAAAAGATCCTCTTTTGCAGTAGGAGCAGAAATATCGTGTTGCTCCTCATTACTGAAATGAGGCATCTCGTTGATGGATATAAGTTCTTTACTGTATCGCAAACGGCGGTTGGAATCGATCTCATACGGAGTAAACTCTCCATTGCCGTAAAGTGCCAGACCTACCACAGAAGCAAAAGCCGGATCGTTCCACTCTTTGGGCATTCCTTGCAGAGCTCTTGGTTTTGCGATACGCGTAGGCATATGATCAAAAATAGCGTTTGCCAGTTCTCGAATGCCGCCAAGTTTTGTCATTCCACCCGTAAGTACAATACCGCCGCCTATCTGATCTTTCAGTCCACTTTTTTCTATCGATTGGGCCAAGATCATGAGTGTCTCTTCCACTCGTGCATAGATAACATTGTAAACGATTTCTAAAGAGACTTGATGCGTGTTTCCTTCCTCACCAATGGAGGGGATTTCGATTGCTTCAGCCTGAGCATTTTTGATATTTCCGTAAAGCAGCTTTATCTCTTCTGCCACAGAAAGGGGTGTATGCAAAGCCATCGAAAGATCGTTTGTGATATGCATCGAACCTACGGCCAAAAAGTCGTTGTAAACGATCGAATTTCCTGCATGGATTACGAGATTGCATGTACTTCCACCCATGTCGATGACACAGGCACCAAGCTCCTTCTCATCTTCGTTGAGCGTCGCAATTGCAGAAGCGTATCCGCTCAAGACAATCGATTCAATCTGTAATCCTGCTTGCTGTACAGCTTTTTTGAGATTGGAAATACTCGATTTTGGTGCAGCGATGATATGGACATCCACTTCGAGCCTGCTTGCATTCATACCAAGGGGGTCTTCTATAAAATCCTGCCCGTCAACTTTGAATTTATAGGGAAGAACATGGACTACTTCATATTCATGTGGGATGTTTGCATTGTAAAGAGCGGTTTGCATCACTCTGTTGATCTCATCGATGGAGATCTCTTTGTTTGGAATATTGACAATTCCTGTACTGTTTGTACCTTTGACATAAGCTCCGGAAATCGAGACTATTGCCTTTTTAGGAGATGTACCGGAGATTCTGTTTGCGTCCTCATACGCTTCTTTGATGGATTTTGTGGCCAGATCTATATTGGTAATAACTCCTTTTTTAAGGCCTTGGGTTTTTGTGACACCGCTGCCTGTAACAACAAGTGCCTCTTCGTCATCTCTTTGTGCAATCAGAGCGGCAACTTTTGTTGAGCCTATATCGATCGCTAAAATAGTGTTTGACAACTAAATTCCTTTGTACACTTTTATTTCATACATAGATTGTAATTTTTTTATTAAATTGTCATTTTGGATTGTATTTTTTAACTTTACACTATTATTGCTTATCAGTGCTTTATTTTTCCTTATTTTAGGTATCAGTTGCAGTTTTTGATCAAGAATTTGATACAGAACCACTTTTTTGTTTCCTAACGCCACAAAACCCCTGACACTTTGGGAAAGGAAAAGCTTTTGCAAAAACTGTTGGGCTTCTTGTGGGGAAAGTTTGTTGAGCTTGTCAAAATCTTCTTTGGTAATATAACCATCTGTTATTGTTCCTTGAAAATTCTTGACCATCTTTTTTGCTTTTTCCAGTAGAAGTTGATATCTTTTTTGTTGTAAGAGATCTTTTTTTACCTCAAAAACGGCTTTTTCAAAAGACATTGGCAAAGATGGGATTTTTTTGTTGATTTTTACGATAACGAAGCGATCTTTTATAAAGACCGGTTTGAGTACACTGTTTTGGGATGCTCGTGCAATTTTTTGCATAAGTAAGCTAGGAAATGTGGTGTCGTTTAGAGCTACAATACGATGTTTTTGTGCTTGTAATTTTCCCTTTTTAAATTGTATATATTTTTTTAGAGCCTCTTTTTTGCTTTTTTTGATATCAAGATCACGCATCACTTGTTCTTTGGCTTTATCAAAAGATAATATCTTTCCCTTGTCGTCTTTGTATTTGAGTTTGTGCTGTTTGTAATAGTCTTTGAGTTCATTTTCACTTACATGAAAATGCTTAATGGGTATTTCGATGAGGGAGAGATCATATTTTGGAACGGTTTTGTACCTATTCTTATGTTCTTCATAATACTTTTTCAGCTCTTTTTGGCTGACAGTGGCATTGATCTCATCGTCGGTCATAATGGCATATTTTATTTTATCACCCATAAAAAGAGCAGAAGCCATCATGTCAAACTCAAGTTGTAATGGTTTAGAATAGGAGAGTGAATGATTGAGTTTTTGTAAAAGGATCTCTTTTCGAATACTCTGTTCAAAATCTTTTGGTTTTATGTGGTTTTGCTGCAATAGTTTGTTGTATAGATTTTTGTCAAAACTTCCGTTTTGCCAAAAAACTTTCATTGAAGCGATCTTTTGAGCAACTTCTTCATCCGTTACCAGGAGGCCAAGGTCATGGGCATAGTTTTCCAAAAGAGCTTCTTGTATCAGTTCATTGAGTACCATTTTGTCCAGGCCCATCTTTTTTGCCTGTTCTTGATCAAGTTTACCTTGCAGCATCTTGTTGTAATAGTTGTAAACGTTTGCATAACGCTGTTGAAACTCTTTTAGTGTTATTTTTTCATTGCCCACTTCGGCTACCGCATTCGATGCTGAACCGTATTTGTATGCACCCCATCCGACAAATCCGGCACCGACAAAAGCGATCGTACTGATCCATATGGTAATGACAAGATATTTTTTATGTTTTTGCATCCAGCTAATCATAAGCCAACCTTTGTATAATAATTGGGCTTATTGTATTGAAAAAGATATTAATAGACAATAAAGGTAAATCATGACGAACGCCCAGATAATGGAACGTGATTTAGCGCATATCTGGCACCCCTGTACCCAGATGAAAGATCACGAATCGATCCCTCTCATTCCTATCAAAAAAGCAAAAGGTGTTTATCTTTATGATTTTGACGGTAATCGATATATCGACGGAATAAGCAGTTGGTGGGTCAATCTTTTTGGACACCAAAATCCCTATATCAATGAAAAGATTCAAGAACAGCTTGCGGTATTGGAACATGTGATATTTGCCGGGTTTACACATGAGCAGATTGTTCGCTTGAGTGAACGGCTTGTTACGATAACTCCAAATGGACTCAACAAGTGTTTTTATGCGGATAACGGCAGCAGTGCCATTGAGGTGGCTTTGAAGATGAGCTTTCACTATTTTAAGAATCGTGGAGAGACAAGACCCTATTTTGTCTCTTTGACAAACAGTTACCATGGTGAGACGTTGGGTGCCTTGGCAGTTGGGGATGTGGAACTGTACAAAGAGACTTATGAAGAGATAATGATTCGTACACTGCAAGCCAAAGTGCCAAAAGATAGAAGTGAGAAAGCAACAGATGAAGCGATCAAGGATCTACAGAGAATTTTTGAGACACATAAAGGAGAGATTTCTGCTTTCATTGTGGAACCACTTGTACAGTGTGCCGGATATATGCATATGTATGCACCCGAATATCTTACAAAAGCCAAAAGATTGTGCGAAGCATATGACATTCATTTTATTGCAGATGAGATAGCTGTAGGATTTGGCAGGACTGGAACAATGTTTGCCTGTGAACAAGCTGGTATATCTCCAGATTTTATGTGTCTGTCAAAAGGATTGACAGGAGGTTATCTGCCACTTTCGGTTGTTTTGACCACAGATGATGTTTACAATGCTTTTTATTGTGATTACAATGAATTCAAAGCTTTTTTGCATTCGCACAGCTATACAGGCAATGCTCTGGCATGTGCGGCTGCAAATGCGACACTCGATATTTTCGAACGAGAAGATGTCATAGAAAAAAATCGAGTAAAAATTGAGTATATCAAACAAAAATTGCAGACTTTTTCTGAGCTTCCCTGTGTGAAAGAGGTGCGACAAACAGGAATGATTGCAGCAGTGGAACTGCAAGGTTTCGATCCCAAAGAGCGTATAGGATTGCATATCAATCAAACATGCTTGAAAAAAGGGATATTTATTAGACCGTTAGGGAGTGTGGTATACTTCATGCCTCCATATATTATTGATTTTGAAGAGATAGACACCATGATCGAGGGTGTGTATGAAACGATAAAGGAGCTTTGTGGACGCACCTCATAAACCTGTTTTACTCAATGAGGTTTTGGACAGTTTTCAAAATACGACTGGAATCATTGTTGATGCTACTCTCGGATACGGTGGTCATAGTGAAGCACTATTGAAGCATAATCCAGATATTAAAATAGTCGGAATCGATCAAGATAGTGAGGCGATCGCCTTTTCCAAACAAAGACTGGCACCCTATGGTGATAGAGTCCGGATCATTCATGGTCGATTTGCTGAGGTCATTGAAGATATATTGAAAAACAACGAAGTCAAAGGGGTTTTGGCTGATATCGGCGTTTCCTCTTTGCAACTGGATAAAAAAGAGCGAGGTTTTTCCTTGTTCAGTGAAAATCTTGATATGCGTATGGATCAAAATGCCAAGCTAAGTGCATATGATGTAGTAAACACGTACGATGAAGAGGAGTTGAAACGCATATTCAAAGAGTATGGAGAAATTCGACAGGCAGGAAAACTTGCAAAGATTATTGTAGAAAACAGACCTATTAAAAGCGCAAAACAGCTTGCAGATATTGCTCTAAAAATTCTTCCAAAAAACAAGAAAATCCATCCTGCAACGACGCTTTTTCAAGCGATTCGAATAGAAGTCAATAAAGAACTGGAACAATTAGAAGGACTTTTGGATGCTTTGGAACATCATAAGCCCAAAGGTACAAAAGTAGCCATTATCACATTTCACTCTTTGGAAGACAGGATCGTTAAACAGCGTTTCAAAGAGTGGGCAAAAAGCTGCATCTGTCCCCCTGAAGCAATGCGCTGTACATGTGGAGCAGATCATGCGCTTGGCACTGTTGTAACAAAAAAGCCGATAACCGCATCCAAAGAGGAGTGCAAAGAAAATCCAAGATCGAGAAGTGCAAAACTGAGGGTTTTTCAGTTTAAGGAATGAAATGAAAAGTGAAGAGAAAAAAGAGCTTTTAGACTCTTTTGAAGAGGCTGAATATGAACAAAGCCTTTTGGATGTAAAAGATCTCATTCTTACTTTTTTGGTTATAGCCATTATTTTTGCACTCATTTTTCCAAAAATTTACATTAGCAATCAGATTTACTATAAAAGTAGAAAGATCAATAAATTGTTGGACGATTATGAAATTTTAAAAGAGGAGCATAGACTTTTGCAGCAAAAATTGGAACAGATTCGTTTTAAAAACCAGGTTTTAGACTCTATATTTTGAGGAAACAATGAGGAAATTTCTTGAATTTGCCATAGAGAAGGCTTCATTAAACCATCTTTTTTTGCTTCTCATTTTCATTCTTTCCATCTTTGCCTATCAAAACGTTCCGAAAGAGATTTTTCCCCCGGCGACTCTGGATAAGATACTTATCACTGGCGGATATGCAGGAGCCAGTGCCCAGACACTGGACAAAATGGTAGTAAAAAATCTGGAAGATGAACTCAAAAATGTACAAAATCTCTACGATATCGATGCGATTATAAAAAATGGAAGTTTCACGATTGTTTCTGATATCAAAGAGGGTGCAAACAATCTCTTGGTGCTCAATGATGTCAAAGATAAAATTGCCAAGATCCGAAAAGATTTGCCACCTGACATGGACGAACCAATTGCTACGATACTGACAAAAAGTTTCCCTCTGGTTCTCATTGCCATTGCCACAGATGAAGAGGAACGCAAACTCCTCGATGTTGCAGATAAACTCAAAAGCGATCTTGCCTCTTTGAAAAATTTAAGTGAAATTGATATAAGGGGCTGGAGAGAGGATGAACTTCAAATCGAAATAGATCCCGAAAAAATCAATGCTTTGGGGCTTGGTCTTCTTCAGGTGAGTGATCTCGTTGCGCAATTGTCAACGATATTTCCGGTAGGAAGTATCAAACAAAGAGGTAATCACTTCTTCTTGAACACGCAAAATGGACGAAAAAAGAAAGAAGAGCTGGAAAATACAATTCTTGTTATAGGAAAAAAACGGGTTCGTTTGGGAGATATTGCACATATCTCTTTTGCGCTGAGCGAACCGGTAACACTATCACACTTTAATGGTAAGCCCAATGTTTCTATCAATGTTACCAAAACAAAAAACGGCAATGCAATCGAACTTGTCAAAAAAATAAAAAATATCTTACAAAAGTACAAAAAGCGCTATCCCGGTTTCGAATTTAAAATTTATACCGATACATCTATCTGGATTCGAAACAGGCTCAACACTGTTACATCCAATCTATTTTTCGGTCTTATATTGGTTTTTACCGCTCTTTTGCTGACAGTGGATTGGCGTATAGCTCTGGTAGTGGGTATGGGAATTCCTGTTAGTTTCATGATAGGACTTATCTCCTTGGAAATGCTTGGGTACAGTCTCAATATGCTTTCACTCTTTGGTGCTCTTATCGCCCTTGGAATGCTTGTGGATGAAGCGATTGTCGTAGCAGAAAATATCTATCGGCATCTGGAGATGGGAGAGGATTCCAAAACTGCGGCTATACAGGGTTCTTTGGAGATGTTTCCAGCTGTTTTGACGGCAACGGCAACGACTATTTTCGCTTTTTTACCTCTGCTTATCATAAGTGGGGAAATGGGAATTTTTATCCGAATTCTTCCTGTCATCATCTCGATACTTCTTTTAAGCTCGCTCTTTGAAGCCTTTTACTTTCTGCCGCTGCATGCTAAAGAGATTTTAAAAGTTGGAAAGAAAAAAGAGCCATCAAGGCTTTGGCGGTTTTTAGGTGATTTGTATGAAAGGGTTTTGCGGTTTTTATTGAAAAGAAAAACGGTTTCGACAATAGTTCTGGTTGGATCCATTCTATTTGGAACATTCATTTTACTCAAACAGACAAAATTTCAGCTCTTCCCCACATTCGATACGACCCAGATATATGTGAGCGGTTCTGTGAATATCAATTCAGATGTGGAAGATACGCAAAAAATAGTTTCGCAACTAGAACAGGCTATTTTGCATTCGATAAATAAAGACGAAGTCTCTTCAGTTACGGCTATTTTTGGAATGAAATTGGATGCAAAAAATAACGCTCAAATGGGGAGCAATCTTTTTCATATTTTTATCAATTTGCATGAGTTGAAACCCCAGAATTTTGTCGATAAGTATATTACGCCACTCTTTTCAATCGAGTATGACGACAGTGATATGCTTCGAAACAGAACTGCAAGAGCGATTGCCCAAGATATCAAAAATATTGTTGCGAAATTTCAACATCCCCCTTTTGAAGAGATCAACGTCATTGTTCCTCAAGCGGGAATCGTTAAAAGTGATATTGAGATAAGTCTGGAATATAAAAATCCAAAACAGGTTCTTAAGGCTATCCGGATGCTTGAAGATGGGTTGCATCATATACCAGGAGTGTATAACATCACAGATGATGCAAAAGAAGGGGAAAAAGAGCTCAAACTGATCCTGAACGATTTTGCTGATCGCCTCGGTATAACCGAGGGGTATTTGGCCTCTTATCTTAGATCTCTCTATCTTGATGCTGAAGTTGCAAAGATGTTCAAATATGACAAACTCATCTATGTCAAATTGAGATCTAAGACAAAAGATCTTTTTGATCAATTTCAAAATTTGGTCATTCAGGCACCTAATGGCCAAAAAGTACTTATAAAAGAAATTGCGACGTTTTTGGTACAACGTCATTTTTACAATATCATCAAAGAGAACGGAAAAAAAATACGAACGGTCTATGCTTCGCTCAACAAAAAGATGATAACGACTGCAGAAGTGTATGATAGACTCAATCCATTATTGAAAAAAATAGAGAGACTTGGTGTAAAGATAAAGATAAAAGGGGAGCAAAAAGAGAATACAAAACTGATAAGGGAGATTACAAGAGCTTTTATTATTGCAATTTTTCTTATCTTTGGAGCTTTAGTCTGGATGTTTAACAGTTTTGTCTATTCTTTGATTGTATTGAGTGTCATACCGCTTTCGTTATTTGGTGTCCTTGTTGGAAACAAGATTATGGGACTCAATTTGACAATGCCCGGTATGCTTGGCCTAGTGGGACTTGCTGGTGTCGTTGTCAATGACGGTCTGATTATGCTCGATTTTATACGAAAATGCACAAGCATCGAGTGTGTCATACGAAGAGCGAAACTGAGACTCCGTCCGATCATGCTTACGTCCATTACTACCATTTTAGGACTTTCTACTTTGATGTTTTTTGCAAGCGGGCAAAGTCTCATATTGCAGCCCATGGCGATTACGCTTGGTTTTGGGATTGCATGGGCTACAGTTATCAATCTCCTTTTGGTTCCGCTTTTATATTCCGTTGTAAAGAAAGTTCAACAAAAAGTTTGATATACTTATGCTTATTTCAAGGAGGGGATGATGTATTTTGAGGACGATGATGTTTTGGGTGGTTCACCTAAAAGTCGTTTTATAGATATTGTCTTTCACGCAAATAGAAATGTTGTGGAAAAAGAGCTGGAAGAGATTATGGAGTGGATGGCTGCACTTGAATTGATTATCGAACAAAAATGTGATCTGGATGTGGAAAAAGAGGTCCGAAACATCCTTTTTGATGATTCGAAAAAGAAGGATTTAGAGAACAAAGTCAATTCACTCTATATTGAATATATGGGAAAAATTTTAAGTCAATCCGAATAAAGGGCTTCATTGTTAGAACAGGTTAAAATGCAAATGGAGCAGATCATACGTGATCTGCAAGATGAGAAAGTGTTAGAGATTTATCGTTCCATTCCCATGGGTAAGATGCTTCGAAGTAAACTTATTCTCTATATCGCTCCTGTTGCAGAGGCGATACGCATAAGTGCCATCATTGAGCTCATTCATATGGCAAGTTTACTGCATGATGATGTGATTGATGAAGCGGATACACGAAGAGGAAAGCCTTCTGTCAATGCAGTGCTTGGCAACAAACCAGCTATAATGATAGGTGATATTCTCTATTCAAAAGCTTTTTATGAGCTTACTTCTTTACCCGGGACGATAGCTCGGACTATTTCTCAAGCTGTGGCGCTGCTTAGCCTCGGGGAGTTGAAAGATGTGGAACTTTCTAAACGTTTTCATCCAGATATTGAGGCTTATATGGATATGATTTATAAAAAGACAGCCTCCTTAATCGAAGCAAGTGCAATAAGTGCGGCATATCTTAGCGGCAAAGATATGAAAAGTTATGGAGAATATGGAAAGAAACTTGGCCTCGCTTTTCAGATAGTTGATGATATTTTAGACATTACATCTGATGAAGAGACGCTTGGCAAGCCGGTACTCAATGATTTTTATGAGGGGAAGACAACATTGCCGTATATCTATCTTTATGAAGCTTTGGATATAGAAGAGAAAGAGAAACTAAAAAATTTATATAAAAAAAGATTGGAAGAAGAAGAGAAAGAGTGGCTATTGGATCGATTCGAATCGACAGGGGCGATAGAAAAAAGTAAAGAGTTCGCAAGAAGATTGGGATATGAAGCAATGCAAGCAATTCCAAAACAGGAACAGAAACTGCAAGAGATTATGGAAGCTCTCATTGAGAGGACATATTGATGCAGTATCTTGTAATTAGTTTTTCACATAAAAATACCGATATTGTTACAAGAGAGAAGCTTGCTCTTTCTGACGAGGGGCGAAGAGAGGAAGTTGCAACGCCCCTGTTACAAAACTCCTCTATCAATGAAGTGATTATCCTATCAACCTGCAATAGAATAGAAATTATTCTAAGCGTCAAGGATCCTTTCAGTGCAACTGAAGCAGTTTTGAAAAAGCTTTCCGAGGTTTCTGGAATCCATTATGAAGAGCTTGAAGGTAGAGCAGATATCTATGAAGACAATGGTGCTATCCATCATGTGTTTAGTGTCGCCAGTGGATTGGATAGCCTCGTTGTGGGAGAGACACAGATAACTGGTCAGATCAAGGATGCATACAAAGAAGCCTATGAAAAAGGTTGGTGTGGACAGAAACTGGGACGCGTCATGCATTATGCATTCAAATGTTCCAAAGAGGTTCGTTCCAGTACCGATATCACAAGAAGTCCCGTATCTGTTGCAAGTGCAGCGGTCAACATGGCCAAAGAGAAGCTTGGCAATCTGGGAGGAATGAGCGCTCTTGTTGTAGGAGCCGGAGAAATGGGCAGACTTGCCGCAAAACATCTCATTTCCCATGGCTGTAATGTGATACTTGTCGGACGTGATCTCGAAAAGACAAAAACGGTGGCCCAGGAGATCGATCCGGATATTCGTGTGGAGCATGTTTCCAATCTTCAAAAATTGATCAACAGCTACCGCCTTCTATTTAGTGCGACATCTTCGAAAAATCCTGTTATTACCAAGGATATGGTCAAAGAGCAGAGTTTTGACCGATACTGGTTCGATATGGCGGTGCCAAGAGACATTGAAGAGATCTATGTGGCACGGGTTCACTATTTTGCTGTAGATGATCTCAAAGAGATTGTCAATAAAAATATGGCCTTTAGGGAAGAACAGGCAAGAAATGCCTATAAAATTGTTGGTCATTTTGTCAATGAGTTTTTTAGATGGCTTCAAACTCTTGAGATAGATCCAATTATCAAAGAGATTCGTAAACGTGCCAAAGAGTCAGCTATCTCAGAATTGCAAAAGGCGATAAAAAAGGGATATATTCCAAAAGAGTATGAAAAAAGCATAGAGAAACTTTTGCACAATGCTTTCAATAGATTCTTGCACGATCCCACCAAGCAACTCAAAGCGATTGCGGATGAACCAAGGGCTGATACTATCGTAGAAGCTATAAAATTCTTTTTTGAAATAGAGGAAGAGGTCGGTTTGAACCGTTATAAGTGTGAATATTATATGAATTTAAGGAGCTGATGTGCGTTTTAGCAAAACCTTTATTCCAACAATGAAAGAGAACCCAAAAGACGCGGTTCTTCCAAGCCATATCTATCTTGTCAGAGGTGGATTTATTACACAAGTTGCTAGTGGAATATATAACTTTTTACCTCTTGGAAAAAAGGTTTTAGATAAGATTCGAGCTATTGTCAAAGAGGAGTTGGATAAAGCAGGATGCCAAGAAGTCTCTTTGGGCTTTGTGACACCGTGTGAATTGTGGGAAGAGAGTGGACGGTTTGGGAAATATGGCAAAGAGTTACTTCGATTTAAAGACAGAAAAGAGAACTGTTTTGTTCTTGGACCCACACACGAAGAGATGATGGTAGACCTCGTTCGAAATAGGGTGACGAGTTATAAACAACTTCCTCTCAATCTGTATCAAATAAACTGGAAATTTAGAGATGAAGCAAGGCCAAGATTTGGACTGTTGAGAGGACGAGAATTTTTGATGAAAGATGGTTACTCCTTTCATGCAGATGAAGAGGATATGAAGCGAGAGTATTCTTTGATGGAACAGACATATCGTAATATATTTACGAGACTGGGACTTCGTTTTAGAGCCGTAGAAGCAGATGTGGGTGCCATTGGCGGAAGTGCAAGCAAAGAGTTCATGGTGATAGCAGAGAGTGGAGAAGATACGATTGCAATATGCAGCGAATGCGAATATGCAGCAAATGTGGAAGCTGCAAAAAGAAAAAAACCCGAAGCTCCTGCCGAGGCTCCGGAATTTAGTAATTTTGAACCTTTTTACACTCCAAATCTAACTTCTATTGAGGAGTTGAGCGACTTTTTCAAGGTTCACCCATACTATTTTGTCAAAGCCGTTGCGAAAAAAGCGCTCTATGACGAAGGTGAAGAGATAGTTCTATTTTTCTTGCGAGGAAGTGATGAGCTGCAGGAGGTAAAGGCTGCCAATGCGATAGGTGCAAATGAATTGGTTGACGTCAATGAAGAAGAGTTGGAAAAAGCAGGCATTGTTCCAGGTTTTATAGCGCCGTATGAACAACAATGTACAATCGTTTTTGATGAGGATCTCAAAGGAGCCAAAGGTCTAATTTGTGGCGGGAACAAAAAAGATTATCATCTTATAGGAGCAGATCTAAGTCATTTCGATGATGCGCTTTTTGTGGATATTGCCCAGGTAAAAGAGGGGGATTTGTGTCCAAAATGTGGGGCGGTCATGAAACTGACTAAAGGAATTGAGGTAGGACACATTTTCCAGCTTGGCACCAGATATAGCGTTGCTATGAATGCCACTTTTTTGGATAAAGAGGGGAAAGCGAAGCCATTTGTCATGGGAACGTATGGTATAGGTGTCAGTAGGCTCGTTGCAGCAGCAATAGAGCAAAATCATGATGATAAGGGTTGTATTTGGCCACTTCAGATTGCTCCGTTTGAAGTCGATATCATCGTTTCCAACATTAAAGATGAAGAGCAGTATAATTTTGCGCAAGAGCTGTATGAAAAATTGAAAAATAGTGGTGTAGATGTTATTTTGGACGATAGACCCGAACGATTTGGTCCGAAAATCAAAGATTTTGAACTTATAGGTTTTCCTTATGGTATTATTGTAGGTAAAGGCCTTAAAGAGGGAAAAGTACAGATTGTCGAAAGAGCGACATTGGAAAAAGTTGAAATACCCAAAGAGGAAATATTTGAAATGATAATGAAAAAGGTACAAGCAAGTTGATGATTTATTTTGTTCTTTATCTTTTTATTGAAACAGTTGTGTCTGTTTCAATTGCCAGTCGCATAGGCCCAATTTGGACATTTATAGAGATTGTTGCAACAGCTGCTTATGGCGTATGGCTTTTGAAAAATATTCATATTCAGCTTTTCACAACGATGCAGGCATTGGCGAATGGAGAGATAACACAAGAAGAGTTTGAACAGATGAATCTCTCAATGGTATTGGGAGCGATACTGTTGATAATTCCCGGTTTTTTTACAGATATATTGGGAATTCTTCTCCAATTTGGAGTATTTTCGAAATTTCTAGCTAAAAAGATATTTAAATTGAAAGCAAAAGAGGAGAGAGATGATGTTATTGATGTGGAGATTATTGAGCGTTAGTGTTCTTTGTGCTGTTGCTTTGCAAGCGGCAACGACAAAAGATGTGGTTAAGTTTGTGAAAAGGGGACTGGGCTCAAATCCAAATCTCAAAGTCTACGATGTAAAAATTATCGATAAAATTGCTCTTGAGAACCCAAAAGGCTGGGACGCCTATGCTGTGCAGTTTAAAATAGGCGTCAAAAGAGGCAATAAAGAGCAAAACCTTACGCAAATGGATATCCTCTTTGCCAATGATAGATACGTGGCTCCGAATTTCGTTGATATCAAAACCAATAGAAGCCTCAAACAAAGAATAGTACTGAATTTTAAAGAGAGTTTTTATGACAAAAAACATCTCATTTTCGGAAACGAAAACGCCAAGCATAAAATAGTTGTTTTCAGTGATCCGCTCTGCCCATTTTGTCGCGAAGTAGTGCCAAAGCTTTTTGAAGCAGCGAAAAAATATCCTGATATCTTTGCGCTGTATTACTATCATCTTCCTATCCGAAGTCTTCATCCGGCATCTGTTCCATTAGCAAAAGCGATTATTTATCTGAAAAAGCAGGGGAATAAATCAGCTATTGAAAAGATATATAAAACGGAGTTTGATTATTCCCAAAAAGATGAGGACAAAGTTTTACAGGAGCTTGATCAAAAACTGGGTTTGAAACTCACAAAAGAGCAAATCAATCAAAAATGGGTTCGTGACGAGTTACAATATGATCAGTCTTTGGCAAGAAAACTTCTTATTCATGGAACACCGGCCGTATTTTTAGATGGCAGATTTGATCCATCAAGAAAAAAATATCTTAAATACATTCCTAAAGGTCATGAATGAAAAAACTGACAATTGCGACAAGAGGCAGTAAACTGGCATTATGGCAATCGAATCATATTAAGGCCCAGTTAGAATCATTTGGTTATGAAGTGGAGTTGAAAATTTTCAAAACAAAAGGGGATAAAATACTTGATACACCCCTGGCGCTTATCGGTGGAAAGGGACTTTTTACAAAAGAGCTTGAAGATGCAATGCTAAGAGGAGAAGCCGATCTGGCTGTCCATAGTCTCAAAGATGTCCCAACACTTCTTCCTGATGGTCTTATGCTTGGAGCCATAACCAAAAGAGAAGTAACCAATGATGCGCTTCTTAGTGAAAAATATGAAACACTTGAAGATCTTCCTCCAAATGCAGTAGTAGGGACAACATCTTTACGAAGAAGAATGCAACTGTTGCATCTTCGGCCAGATATCCAAATCAAAGATCTTCGAGGCAATGTAGATACTAGAATCAATAAACTAAAAAATGGCGAGTTTGATGCTATTATATTGGCATATGCAGGGTTAAAAAGACTTGGTATTTTAGATAGTGTGCGTTATGTGCATCCGATAGATGAAAATACCATGATTCCTGCAATGGGTCAAGCTGCTCTTGGGATAGAGTGTCGGCCGGATGTGGCTGATATTGTTGGTCAACTCAATGATGAAAAAAGTGCAATAGAGACATCTGTCGAAAGGGATTTCGTTGATAGGCTTCAAGGTGGGTGCCAGGTACCAATAGGTGTTCGTGCCTCACTTCTTGAAAATGGTGATATTATCGTAAAAGCAGTGGTGGGACTTCCAGATGGCAGTGAGCTGTTAAAAGACAAAGTTTTTGGCTCAAAAACAAATTATCAAGAACTTGGTAAAGCGTTGGCCGATTCGATGATAGCCAATGGTGCGAAAGAGATGCTGCAAAGAGCTGAAGCGATGGCCTTTAAGGAGCATAAATGAAAAAATTGCTGTTTGTTGCACCTGCATTTGCTTTTTTATTCAGCGGATGTGGCATGGATTTGGGACGAGTGAACCATAGAATTTTTCCTAAAAAGTCTGGTCAGTTAGAGATTCAATGTGGGAAAAATCTTGATTTATGTTTGCAAAGAGCCAGCTTGAAGTGTGGTTATACTGGATATAAACTACTTTCAAAAGAGAAACGAAACGAAGAGTGGACGATAAGGGTGCAATGTAGAAAGTAATCTCTACATCATTCCCAGTACCAGTTTCGCTTCATCGCTCATTTTACTTCGATCCCATGGGGGATCAAAAGTCAAATTGACTGTTACTTCCGCCAAACCATCAATTTTATTGGCGATATTTTTTACCATTTCGACGATACTTTCACCTACAGGACAGACGACGCTTGTCAGGGTCATTGTGATGATGGCTTCATAGCCATCGGGTCTTCTTTTGAGTTTCAAATCGTATATTAGACCAAGGTCGTAGATGTTGACTGGAATCTCTGGATCGTAAATCGTTTTTAGATATTTGATAATCTCTTTTTTGATCTCTTCGGGTTTCCCATATTTTTTTTCATGGTCCTCGATATCTTCAATCCCGTCGTTATCTACTTCAATCTCTTTTTCTTCAAGATTCATCGATTCTCCTCATAGAGTTTTATAAATTCCTCTTTTATTTCTTGATCACCCAGTTTTTCGAAAATCTCATTGAGAAAACTCAGTACCAGCATCTCTTTTGCGTCTGCTTCGGCAATACCACGTTGCCTTAGATAAAAGAGCGCCTCTTCGTCAAGATGTCCCGTTGTGGAGCCATGGGTTGCTTCAAGAATATATTCTGTATAGATTTCCATTTGCGGTTTACTGACCATATATGCGCCATCATTGAGCAAGATTGTTTTTGAATCTTGATAGATGGAACTATATTTTGCAGGATTCTTTACGATCAAAAGCCCATCGAAAATTCCTCTCGCTTCATCCTTGAGGATATTTCTTGCCATTTGGACGGTTCTAGAGTCTTTTCCTCTATTTTCGATATGGAAAGTGTTTCCTATGCGTGCATTCTCTTTGGCAAAAAGAACATGGCTTGCATTTGCCGCAGCATTCTCTTCTAAAGATATATGGTAGTTGTGCAATGTTTTTGCATTTCCAAAATCAAATGTAAAAAGTCTAAATTCACTACTCATATCACATCGAATACTGTGTGGAGCGATTTGTGCGAAATTTGCAAAATTCGTCGTTCTGTTTTGAACGAGCTGTAAAACACTGTTTTTGCCTAAATGGATGTCAAATCCGTAAAAATAGAGCGACTCGTCACTTAAGACAAGATAGTCTTCCCGAATCTTGGCATTGATTCCAGGATGAACAGTTACTTTGATTCTGTATGGTACGAACGTGTTGGATTTAGTAAATTTTTGAACGATTTTAAATTCACAATCCTCTTCGATATCGAGATGAATCGTTTTATCCACCAAAAGATGATTGATATAATAGACCTGATCATAATGACTATCATCTATTTTTGGATTTTTGAGTAGCTCGATGTATACATTCTTGGGAGCTTTTGTAACCGTTCCATCGACAATCTCTACATAATCGGCTATCTCGATCTTTTGTGCAGGTGGCTGATAAAATGTATACTCTTTTTCTAAAATCGGTTTGATGCCAAAATATCGATAGTGCTCCGTTTTTGGTGTTGGCATCCCCATGGATTTGAGTTTTTGTACAAGAGCTTTTTTATCCCCAAACTCTTCGAGATTGATGTTTGCTATCTTCATCACTCTTCCCCAAATATTTTATATCCCTCTTTTTCAAGAGCGTCAACGATTTCAAGACCACCTGTTTGAAGTACTTTTCCATTTTTCAGAACGTGGACGTAATCAGGCTTGATATAGTCCAGAATCTTTCTATAATGGGTAATGATCATAAATGTTCTGTTTTCATCTCGCATTTTGTTGATGGCTTCACTCACTTTTTTCAGTGCATCAATATCCAGGCCTGAATCTATTTCATCAAGGATGACAAAATCGGGTTCCAAAATCTCCATCTGTAAAATTTCATTGAGTTTTTTCTCTCCACCGCTAAAGCCTTCATTGAGACTTCTGTGGATCATCTCTTCACGCATGCCAAGTTCTTTGATCTTCTCTTTCAAAAGTCTCAAAAATTCTGCTGCATTTAACGGATTTAGCCCTTGATGCTTTCTTTTGGCGTTGAGTGCGGTTCTAAGAAAATAGGCATTATTTACCCCCGGTATTTCTACGGGATGCTGAAAAGACATAAAGATGCCTTCTAACGCTCTCTCTTCCGGTTCCATCTCGACAATATTTTTACCTTTATACAAAATCTCACCTTCTGTAACCTCGACATCCGGATGGCCGACAATAGTTTTGGAAAGAGTCGATTTTCCGGCTCCGTTTGGACCCATTATCGCATGTACTTTTCCTTTGAAAAGTTCAAGATCGATCCCTTTTAAAATCTCTTTATCCCCAATTTTTGCATGAAGATTGTTTATTTTCATCATTACACTCATCCTACACTTCCTTCCAATGTTAAATCTAATAATGCTTTTGCTTCAACGGCAAACTCCATCGGGAGTTTACTCAGAACATCTTTACAAAATCCGTGAACGATCATACTCACAGCATCTTCTTCGCTCACCCCTCTTTGTCGAAGATAAAAGAGCTGTTCTTCACTGATTTTACTTGTGGTCGCTTCATGCTCTACCTGAGCACTGGCGCATTTGCTCTCTAAATATGGAAAGGTATGCGCTCCACAGTTATCCCCTATGAGCAGCGAATCACATTCACTAAAATTCTTTGCCCCTTTGGCACTTTCAGCAATTTTAACAAGTCCCCTGTAACTGTTTTGTCCCTTTTGTGCTGAAATTCCTTTAGAGATAATGACACTTTTTGTGTTTTTGCCCATATGGATCATTTTTGTTCCCGTATCTGCTTGTTGCGCAAGACGGGTGATAGCAACAGAGTAAAACTCTCCAACAGAATTGTCACCCTTTAAAATACAGCTTGGATATTTCCATGTAATCACAGAACCTGTTTCAACCTGTGTCCACGTGATTTTGGAGTTTTCTCCTTCACATAGTCCTCTTTTTGTAACAAAATTGTAGATTCCTCCGCGCCCCTCAATGTCTCCTGGATACCAGTTTTGAATCGTGGAGTAGTTGATATGGGCATCTTTGTGGGCGATGAGTTCCACCACAGCCGCATGAAGCTGGTTTTCATCCCTGCTAGGAGCGGAGCATCCTTCGTTGTAACTTACATAACTTCCCTCATCTGCGATAATGAGGGTTCTTTCAAACTGTCCTGTATTTTGGGCATTGATTCGAAAATAGGTGGAAAGCTCCATAGGGCATTTAACCCCTTTGGGAATGTAAACAAATGTCCCGTCACTAAAAACTGCTGAGTTGAGTGCTGCAAAGTAGTTGTCCGTCATCGGTACAACGCTGAACATATACTTTTTTACAAGATCAGGATAGTCCCTAATTGCTTCAGAGATGGAGCAAAAAATGATTCCAAGTTTGTTCAGTTCCTCTACAAATGTCGTTTTTACAGAAACTGAATCCAAAACGGCATCAACGGCAACCCCTGCAAGCGCTTTTTGCTCTTCTAATGGGATTCCAAGTTTTTCGTAGGCTCGTAAAATTTCCGGATCTACTTCATCTAGGCTTTCAAGCGCTTTTTTGGGAGCAGCCCAGTAGCTGATCGACTGGTAATCAATTGGAGGATAGGTTACCTTCGCCCATTTGGGTTCTTCCATTTTTTGCCAGGCATGGAATGCTTTGAGACGAAGTTCTAACATCCATTCCGGCTCATTCTTTTTTGATGAGATGAACTTGATTGTTTCTTCTGTCAATCCTGGAGGAGCTTTCTCCTCTTCGACGTCGATTTCAAATCCGAGTTCATAGTCGGAATTGATAATTTTGTCGACTTTTTCCATTCCCATGGCGTTTCCTTCATAAGTGTTCTATTCGTAATGTAGCACAAATAAGATAAAATTTATCTTATTTACCAAAGATAAATAGGAGTAATTTAGTCTTATTTTACGAAGAGGCCGTTATTCCGCCTCTTCATATGCTTTTTCTAATGCTTGGAGAAGTTCATTGTAGCTCATAGAAGGATTGGAAGCAAGAATTTCTTGCATGACGACATTATCCTCTTTTCCGTTCCATATCTTTTTGTATGTTCCTTCTTTGTATCCATGGGCTTGTCGAAATTGATTGAGTGCGTTTTTGCCAATATAGAGCTGATAGAGTTCATCAAAACCAAGACCTGCTGCATCGCAAGCTTTAAAAAATTGGCTTAAAAGCTCTTCTTGCATCATAGCTGAATCATTTTTCACCATGGCAAGAGCCATCAACTCTTCAAAGGGATCCAAAATCTCATCCAGTTTTTCATTATTCCACTCTTTTGGGATTTTTATATCACTTTTTTCCTCTTTGAAGTTATTGGCCAATTTCACGGCTTCATCCAAAGCATTGTGTACCAACAGATGGCTCATAAGGAAATGCCAGATATCGACAAGTTCGATTTTGATATTTTCCAAATCCGGTTTCGCATCGATGCTCTTCCAGTGTTTCCAAGGGAATGAGTCGATAAGTTCCGCTGTTTCCATGTAGATACACCGTTTCCAATTTATTGGTTTTCCCTGTTTTGTTACTCCTTTTCGCCATTGTGTGCCATTTGTGTCATTGTTCAATTCGTTTTGCAATGTGAACATTTCAACCATTTTTTCCATTTTGACTCCTTAATAATCTATTGCGACTCTATAGTTTGGGTCATCCTCTTCCCATGTGCAATATGGACCGGCTTCCGTTAAAAGCTGCTTGCATTCAGGGCTCAAATGGCGTAAAACAATGCTTTTTCCCGCCTCTTTATACTTTCTCGTAATTTTGTCAATAGCTTCAACTCCACTTTGATCCATAACCCTTGCATTTTTAAAGTCTATTACTACTTCAAAAGGATCATTTTTGGGATCGAATTTCTCTAAAAAGGAGTGGACGGAACCAAAAAATAGGGGACCTTCAAGTTCGTAGATTTTACGTCCCCCTTCCATATGTGTTTTTGCATAAATCTTTGCATGTTTCCATGCAAAAACGAGTGCTGAGATGATGACTCCGGCAATAACTGCAATTGCCAGATCGGCAAAGATTGTGATGATGGTTACAGCGACCATGACAAAAAGATCCTCTTTTGGCATCCTTTTGAAATGGCCAAGACTGCTCCAGCTAAATGTGGCTATGGCGACCACAAACATGATACCCACGAGTGCTGCGAGAGGAATGAGAGAAATGTATTTACTCAGTACGGCTACAAACAGTATGAGTAGGACCGCCGCTGTAAGTGAAGAGAGTCTGCCAGTACCGCCACTGGTGAAATTGATCATGGACTGTCCTATCATCGCGCATCCAGGCATCGCTCCAAACAGACCACATGTCATATTCCCAACGCCTTGGGCGATGCACTCCTGGTTTCCGCTGCCTCGCTCTCCGCTCATTTCATCCAGCACCGACAGAGTCAGCAGTGACTCAATAAGTCCAACGAGAGCGATGATAACAGAGTAGGGTAAAACGGTTTGTATCGTTTCAAAATTGAGTGGTGCAGTTGGAATGTGAAATGTTGGAAACGAACCGCTGATATCTGCCAGATCCTTTATCTGCTTTGTATCAATATTGAAAAGAAGTACAAGTGCGGTTATGGCGATCAATGCACCGAGACTTGCCGGTATTGCTTTTGTAAATCGTGGAAGAAGATAGATGATTGCCATTGTCAAAACAATTAAAAAGATTGTCATGAGGTTGCTATCTTTTATGAGTGGTATTTGACTTGTGGCAATGACAATAGCTAAGCCATTGACAAAACCGTATATTGCGGGTTGTGGAACAAGCCGAATAAATTTTCCAAGACGCAAAACTCCTATGAGTACCTGAAAAATACCGGCAAGTATCGCAGCCCAGAACATATACTCTACGCCATGTTTGATAACAAGATCCACCAGTACGACTGCAACTGCGCCAGTGGCACCACTGATCATGCCAGGTTTGCCACCAATGAGGGCTGTAATGAGCCCTAATATAAATGCAGTATAAAGCCCTATTTGTGGACTGAGACCTGCAATGAGTGAAAAAGCGATTGCTTCTGGTATCAATGCAACGGCAACAACTGTACCGCTTAATATGTCATTTTTTGGATTTGTAGTGAAGTTGTATCGTTTTTGCAGTGACAAGAAATTCCTTTAGCATAAAAAGAGTTAGCGAGCGAGTCTCGCCAACTCCTCTTCGATAGTAGAAAGCTTGTTTTTGGCTTCTTCAAGTGCGGCTCTATTTTGTGCAACGACCTCTTGAGGAGCATTTTTGACAAAATTTTCATTTGAAAGCATTCTACTCAGTTTTTCAATCTCTTTGTTGAGTTTCTCTTTTTGCTTATTGAGTCGATTGATGATTGGACTGAGATCGATGCCTTCAAGTGGAATGAAAACTTCTACATACTTACCGATATCCGCAACCGCGTTTTCTACTGGTTCAGTTACAAATTCGATCGTTTCTACTTTTGCAAGTTTAGCAATATAAGCTTTTGCGGATTCTTCTAGATCACCTTTGATCAAAACTTTTGGAATAGATTTGTTTGCCATATCGATAAGGGCTTTTGCCCGTCGGATAGAGACGATTGCATCGATAAGTGTTTCAAATCGTTTCACAATCTCTTCATCGATATGAGCTGCTTTTGGATATGGTTGAATCATGATAGATTCATTATCTTCCAACGATGTCCCGCTCAGTTCTTGGTATAAATATTCGGTGATAAATGGCATAAATGGATGTAACAATTTCATCGACTCTTTAAAAATGGCACCAAGTTCAGGGATGGAGTCTTTATTTGCTTTACTCAGTTCAATCCCCCAATCACAAAATTCACCCCATAAAAACCGATAAAGTGTTGTTGCAGCATCATTGAATCGATAATTGTCAAGATTGTTTCTTGTCTCCGCGATAGCGGTGCCAAATCGGCTAAGCATATATTTTCCAAGATCGGTTTTAATCTGGATACTTTCTAGATCTTCAAATTTTTCTTGATGCATCTGTAAGAATCTGGCTGCATTATAGAGTTTATTGGTAAAATTTCTATAAAGCTCCAGTCTCTCTTTTGAAAGCCTGATGTCTCTGCCTTGCACGGCCAAAGCTGCTAGAGTAAATCTCAAAGCATCGGCACTGTACTCTTCAATTGTGTCGATCGGATCGATCACATTGCCTCTTGATTTACTCATTTTCTGTCCATGCTCATCTCGAACGAGTGCATGAAGATAGACATCTTTGAAAGGGAGTTTATGTAAAAAGTGTTCTCCCATCATCATCATGCGAGCTACCCAGAAAAAGAGGATGTCAAATCCCGTGATGAGCAGATCGTTTGGATAGAATTTTTTGAGATCATCTTCAAACCATTTTACACCTTTGCCCCAATCACCGTTGCCCCAGCCAAGAGTTGAAAATGGCCAAAGAGCAGAACTAAACCAGGTATCAAGAACGTCTGGGTCTTGATAGATATCGGTGCTGCCACATTTTGGACAGGTCTCTTCATGCTCTTTTTTGCTAGCCCACTCATGTCCACATGCTCGGCAGTACCAGACAGGAATTCTGTGTCCCCACCAAAGCTGCCTGCTAATACACCAGTCTCTAAGCTCTCTCATCCAGGCGTTGAAGTTGTTGAGCCATTGGGGAGGGTAGAATTTTGTCTCTCCTTCGTTTGCTTTTTTTACAGCCTCTTTGGCAATTTCAGCTTTCACAAACCATTGTGGAGAAATGTATGGTTCAACCACATTACCACATCGATAGCAGTGTCCAACTTGATGTTTGTGAGGTTCTATTTTTTCTATGAACCCCTCGCTTTTAAGCTTATCTACTACTTTTTTTCTGGCTTCCAGTCTCTCAATTCCAGCAAATTCGCCAGCTTCTTTGTTTAAGATCCCATTTTCATCAAAGATAGTGATAAATGGAAGATTGTGACGTTTCCCAACTTCATAGTCATTTGGATCGTGTGCAGGAGTGACTTTTACTGCCCCTGTCCCAAACTCCATATCAACATGCTCATCGGCAATAATTGGAATTTCTCTATCAATAAGTGGAAGACGTACCTTTTTGCCTATTAAGTGCTTGTATCGTTCATCATTTGGATTGACCATTACAGCGGTATCGCCAAAATAGGTTTCTGGTCTTGTTGTTGCTACAACCAGATACTCATCACTATCTACGATAGGGTATTTAATGTAGTATAGAGCTCCATCTTTTTCTTCATACTCGACTTCTATGTCACTTAGGGCTCCATCGTGTGTACACCAGTTGATCATATAGTTACCCTTGACGATGAGCCCTTCATAGTACAAGTTTACAAAAGCTTCGCGCACTGCATTTTTAAGCCCCTCATCCATTGTAAAACGCTCTCTACTCCAGGCCGGGCTAACTCCAAGGAGTCGAAGCTGAGTGACTATGGCGTTGCCAGACTCCTCTTTCCATTTCCAAACATACTCTAAAAATTTCTCTCGTCCGATCTCTTCTTTTTTGATACCCTTGGCCAAAAGTTGCTTTTCAACGACATTTTGTGTAGCGATTCCCGCATGATCGGTTCCAGGTTGCCAAAGCGTTTCATATCCATCCATTCGCTTATAGCGAACCATGATGTCTTGAAGGGTGAAGGTGAGGGCGTGACCGATGTGAAGACGTCCTGTAACGTTGGGAGGAGGCATCATGATACAAAATGTTTTACCGTTTTGTATCTTTTTGTTTCCCTCTGTTTCGAAATAGCCTCTTGTCTCCCAAATTTGATAAAATTGCTTCTCTACTTTTTTGGGATCATATTTGGTTGCTTTGCTCATTGAAACCCTTTATCCTGACATTTGGGGCCGATTTTACCAAAAAAGAGATAAATTCACCATAGAGGAAAATATGCCGCTTTCAACACTGAATCCTGAACAGCTGGCAGCAGCTACGGCAAAGCCTGGATACAACCTTGTAATTGCAAGTGCCGGAACAGGAAAAACATCTACAATAGTGGCTCGCATTGCTTATCTTTTGCAACAAGGTATAGATCCCAAAAAGATACTTCTATTAACTTTTACCAATAAAGCAGCTGCAGAGATGATTGCAAGAGTTGAGCGAGTATTTGGCAAAAAAGCGAAAGAGATTGAGGCTGGAACATTTCATGCAGTAAGTTACAGGTGGCTCAAATCTTTGAATCCCAAAGTTGTTCTCAAACAGCCTAAAGAGTTGAAAATTTTGTTTAAAAGTATTTATGAAAAACGGGATTTCTCATTAGTTTCAGATACAAAACCCTATGCGGCAACTACGCTTTTTGATCTCTATTCACTCTATCAAAACAGCGAATTTGAATTAGATTTTGGGCAATGGATAGGCAAAAGAAGTGAGGAACAAACAGCTTTTGGTGCTGTATATAATGACATAGTGCAAGAATATGAAGAGATGAAAGAGGAGTATGGCTTTCTGAGTTTCAATGATCTTTTGTTGCAAGCCATCAAACACAAAGAGGCTTTGCAAAATTTTTATGAGGTTTTGGTAGATGAGTATCAAGATACGAATAATTTGCAAGCGCACTTTTTGGAAAGCCTTCGCTTCGATTCTTTGTTCTGTGTAGGGGATTATGATCAAAGTATCTATGCCTTCAATGGAGCAAATATAGAGATTATCGCTGGATTTAGACAGCGATATCCCAATGCCAATATATTCAATCTTTCCAAAAACTATCGATCAACGTACTATATTTTGGATCTTGCCTACAGAGTTATTTCGCATAATGAGAGGATTTTTCCTAAAAAATTGGAAGTTGTAAATCAGAAAAATCCCAAAAAACCAATACTCCTTGCATTTTCTGATCTGTATGAACAGTATGAAAATATCGCCCAGCGTATCAAAAGAAGTCTTACACCAAAAGAGGATATTGCCGTAATTTTTCGGAATAATGCCAGTGCAGACGGCATTGAGGCAGCTTTGCGAGAGCAAGGCATTGGTTGCAAAAGAAAAGGAAGTCAAAGTTTTTTTGAGATGAAAGAGATCAAAGCGCTATTCGATCTTGTTTCTGTTTTGATCAATCCCAAAGATCTTTTGGCATTCATCCATATTTTTGAGTATGCAAAGGGGGTTGGGGCAAGCAGTGCGAAAGAGATTTTTGAGGCACTGCAACGATGTGGAGACGGAGATATAGTTAAAGGAATTAAAGAGCCTATTGATATACAAAATCCTTTTGAAAAAAAGGTTCGCAATCAGCAACTAGGACTCTTTGATGATATGTTGCAAATAGGAAGTAAAAGCAGATTTGCTTCTTTAGATGTAAGTGAAACGATAAAATCACATCCAGTCTTAACACATCCGAGATTGAGCGAAGAAGCGGTATTGTATCTGGACACACTTTTGGGGCTCTATAAAGAGATAAAAAGGATCAAGCGACCTACAACTTTTATACAACTCGTCAAAGATTCTTTCATATTTGATAATATTATCAAAAAAATAGCTCAAAATAGGGCAAAACTGAAAGATGGGACAATTGATCAAAAGTTGATGGATGAAGCGTTTGAGAGGATTCAAAGACGAATTGCATTAGTGCATCATTTGTCTCAGATGTATGAGGATATCTATCGCTTTTACAATGCCATGGTGCTTGGTGGGAACGAGATGGCGCAAGGAGAGGGAGTACAGCTTTTGACAGTTCATGCGAGTAAGGGGCTCGAATTTAAAGAGGTCTATATTGTCGATCTCATGGAAGGAAGGTTTCCAAATTTAAAACTTATTGCAAAAGGTGGCAGCATAGAAGAGGAGAGAAGACTTTTTTATGTAGCTGTTACACGGGCAAAGGAGATTTTGTATCTCAGTTTCGCAAAATATGATCGGTTAAAAAAACAGGAGTTTCTGCCCAGCCGCTTTTTAAAAGAGGCTGGACTCATTGAATAGTTACTTGTTGATAGCTTTTGCCATATCCCACATCGGTAGAAAAATCCCAAGAGCAAGAAGTAGAACAAGGGCTGCCAAAATGGATAGCAGTATCGGTTCGATATATGCTGAGAGATTATCAAGGATATGATTGAATTTCATTTCATAATATTCCGTGACCTTTTGAAGCATAGATTCGAGCTGACCGCTTTTTTCACCTGCGCTTATCATTTGTATGAGCATATTTTCAAAAAGGCCAGTATCTTTGAATGCATCACTTATCGATGCTCCTTTTTGAACCAGATTTTTAATGATTTGAAGACGCTCTTTGATAATGGCGTTATCTACTAGTGTCACAGAATTGTCAAGAGCGTCTACGACTGGAATACCGGCACGTACCAATTCAGAAAAGACAAGCATAAATCTATGAATTTGAGAATAGAAGACAATGTCTTTAATTAAATAGACTTTAAGAAGAAATTTATCCGTTGCATATTTAAATTGTTTGTTGGTCCTGTAAAAAAAGCGTATCAGAAAAATTCCTATAAGAAGAGCTCCTACGACATATAAACCATATGTATTGAAAAGATGTTCCAGACCCAGGAGAATTTTCGTTGGAAGCGGGAGTTCCGCATGAAATTTATCGAATATCGATTTGAATTTTGGAACAACATAAGAGATCACGATAACAAAAGCAATAGCCATTGCGCTAAGAACGATTATAGGATAGCGGACCGCTTTTTTGAATTTTTTGATATTTTCATTAATCTGTTCCAAGATTGAAGCAAGTGTAAAAAGAGCATGGGCCATGTCCCCAGTCTTTTCTCCTAATGTCGCCATCGTAATAACGAGACTGCCAAGCTCGTTTTGATACTGTTTCAGTGCTTCAGAAAAACTGATCCCGGAATTGATGCCGTTTGCTATATCTAAAAAAATCTGTTTTAGTTTTGCATCATTTGTTTGGGTTGCAACCTCCATTAATGCATCATACAACGATATACCGGCATTTGTCATAACGGCAAGCTGTCTGATAGCGGCGATAAGACCTTCCCTGTTGATCTTACCTTTTCTTTGTTCCATTAAATAGCGTTTGAATTCTTCAAAACGCTCCTCGACCGGCGGTGATGTTTCCAGTGCACGAATAATCAAACCACCGTATTTGAGTTTTGCTTTTTCCAAAGCCTCTTTTTTATTTTCGGCTTTCAGTAAAACGGTCTCTTTTTTCCCTCGTGTAATCAGTGTGACATTGTAATATTTCATTGCAACCTCGTTACTCTAAATACTTCATCGATTGTAGTGGATCCTTCTAATGCTTTCATGATTCCATCTTCAAACATTGTTTGAAATCCCTTTGCAATGACTGTTTCTTCAATTTTTTCTTTGGGAGCTTCTTTCGCAATGAGTCTTGCGATTTCGTCATCCACTTTTAAAATTTCGCATATCATTTCTCGACCGCTGTAACCTGTAAAATCACAATGCTTACATCCTTTGCCTTTATAAAATTTGTACTGTTTTGGTAAATACTCTTTGATTTCGGCAAGAACATTGGGTTCGATTTCGATTTCCGTTTTACAATATTGGCATATTCTACGAACAAGCCGTTGTGCTTCGATAGCGATAAGCGCACCGCTGACGAGGTAGGGCTCAATACCCATATCGATCATTCTGTTGATGGAACTGATTGCATCATTGGTGTGGAGTGTAGAAAGTACCAGGTGTCCTGTAAGAGCCGCTTGGGTGGCAATACGCAGTGTCTCTTCGTCTCGTATCTCACCGATCATAACGATATCAGGGTCCTGTCTGAGAATCGATCGCAGGGCTGCAGCGAAAGTAAAACCGATTTTTGGATTGACTTGGGCTTGTTGGACCATATTGATTTGGTACTCTACAGGATCTTCAACAGTAATGATCTTTTTTTCAACGCTTCGGATCATATTGAGTGCACCATATAGTGTTGTTGATTTACCACTTCCGGTAGGACCTGTAACTAAAATAATTCCATAAGGAGTTTTAAGCGCTTTTGTAAAAATTTCAAAATTTTTTCGACTCATACCCGCTTCTTCCAAGGGGATCATAGCTTTTTGTTTATCCAAAATCCTCATAACAATCGATTCCCCTGTGATTATTGGAAGAGTCGAAACACGAAAATCATACTCTTTTCCTAAAATCTGTGCACTAAAACGTCCGTCTTGCGGTTTTCTCTTTTCTGCAATATCGAGATTGGCTAGTAGTTTGAGCCGTGAAGAAAGCGGTGGATAGATGTCTCTATCGAATATGAACTTTTCCGTTAAAATGCCATCGATTCTATTTCTCACGATACAGTTGTGTTCTGTCGGTTCTATGTGGATGTCACTGGCCCGAGAAAGAACTGCTGTTTTGATGATCGCTTCTATGAGCTTTAATATTGCACTCGATTCTTGCAGATCTTCTTTATTTGTACCGCCGCTTTGAAGATCTTTTCTGATTTCGTTGATGTATTCTCGTATATTCTCATTGAGTTCGAGTTTATTGAGAAAATATTCAAGTTGTTGTGCAGATGTAAGGGCTATTTTAATCGGTTTTTTAGGGAAAAGCCTTTGTGCTTGCTCTTGCGCACCTATATCGAGTGGATCACTTACGGCAACGATAACATTTAAATCAGTCTCTTTGACGGGTAAAAAGTTATATTTTTTCAAAATATTGAGGGGGATTTTGGAAATGAGTTTGATATCGATAGGATAACTGTCCATATCGATATATTCTATGTTTAAGATTTTTGCATATGTCTGCAATACTTTTGTCAAAAGATTCGAAGGCAAAGAGGTGATATCTTGAATTTCCAATTTGCCAAGTCTTAACGCTTTTGCAATTTCTTGTACGATTTGTGCCTGTGTTAAATGGCCTTGCTCTATAAGATAGTTGATAATTGTAGAAACTGAATTCCTGTTTTTATCGAAATTGAGACGGAAATGTTTTTGTAAAAAATCTATTAATCGTTCTTTTCCCATACTCTTAGTACCTTAAAGAAATTTATGTTTAATAATAGTCGATCCGATATGTTCTTCTATAATTAGATATGGTCTATTATATCGACTTTTTTCTTGATAAACCTCATAGGAAATTTTAGGATCTTTTGGATCTTGTAAAAAATAGTGTCCGTCTCTTTTTGTATAGTGGTTTTGGAAAAAGAGATGGGCAACTCTTGAAATGACATGATCGGTCATAGGGAGCTGGACACCTTTTATGGTGATATGATCGATAATTGCTGAATAGAGCATATTTTTTTGCGTCAAAATAAGAGAGAAATAGGTTCTGTTTTGTCTGGCTTCTTTCGTTTTTGTCAATGCTATTATTGGTATAGCGAGTCTATCGATATAATCTGCATAAAGACAGGAAAAAGCATATAACGAAATGAGATTTTGGTCATTTCTGATCGATTTGAACTTTCGGTATCCCAAATGACATATTTTTTCATACTCTTTTTTTTGATACAGTTGAATGATTTTCTCTTTTGTAACAGTAGCCTCTTTAGCAAATAATATGAGTGAAAATAGCATGAAAAAAAAGATTTTATTCATTGAACATACCCTTTTTCATTGAAAAATAAAGAGTTCTTGCTTTTTTGGAAAGCGGATTTTTTTGAAGGTAAAATTGCAATGTTTGGAGTGCTTTCTTTTTTTCTCCAAGGTTATACAAAGATTTTGCAAACAAAATCCAGCTCTCTTCATTCTTTTTATTGAGTTCGTTGGCTTTGAGACTCCACTTTAGAGCATTTTTATACTTTTTTTGTTCATAATATTTTTGGGCAATAATGAGTGCTTTTGAATATGAAGGAGCATTATAAAAATTAGCAATAAGTGTGGTAAGCTTTGCTTCTTTTTTTTGAATCAAGATAGAGTTTTTTGTTTTCTGATCGAAACTCTTTTTTGGTAATTTTTTCACCACAGGATTTGTCTTAACAATATATGCCGACTCTTTTTGAACACTGTTTTCCAACTTTCTGGATTCTTTCTCAATGATCTCTTTCAAATTTTTTTCAAAATCTTTATTCGGTAAAAAAAGTGTCTCTTTTTTCATGTTTTCTTTAGGTATGTTTTTGTGAGTAATTTTTGCAATTTCTCTCTTTTTTGTTATATTGGTTTCTTGTTTGTTATTTGCTTGTGGTTTCTGGTTGCTAGCTTGCTTTTTGTGAACAACTTTTTTTGTGGTAGGTTTTGTCTCTTTTATAGAAGGCTGCAGAAATTGTTTAGTCAGAATCGGTTTCGAAAAATATACCAATGGTATAAGGCTCAAAAAAATAGTTGTAATTACAATTACTCGTAGTGTTTTTTTTCTTTTATATTTTTTCCATCTTTTTTCTAAGAGTTCATATTCATGCATTGATATATCCTAAATGGATTGCACTCATTTCAAGAAATTTTTTTGGGATTTTTAACGATTTCAATACGGAGGGTTTGTGTTCGTTGTAATATGAGAGAATATCAAAGAGTGTATATAAAAACTTATTTGTATCTCTTAAGTTTCCTTGTGTAAACTGATAGATAAACTGAAGGTCTCTTTTTTTGAGACTTTCAGACAGCTCATACAGATTACTACTGAGAAGTTTCTTTTGGAAATAGACAAAAAGTTCAGGTAAAGAAGGGTTTTTAATGGTTATATAACTAAAGATACGTGATGTAAAATGCTCTTTTGTCAAAGCAGATTCATTGTCTATTTCGTGAAGTGACAAGATGAATTTTATTTTTTTCGTATCACTGGCAATACGAACAAATTCAAGCATATAATCATCGTACAACTGGACTTCGTCTAAGATAACCGTATATTCAAAATCTTCCAGATTGTTTTCAATCTCTTCGATAAAATTTTTCGTGTTTTGTCCTAAAAGATCTTTTGCAAGTTGTTTTTCTAGTTCATATTTTTTAAAAAAAGGTTTGTCGTATAAAATGAGTTTTGGGTTTGGATTTTCATAGACAAACCTTTTGAGAAGCATACTTTTGCCAATCCCCGGCTTGCCTATAAGAACAGAGATTTTCTGATCAGAGTTATAAAACTCATGAAGATGCTGTAAGTAACGAATATTCGATTCAAACTTCACATACTCTTTAGGTGAATTGGTATCTATAAAAACTTTTTTTGCCTCTTCATAGATATTGTTTCTATTTTTTTGCATGGTCGACAATATTGTAACCTAAATCTTTGAGACTGTAATTGTCTGTAGAACTGTTTTTAATGATTCTTGGTCTGATGACAAAAACTAGTTCAAATCGTTTGTTGTTTCTTGCTTTGCTTCGAAATAGACCACCAAGGACAGGAATGTCTCGTAAGACAGGAACACCGTTAATTGTAAAATTTTTAATATTCGAGATCAAACCTCCAAGGATAAGTGTCGAACCGTCTTTTACTTTAACAACAGAAGAAATTTTCTTTTCACTGATATCTGGAGCTATTTGCCGTATGCCGTTTTCGTTTGTTGTCTGATCAAGCTGCTTTGGATCTCTTGGCTCGGAAATAGAAGGATTGATCCTAAGTATAATTTCACCATTTTCTGTAATCTCTGGCGTGATATTAAGAAGAATACCGATAAAGACAGAAGATGGGGTAAAGGACTGTGTACCAAGACCACCGTTTTGTGAAATGACGATGGAAGTAGGTACATTATAATTGATTGTATCGCCTATTGAAATTATAGCCGGTTGATTGTTAAGTGTCATCAATTTTGGGTTTGATAGTGTGATGACTTGCCCGTTTTTTTCTAAAAAGTTAATAATTCCGGCCAGATTGACAGAAGCATCGAAGTATGAACCTATAGTTCTTTGTACGTTAAAGTTACTAGTTGAAGTTCCTGATCCTACACGGGTGTAGGAGAGTAGTTTGGTATTTGTTCCCGGTGTAAATGTGTTATCCGCTCCATAATCACCATTCACAAGTAGTGAAAATCTGCTCCAGTCAATACCGTTGGTATACTGATCATTGAGAATGACAGCCAAAATAGAGACATCTATCATGACTTCGTTATGAAGTCTGTTTTGAATCATTGCAATGTATTTTTCCACTCTTTCGATCTGCTTTTTGGTTGCTGTTACAGTAATTAATCCTGCATTGATATTGACGATAGGGTCCGGCGCTTTATATTCATCTTCTGGTCTATTTAAAATACCGTGTATTTCTGTACTGATATCTTTCCAAAAATCAAATTCATCTTTGGAAGTGATTTTATTCACATCCCCACTTCCAGACGATTGGGTACTTGTTGTAGTTGTTGTACCACTAGTTGTACCAGTAAGGCTGTTTCCTACATCGACAGAGGCATCGGTTACTGTTTCGCCTGTTCTTTTCGATGTGACATAATCGACATGAAATGTTTTCGTAATGAGATAGCCTATTTTAAGGATATTGTCATCCAATTCATAGGTAAGATCATTTTCTGTTAGCAAGAGATCTAAAAAATCTTGAAGTGTGACGTTGTGCAAAGATATTTTTTGTAATCTTTTGTAGAGTCTCTTTTTAGCAAATTTATCTTTAATGATGATATTGTAATCACACTCTTGAGCTAGATTGTCAATGTACTCTTTGATGGATATTCCTGCTGTACTTTTTATGCTAAACAGTTTTTCATTACATCGATTGGATGCAAACAGTAGTGTGATTGTAAGAAGTAAAAAAAGAAGACTCTTTTTCATTTATGATCCTTTTTTGGTTCGTATAATAATATTTTTAGATTTTTTCTTTTGCAGATAAAGGCGTACGGTTCTATGTTTGGATAAAAGATAGACCACTCCTTTATCCGGCTTTATGGATCTTATCGTATACGATCCGATTTTGCTTCCTATCGTATACCAACGTCCATTGATTTTTGCTCTATCCTGGAAAATGGCATACAATCTTAATATATGTCTTCTTTTTGTAAGGATTTTATTTTTTTTTGCCAACTGATTCAATTTTTTTTCGTCTACAAAGGGATTGGGGATGTTGTTGATTACAATAGGTGACAGACCAACACGTTTTTGTTTTATTTTTACAATAAGATCATCAATTCCCTTAAATTGAGAATTTGCTAATAGTGCCAATGTAAAAAGCAGTGTGATTAATAGTTTATTCCCCATACCGATACCTTAAAATGGAGTTGAATAGGCGATTTACCCTTCATTGAAATTTCATAAATGTCTGTAACGAGATCGCTCTCTTCGAGAGAATTAAGAAAAGCAAGAATATTTTTAAAATTCCCTTTGGCGTCTACCTCTATTTCAAGTACATGACCAAACTCTTTTGTATTTTGGATAAATTCATTAGCGATATATTCCACATCTATTTTGTATTTATTAGCTTTAGCAGTGATGGAATCCAAAAAAGAAGCCCATTTTTTCTTATTATATAAAAGCGGAGTAAGCTCTTTGAGTTTCATACTGAGATAACTTTTTTCATCTAACAAGGCAGCAAGTTTCTCTTTCTTTTGCTGTTTTTCTTTCAATAACTTCTTAATAAAATAGGTTTCATCACCATTTCGAGAAATGGACGCTATATACGCTTTATCCATATTGAGTTTTTGTTCTATTGCTTCTTTTGCATTCTTTTCTTGAGTAAGTTTCTTTTTTGAAAGGGGAAGAATATATTCATTTGCAATAAAAACTATAATAAGAAAAATAAGCGAATAATAGGCTAGTTTTTCAAATTCACTCTTTTGTGAAAAATAGGAGTCGATCTTTTGAAGCAATGTACTCATCTGCTCTTCACCTTCAAGGAGCTCATATAGAGTCCTTTTGTTTTGTTGATATCTTTTGTAGTTATGTCGTATTTTGAAGATGCGTTATTTGTAATATCTTTTATGAATTCCGTGATGCGCTTGTCGTCAGCTGCTGTGACCAGTAGATTGAACTCTTTATTTGTATTATTGAGTTCTAGGAGATGAAGTTTATGTTTTTTGATATTTTGAGCGAAGTCTGCTATTGTAACAGCTTTCATGCTGTAATGAACTTTTTTATCAAAGATACGTTTTAGTGATTGCTCTTTTTCATGCAAATGTCTTGTCACTGCTTGTATCTGTTGATCAACTTTTTTGATTTCGTTTTTTATATGATTAATTTGACTTTCTAATGATACTCTTTTAGCATGAATTTTGGCATATTTTTTTTGTAAAAGGAGCTTTTCTATTTGATATTTGTAGGCCATGGAATAGTTGTAAATAGGATATGAAAAGCCTAAAACCAAAGAAGCCGCAATAGCCATAATGAGCTTACCACTTGGACGTTTCCACAATGCTGGAGGCCGCTCAAAAATAGTAAAGTTGACACACTCTTCCTCTTCTTCGAGGCAATCTTGAGTTGTCAGAACAGTGAGAAGATGTATATGCGTTACTGACGGATCTGCAACGTGGATTCCGTAATCAAAATCGAAATCGTAAGCTTTCTGTCCTAAATAAGTTTGGGCATACTCTTCGATACCTTGTATAAGGCCAATATCGGAACTGATAAAAATCTTGTCAATATTCTCTATGTCAAATGACTTTTTGGCGTAGATTAGAATGTCATTAATATGCATAAATAGTTCACTAAAAATTTGCATATAGTATTGCAACTCTTCGTAATCCGAAAGGCGTAGGCCGTAGGTACTTAGATTTGCAATGAGCTCTTCAATTGTGACTTCTGAGCCTTTGAGTTCCGTAAGTCGTTCTGCCATATATGCAAATGAAAATTTTAATGACTTTGTATATACAAAATGGCCATTTTTATAAATCGTTAAAAATGCGTCACTGTTTTGAAAATAGATAAAAAGATGGGTTTCATAATCGACAAGAATCTCTTTTGTATATAGTGTTTTTAATAAGTACGGGACTGGAAAAATAAAATCTAAATAACCAAGTTTTTCAATATATTCATCGTATGTATCATGAAGTGTGGCATATTCTGTAATAAACAGCTGAAATTCTCTCTCTTTGCTATGTAAATCGGTGGGTAGTTCCAAAAAGGAGATTTTGTACTCTGCCGTAGGATCGAGTTCTAGTTCATCATATGCTTTTGTTGTCAAAATATCTTCAAGATCCTCTTGAGGGACATTTCGACTGACTTTTATATTTGAGATGATGGTATCTTTTGTCAGAAAATAGGAAGTATGGATATCATTTTTAGAAGTTCGTACATCATTGTATAGTCTTATTTCGTTTTTATGGTTATCAAAAACGAAATATTTTCGGAAATAAGGATCTATCCCTACAATCTTTTTATACTCTTTTCTTTCCATAACGCTATTTCCTAACTTTCTTTAAATATATCGTAACTATAAAACTCTTAAAGTTGACATAATTATAAAGAATTAGTATGGAAATGCTACAATTTGTAGCCGATTGTTTCAAGATCTTTTTTATTTTTTGTCCATCCTTTTTTGACAACGACAAAAAGATTAAGAAAGATTTTCTTTTGGCTGAACTCTTCCATCAGTTTTCTGGCATCTTTTCCGATTCGTTTCAACGTTGTCCCTTGTTTTCCTATGAGGATACCTTTTTGTGAAGGTTTTTCCACTATGATCATAGCATAGACTTTGTCTAAAGTAGGGGACTCCTCGATTTTTTCAATAATTACATCGCTTTCATAAGGAATTTCATCACTTACATTTTCAAAAATCGCTTCTCTGATAAGCTCTTTGTAGATATCTTTGATGTTTTCAGTTGTAAGGAGTTCTGGATCGTAATAGTAAGGGTGTTTTGGAAGATACCGCACGATTGTATCCAAAAGATCTTTTTTGCCGATATCTTTTTTTACTGAAACCGGTACAAGTTCTAAAAATTGATTCTGAAACTTTTGATATTCGGCTATTTTTTGCAGTAATTTTTCATTACTGACCATATCAATTTTTGTTAAAACGACTATATGTGGTCTCTTTTTTGCAAGTTCTAAAAATTTTTCGTAGTAGGTTATCGGATCAGTTACAGGAGCCAAAAAAAGGATAAGATCACAATCTCCTATCGCCTTGATGGCCTCTTCAAGCATAAATTTATTGAGAAGCCTCTCTTTTTCATGGAGGCCTGGCGTATCGATGAAAATAATTTGGTCGTCTCCATGCATAACAATAGCATACAGCCTTTTTCTCGTAGCCTGTGCTTTATGGCTTACCATGGCGATTTTTTCGCCAAGTAGCCAATTAAGAAGTGTACTTTTCCCAGCGTTTGGTCGCCCAATAAGGGCAACAAAGCCAGATCTGGTCTCGGACATCTTTTGCCTTATAGGATATATTTTGCTAAGTCTTCGTTTGCAACGACTTCACCTAGTTTCTCATCAACATATGCTTTATCGATGGTAATCGTTTCGCCTTTATGTTCGTCTGCTTCAAAACTTATCTCTTCAAGTAGGTTTTCTATAACGGTATGAAGCCTTCTTGCGCCGATATCTTCTATTTTTTGATTGGCACTATGGGCATATTTGGCGATAGCGCGAAGTGCATCATCGGTAAATTCCAGTTTGACACCTTCAACAGCCAAAAGGGCTTGATACTGTTTGATAAGAGAGTTTTTGGTCATTGTGAGTATTTTGTATAGGGCATCTTCATCGAGTGAATCGAGTTCTACCCGAAGCGGAAAACGGCCTTGCAGCTCCGGAATAAGATCACTTGGTTTACTCAGATGAAACGCTCCGGCAGCAATGAAAAGAATGTGATCTGTTTTGATTGGTCCCCATTTTGTACTGACTGTACTTCCTTCGACAATCGGCAAAAGATCTCGTTGGACTCCCTCTTTGCTTGGGTCTTGTCTCCCCTGCGAGGAGCTTGATACAGCAACTTTGTCAATTTCATCGATAAAGATAATTCCCTCTTCTTGAGCCTTTTTGAGTGCTTCTTGCTTGATCTGCTCCATATCAAGCAGTGCTTCACTTGCTTCGTTTTTCAGTAACTCTTTTGCCTCTTTGACACTTACTTCTTTTTTTATCTTTTCTTTATTGAGACCCAATGTAAAAATTTTTGCAATGGACTCTTGTGCGTGGGCAAGTTCGGGTGGTAAGTTTGTATCTTCTAGACTTACGGAGTGTTTCGGGAGTTCTATTTCAATTTTGAGATTGTCCAGTTCCCCTTTTTCAAGACGCTCTTTCATCTTTTCATAGCTTTTTTGATATTCGCTCTTTTTCTCTTCGCTCGCCATCTTAGGAAGAGGAGGCAGTAGTTTTTCCAAAATTTTTTTTGTTACATACTCTTCAATATCTTTGGCATTTTTCTCTTTATAAATCTCTTTGACTAAAACGATAGCATTTGCTACAAGATCTCGTACCATCGACTCCACATCACGTCCAACAAAGCCTACTTCAGTATATTTGCTGGCCTCGACTTTGACAAAAGGAAGATCAAGACTTTTTGCAAGGCGTCTGGCAATTTCAGTTTTCCCAACTCCGGTGCTTCCGATCATTAAGATATTTTTAGGAGTAATTTCATCTTGCATCTCTTTGGGAAGCTGCATGCGACGATACCTGTTTCGTAAAGCGATAGCAATGACTTTTTTTGCATCTTTTTGGCCTATAATATATTCGTCAAGATAGGAAACTATCTCTTTTGGTGTTAAATCCATTACTCCTCCAAGGTTAAGAGTTTAATATTTGTATTGGTATAGATGCAGAGTTCTCCCGCAATTTTTAAAGACTCTTCCACAAGTGTCTTTGCATCAAGATTGGCGTGTTTGTCGAGTGCTCGTGCAGCTGAAAGTGCAAAATTTCCTCCACTTCCGATGGCAGCAATTTTGCCATCTTCCGGCTCAACTACATCTCCCGTACCGCTGAGGATGAAGATATGTTTTGTATTGAGTACGATCATCATTGCTTCAAGCCGTCGCAAATATCTATCTTTTCTCCACTCTTTGGAAAACTCAATAACGCTTTTAAGTAAATCGCCTTTTTTGTTTTCTAAGATCTTTTCAAACATATCAAAAAGATTAAAAGCATCTGCAGTGCTCCCAGCAAATCCGGCTAAGATCTGTCCGTTGTAGAGTGTCCTTATTTTGGTGGCGTTGCCTTTTAAGACGGTATTTCCAAAAGTTACCTGTCCATCGCCTCCAATGACGGCAATTCCGTCACCTTTATAGCCAAGTATCGTTGTGGCTTCAAACATTATTCGGCCTCTACCACAAGGTCTAATTTTGCATGGATGCCATGTCCAAGCTTTACATCCACCTCATACTCACCTGTTTGCTTGATAGGCGGATGAATATCGATATGTTTTTTATCGATTTCTATGCCCTGTTTTTTCAGTTCTTCAGCTACTTCTTTATTTGTAATGGCCCCAAAAAGCGCCCCGTTGGCCCCAGCTTTATGTTTGATAATAAGTTTTGTAGATTCGATTTTTTCTTTGAGCTGTTTGAGCTTTTCTATCTCAGCTGCTTCTTCTTGGGCTTTTTTCGCTTGTTCTTTCTCCCATGCCTCAATTACATCTGGAGTGGCTAATTTGGCAAATCCGCGTGCAATCAAAAAATTCTTCCCATATCCATCTTTGACTTCTTTGACTTCTCCAGCTTTACCTAGATTTTTTACATCTTTGATAAGTAATACTTTCATTTTTTTCTCCTTACATGACCTTCGATAATAAACCGCAATGCATTCAATTTGATAAAACCTTGAGCGTCTTTTTGGTTGTAGACTTCATCCTCTTCGAATGTGCTGAATTCTGGTGCGAATAAAGAGTTTGGAGATTTTCTTCCAACCACAAAAACATTCCCTTTATATAGTTTCAGTCGTACTGTACCATTCACATTTTCTTGCGTTTTATCGATAGCTGCTTGCATCATTTCTCGCTCAGGGCTAAACCAAAATCCGTTATAGATGAGTTCTGCATATTTTGGCATCAGTTTGTCTTTCTCATGTGCCTCTTCTCTATCTAATGTAATGCTCTCTATGGCTCTGTGGGCTTTGAGCAAAATAGTACCGCCTGGTGTCTCATAGCATCCTCTGCTTTTCATACCTACAAATCGGTTTTCTACAATGTCGATTCTGCCGATTCCATGCTTCTTCCCGTATTCGTTCAGTGCTTCTAAAAGTTTTGCCGGACTCAAAGGTTCGCCATTGATTGCGACCGGATCGCCTTTTTCAAAATCGATGGTGATATATTCTGGTTCATTTGGAGCATTTTCGATGGAATTTGTCCATCGCCACATATCCTCTTCTGGTTCTGCCCACGGATCTTCCAAAATCCCGCCTTCGTATGAGATATGGAGCAAGTTTGCATCCATGGAGTAGGGACTCTTTTTGCCATGTTTCTCGATAGGAATCCCATGTTCTTCAGCAAATTTCAGAAGTTTTTCACGAGAATTGAGATCCCATTCTCTCCATGGTGCTATTACTGTGATATCTGGATTTAAAGAGAGATAAGCGATTTCAAATCGTACTTGATCGTTTCCTTTTCCTGTGGCACCGTGTGCTACTGCATCGGCACCCACTTGTTGAGCGATTTCGATCTGTCTTTTTGCAATGAGAGGTCGTGCGATGGAAGTGCCAAGAAGATACTCTCCTTCATAGATGGCATTGGCGCGAAACATTGGAAAAACATAATCTCGAACAAACTCCTCTTTCAGATCTTCGATAAAGATATTTTCCGGTTTTATCCCAAGCTTGAGTGCTTTTTCCCTGGCTGGTTCCACCTCTTCACCCTGACCGATATCGGCAGTAAACGTAACGACTTCACAATTGTATGTCTCTTGCAGCCATTTTAAAATGACGGAAGTATCTAAACCTCCGCTATATGCCAAAACAACTTTGTTTACTTTTTTTGTCATTGACACCCTTTGTATAAAGTTTTTACAATTTTATCCAAAAAATCTTTATGATAAAATTTTGCTAAAGGAACAAAGATGAAAAAAGAGCTTTCAACACGTATCATTGGCGGAAAATATAAAGGAAAAAAGCTTCTTCTACCCCAAAAAGAGGTAACGAGAAGTTCCAAAAACATTTTACGCGAAGCGCTGTTTAATATTTTGCAATTTGATATTGTTGACAAAAATTTTGTAGAAGTATTTGGTGGAAGTGGCAGTGTGGGTTTGGAAGCGTTGAGCCGTGGAGCAAAAAGGGTCTATTTTATCGAAAAGAACAGAGATTCATACAAAGTTTTGAAAAAAAATGTACAAAACTGTGATGAGTCTTCATGTTTGGTTCGATATGGCGATGCATTTGAACTTCTTTGGGATATCATTGAGGAGTTAAAGAGAAACAAAGAGAAAGCCTATTTTTATTTCGATCCGCCATTCAGTATCCGTGAAGGATATGAGGATATTTATGATGAAGTCGCCCAAACTATCAAAAAGATTCCTAAAGAGGTTGTAGAATCTATCATCATCGAGCATATGAGCACTCACGATTTTGGGAACTCGCTTGGAAAATACAACAAAGAAAAAACGAAAAAATATGGAAAGAGTTCATTAAGTTTTTATCAATGAAAAAACTACCATTTTTTAGCATTTCTATACTTGTAGCTATCGTCATCTTGGTCTTTTTTGGTGGATTTGTCTATTCTGCAGATCCTTATCTTTTAAATAAAAATGCCATTTTGCTTCCTCCGTCGATGGATCATCCGTTTGGAACCGATAGATTGGGGCGGGATCTGTTGGCAAGGGTCATAAAAGGTGGACAGAACTCTTTAATAATAGGTGTAGGAAGTGCAGTGATCTCTTCGTTTATTGGTCTGATAGCAGGAGTGAGTGCGGGATATTTTCGAGGTTTTATAGATAAATCTTTTGTGATAATTGTAGATCTTTTCTTAACCTTTCCTACATTTTTTCTTCTCTTGGCACTTGTGAGTTATATCCAGGCTTCTGCGCTTGTTTTAATCATCGTCATCTCTTTGACGGGTTGGATGGGTACGGCAAGGATGATACGAAGCGAAAGTTTTGCCATAGCGAAAAAACCGTTTACAAAAATTTTGCAAATAGCGAAAGTTCATTCATATAAAATAATATTAAAATATTTTACTCCACTTATTGCACCAATTTTTTTCATCTCTTTTACGTTTGGGGTTGGAGGAGCTATTTTGGCAGAGTCGGGTCTTAGCTTTTTGGGCCTTGGCGTTTTGCCTCCCGAAATGAGTTGGGGATCGATTTTGAGCGAAGGGAAAGAGGTAATTGATATCGCCTGGTGGGTCAGTTTTTTCCCCGGACTTATGATTTTTTTGGTTACATTGAGTCTTATTAATATCAGCGACTATCTTCAAAAACTGACAAATAGAAAAGAGTCCATGCTATGAAATTTTTACAAAAAATCCCAAAACACCTGCAGACAAAGGCAAAAGAAGCAATTGAGAAAAGAGTGGAGCTTCGAGTTCAAGCCCGCTTAACGCAACACCATCTTAAAAAAGAGGAGTTTACCCAAGAAGAGCTTGAAATTATCTATGCAGATGAACATCTCAAACTCTATGATGAACTCAAAGCAAAAGGCCTTATCGCCTTACTTGCGGCTTTGGGACTTTCTCTTTTTTAGGATAAACAATGTTTCGTCAAATTAAATCTGCTTTTGTTTGGACACAGATTTACAGGTATAGGGCTTTTCTGTACAAAATCTTCGTCCTTCTTTTGACTGTTTTGGTGATCGAGTTTTTTTATCGAGATCTATTTTCTTATCTTCAAAATGTTAAAAAAACCGATGTATTGGGGGCTATTTTCTTCGTTAAATGGTCTGTATATTTTGTGATCTTTTTATATATCGTTTTTTTGGCAAAGAGAACGTTTGGGAAACAGAAGAGTTTGAAAGAAAACAGAAAGCCTCAAGAAAGGGAAAAAACGATCAAACAGATGAGTAAAAAGGAGATTCGGGCAAAAGCCCAGGAGATTATTCGAAAAAAGATGCATTGATCTTTTTGAGATCTTCTGGCGTATCGATACCGATACTTTGCGAAGTTACCTCAACCATAGCTATACGGTATCCGTGATACAATGCTCTGAGTTGTTCCAGTTTTTCAATCTGTTCCAATGGAGCAGTGGGTAGGGTACAAAATTTTTGCAGCATCTCTTTTGTATATCCATAGATTCCAAGATGAATATTTATGGTTTTGACATCGCTTCGCGGATAAGGAATTTGGCTTCTTGAAAAATAGAGTGCTTTATCGCTTGCATCAAGAACCACTTTGACACTGTTGGGATCATTGGTTGCATCGAAAGATATTTTTTTATACGCACTGCAAAGCATAATTTCGCATGATTTTGTATGTTTTATAGTAAGTTCTTTCACTTTTTTAATAACTTGCGGTTCAATCAAAGGCTCATCTGCTTGGACGTTTATGATGATCTCTTTTGCATCAAGGCCTAAAAGAGTTGCCGCTTCATTGACCCTATCGGTTCCACTCTCATGCGTCTCGCTTGTCAAAACAGCATCAAACCCATACTGCTTGGCAATTTTCATAACCTCTTCACTGTCGGTTGCTATAACAACTTCATCCACTTGCGAAGCACGCTGTGCTGTATGAATAATCATAGGTATGCCATTGATAGGGTGGAGGACTTTGCGAGAAAATCTTGTTGAAGCAAGTCTTGCTGGAATGATAATCATCGATTATCCTTTTTTAGGTAAAATTATAGCAATAAAGGAGAAGAATGGTTATTTATCAGCCCAGTGAGGGATACTGTTACAATAGCGATACGATTTTTCTATACGATTTTATACGGTATTTCGAAATTAAAGGAGAAGTGCTCGATGTAGGTACCGGATCCGGAATTTTGGCACTGCTTATTAAAAGAGACTATCCAAAAGCAAGTGTTAATGCCATAGAAGTGCAGGAGCATTTTGTAAAGATAGCCAATATCAATGCGCAAGCAAATAAAAAGGATATCAACATCTATTTTGGAAATTTTTTGCATATGGTCTTTGAGAAACGGTTTGACTGGATCGTATCCAATCCTCCTTTTTATCATACAGAGGTTCTTAGAAGCAAAAACGAGATGATAGATACCGCTCGGTATGCGGGGCATCTTCCGCTGGACAAATTTTTGAAAAAAGCCAATTCCTTGCTCAAACCCAGGGGTTCAGTCATATTTTGTTATGATGCGAAGCAGATACAATCCATAATGACACTGCTTCATTTTTATAAATTTACGATTGAGACAATGAAATATATTCATCCAAAAAAAGATAAAAATGCATCACTGGTTATAATGCATGCGAGAAAAAGTTCAAAATCGCTTTGCAGTATTCTTCCGCCCCTTATCGTTTTTGGAGAGGACGGGAAATATACACAAGAGACAAAAAAAATATTTAAAAAAGTGGGAGTACACAGTATAAAATGCGATCTATCATAGAAAAAGAGGGTTTTGCGTTCCGTTTTGATCAAAATGCGTGTGCCAGTTGTAATGGAGCTTGCTGTAGAGGCGAAAGTGGATATATTTGGGTCAGTTCAAAAGAGATAGCCCAAATCAGCGATTTTTTAGGAATAGAAAACGAGCAGTTCAAAAAAGAGTATCTGGTAAAAGTTGGTTATCGCTACTCTTTAAAAGAGCTAAAAAGAAACAATGAATATTTTTGTCTCTTTTTTGATGAGGGGAAAGGTTGTACTATCTATCCGGTACGACCTATGCAGTGTCGTACCTATCCTTTCTGGGATCGGTATAAAGAGAAAGAAAATTTACAAGAGGTTTGTCAAGAATGCAAAGGTATTATCTTACACTCTTAATCGTTTTACTGTTTTGGAGTGGATGTAGCTTAAAATCGCCGAAAATAAATAACAGTGCTAAAATCGATGGACTGCTCATACAGACAGCTTTTTTAGAATCAAATGGATATTTTGTACCTGCAGCGTCGATGTATGAAAAACTGTACAAAATGACAGGTGCCAAACTTTTTTTGATCAAAACGATTGAAAACTACTATCGTGCCAAACGATTTGACAAAGCATTGAAATATGCACATAAAGGGATGAAACTCTATCCGAAAGAGTCAAGATTTTATGAATTGGCAGCGGTATTGTACATACAAAAAAAAGATCTAATGCAAGCAGAAAAATTTGTGAAAGAGGCGATAAAACTTAAAAAAAGTCCACAAACCTATGAGTTGTTGGCTTCTATCTATTTAACGCAAAAACGGTATGAACTCGCTTTAAAATATTACAAAAGTGCCTATGCTCTCAAACCATCTGCAACAACTCTCTCAACTATGGCATATATAATGTATTTCTATCTCGGAAAAAAGAGAGAAGCGATTGCATACCTTGAGACCCACATGCGTATTTATGGATGCAGCAAACATGTCTGTCACTCTCTTGCATCCTTTTATGGCCTCCAAAATAATATCGATGGTATGATTTCTGTATATAAACGACTCTATGAAACATATAAAGACCCTCAATATGCCAAAAAAGTAATTGAGTTTCTTGTCTATCAAAACAGAATTAACGAAGCAATTGCATGGGCGAAGAAAACAGAAATGAAAAAGTTGCTTTTAGATTTGTATAGAATGAAAAAGTCGTATAAAGAAGCCTATCAGCTGGCAAACGAACTTTTTCACGAAACAAATAATTACAAGTATCTTGCCGATGCTGCGATTTTTGAGTATGAAAGTGCGTCAGAAAAGAACAGGGATCTGCTCAAAGATGTGGCGCAAAAAATGGAAAGAGCTTTGAAATATGTGAAAAATCCGATCTATTACAATTTTTTGGGATACCTTTACATTGACCATGATTTCAATATTCATAGGGGTATAAAACTTGTCCAAAAGGCTCTGGAGTCTAATCCGAATTCTCCCTATTTTTTGGACTCTTTGGCGTGGGGATATTATAAAATAGGCAAGTGCAAGGAAGCATTGAAAATAATGAAAAAAGTCTATTATGATTTTGGTTTAAAAGAGCCTGAGGTAGAATATCATCTCAAAACTATCCAAAAATGTGTAAAAGGAAAGAGACCTTGATTTTGGACGAAATTATTAAAAAAACGAAAGCTGATCTTGAAAAGCGAAAGAAAGAGTATCCTTTGGAGTGGCTTGGCAGAAGTCTTGCGTACAATCCATTTGTTCCAAGACCTGTGGAAGAGGCACTCAAAAGTACGCCAGACGATCCGTATAAGATCATTGCGGAAGTGAAAAAAGCCAGTCCTAGCAAAGGAGTCATCCGGGAGGATTTCGATCCAATCGCAATTGCTAAAGAGTATGAAAAGGGCGGGGCAAATGCAGTTTCTGTATTGACTGAACCACACTATTTTCAAGGAAATATCGAATACCTTACACAAATTAGACGCTATGTACCCATGCCGCTTCTTCGAAAAGATTTTATCATCGATAAATATCAGTTGGTGGAAGCGCTGGTATATGGTGCCGATTTTGTTTTATTGATAGCAAAAGCGCTCAGCAGAAAAGAACTCAAAGAGTTGTTAGAGTATACCTGGCATTTGGGCATGGAAGCACTTGTAGAGATTCATGATAAAGCGGATTTGATCAAAGCGATTTTTGCAGGGGCCAATATTATCGGTATCAATCACAGGAATCTAGAAACATTCGAAATGGATATGAGTTTGAGTGAAAAGCTCATTCCCCTTATTCCAAATGGGAAAATAATCGTTGCTGAAAGCGGCATTCATTCCCATGAACAGGTTGTGGAATTAAACAAATTAGGGGTAGATGCCTTTTTGATTGGAGAGTATTTTATGAGACAAAACGATATTGCAAAGGCAGTTCAAGAAATTAAAGGAAAGTAATCAGGAATCGGGAACGAGGAATTAGGTTATTTGAACATTAAAAAGTTACCAATTCCACATTCCTAATTCTCGATTTTAGAATTTAAAATTACCCAAGAATCTTTTTTACCATTTGGTTGATTCTCTTTCCATCGGCGCGTCCGGCGAGTCTTTTTGTTGCAACTCCCATGATTTTTCCCATATCTTTCATTGATGTGGCACCCACTTCCTCGATAATCTTTTTGAGTTCACTCTCAAGCTCATCGTCACTCAGCTGTTTTGGGAGATAATTTTTGAGCATTTCAGCCTCTTTCATCTCTTTTTCATAAAGATCTTCTCTTCCTCCCTCTTTGTATTGAGAAGCAGCCTCTTCACGCTGTTTTACACTTTTTTGGATGATTTTGATAACATCTTCATCGCTCAATTCTTTTCTGGTATCCACTTCTACCTGTTTAATAGCGCTCATCAAAAATCGAATGGTATCTCGTTTGAAAGTGTCTTTGCTTTTCATCGCTTCTTTCAAGTCTTGTTGTAACTGTTCTTTTAGTCCCATAATCTGCTCCTTTTAGATTTTCCGTATTATATCTTATTCTTTTATTTTGGTTTAAACTTATTAGCAAGATTAATATGATAGAATTTCGCAAAATTTGGGAAAGGGTAGAAAACATGGATATTAAGTATTTTCAAATGTTACTTTTAGAACGAAAAGAGCAGATCATTAAAAATATCAAAGTTACTACAGAAGATATTGAAGATTTGAAAAATATAGAGATCAATGATGAAGGAGATTATGCTGCTTTGTGTACGGACAATCTCATCGAACAGGCTATTCAAGAGCAGCAGCAAAAGGAACTTGAAGAGATAGAGTATGCTTTGAAAAAGATCGAAAACGGCGAATATGGAATTTGTGAAATGTGTGGTGAAAATATTAAACCGCTTCGGCTCAAAATTAAACCATTTGCGAAATATTGTATTACCTGTAGAGAGATTATAGAGAAAGAACCAAATTGATTCTTCCTGAAGGTATCGAACTCAAAGATATTGCCAGAGTATATCCAAGTGCCGTCATAGAGCATGAAGGTATAGAGACCTCTGTATCGTTAGAGTGGTTTGAAGAGAAGAAAAATGAAGTACAACTGAAAGGTTATGAACTCATTTTTATTTCAAAAAGTGGTCAAAGAAAGGGAATTTTTTTCCCAGACTTCGAAGAGATGATGCAAGCTCTTGAAAAAATATATCTCTTGCTAAAAGAATCTACCTAAAATCCGATAATATAGTAACGTTCATAGAATAATAAACAATAGGACGCAATCCATGGATTTAGGTACACTGATTGGTCTTGGCGGTGCTTGGGCTCTTGTTATTATCTCGATAGTACTAGGTGGAAGTCCCGGTGCTTTTATCAACGGTCCTTCTATTTTAATCGTTATCGGTGGTGGATTTGCCGCAGCATTAGCAGCCTTTCCTTTAAAAGATTTTCTCAATGGCGTCAAAGCGATAAAAAAAGTATTTAAACCAACAACTCCTGAGCCTCTCGATTTGATCGATTTTTTGGTAGATGCGACGAAAAAGGCAAGAAAAGAAGGGATTTTGGCCTTAGAAGGAGATATTGAACAATTTTATGAACGAGACAAGATCTTGGGAAACCTCATGAGAATGCTCATCGATGGTCAAAATATTGAAGATATTGAGGCCAATTTCGAAAATGCGATAGCACAAGAGGATTCTCAACTTGACACAGAGATAAAAGTATGGGATTCCCTTGGCGAACTTTTCCCAGCACTTGGTATGATTGGAACACTAATCGGACTTATTCAGATGCTTCAAAACCTTTCAGATCCTGCTGCACTTGGTCCAGGTATGGCTGTTGCGATGATTACAACATTGTATGGTGCGATTTTGGCAAACATTTTATGTATTCCTGTGGCAAAAAAACTGAAGTATTATAAAGATCTACTTTTACTCTATAAAGAGTCTTATATTCTGACAATCAAAAGCATTGAAAAAGGAGTCAATCCCAATACACTGCAACAGCAACTTGCTGCTTTGTTTGGTGTTGAAGTAACAGGATAAGAAATGGCTAAGAAGAAAAAACAGGAATGCGCCAGTATTCCTGGATGGTTGGTGAGTTTCGGTGACTTGATGTCTTTGCTGCTTACCTTTTTTATTCTTCTATACTCTATGAGTACTGTATCGGTTGAAAAATTTTATCAATCCATACGAGGCCTCACAGAGGCTTTTGGTGGAAGATCCTTGACCAAAGAAGCAAGATCCTTGATAAAAAATAAAGTTGAACTCAATTTTCCACATATGTACCCTAAACTCAAAAAGAAAAAACGTGTGATAAAAGCTTTGAATGAGATCAAAGCTTTGCTCCAAAAAGCAGGAATCGCAGCTGAAGTCGTTGATCATGGCAATAAGGTACTTCTTCGAGTCAATGCAGATAATCTTTTTTTGCCAGGAAGTGCCTATCCGACAAAAGAGGCCGCTCAATATTTCATGGAGTTTTGCAAACGATTCAAAGAGAGTGGTTTTCGGATAAAAATCATAGGCTATACGGATAACCAACCTATTCATTCTGCTGAATTCAAAAACAATTGGGAACTTTCTATCTATAGAGCGATCAATATTTTACGTCTCTTTGTCAGTTGCGGGTACGATAAGCGTTTTTTGACTGCTGAAGGAAGAGGGGAGTATGATCCAATTGCCCCAAATAATACACCTCAGGGCAGAGCGAAAAACAGGCGTGTAGAATTTATCGTTGATTTAGTCGGAATATAGGAGAGGAATATGCCGAAGAAAAAGCCAGAAGAGTGTCCAAGTATCCCCGGTTGGCTTGTAAGCTTCGGTGATTTAATGTCACTGCTGTTGACTTTTTTTATATTGCTGTATGCAATGAGTACAGTGGATGTGACAAAAGCGTTAAAATTTCTCTCCTATTTTCAAGGAGAGCCAAATTATAAACCTATCCGTATCAGTGTTGTTCCTCCAATCGTTCCCTTTTCAACCAATGTTGTCAAAAAAGTCAAAAAAAGGATCAAACGAATCCTTCCTCCACATGCATATCAGCTGAGTATTACAACAAAATATGTGATGATACGGCTTTTTAATGATATCGTTTTTAAAGATACATCCTATCAATTGACAGAAAAAGCAAAGCAGACTCTCAAGGAGATTGCTCAAGTTTTGAAAAAATTGCCCAAGAATCAAAAATTCTACATAAAAGTCCATGGGTATGCAACTATAAAAGATACTTCACAGCTTCCTCCAGATATCGTCGATGCTTGGGATCTAAGTATAAAACGAGCCGAGGCGGTTGCTTTTTATTTGATGAAGCAAGGGATCGATCCATCCCGTTTTTTTATTGCAGGTTACGGAGATACAAGGCCTATTTATACATGGAATAATCCTCTTTTGAACAGACGAAATGATAGAGTAGAGATCTTTATCGAAGTTGATCAAAAAAAGGGGACTCAGTAGGCTCCACCATTTTTGAACTCTTCTATCTCCATTTCTACCATTTTATCGATGAGGATTCGAAAGATATCTGCAACAAGATTGGGCGATATGCCAAGACTTCCTGCTAAATGGCGAACATGACTTAGTACATCATTGATTCTCTCATCGCTTTTGATCTCTTCAACACTCTCTTTAAATTTTGCAGCCTCTTTGACATATTTGCTTCGCTTGGCAATTAATCGTACAATTTCTTCATCAATTGAATCGATTTCTTTTCGAACTTCATCAAGACTTCTGCACTCTTTTATATCCATCATCACTCCTTTTCTAACTCGTCCATAATACTTGCGGCTTTGTAAAGTTTATCTTCATCAAAATGGGTATAGATTCTTGATGTATCCAAACTGGCATGGCCCAATGTCTCTTGTACCAAAACCAAATCTTTACTCTTATTGTACAATAGTGTAGCAAAAGTATGCCTGAGCATGTGCGCACCGTTTTTCTCTTTGCGTATACCGCAGCTTAAAAGGATCTTTTCAACCATTCTACTGACATAAGCTTGGGTGAGAGGAGCGCCTTTTTTATTGCAAAAGAGGAGCCCTTTTTCACAGTTTCTTTTTTCAAGCCACTCTTCGAGATCCTTTTGAATTTTCTGCGCTTTTATCATGACAACTCTTGATTTATTCCCTTTGCCAATAATTTTTAGTAGATAAACATCATGTTGTAAAATCACATTTTTTATAGGAAGATGAATGGCTTCTGAGACACGGATACCAGTATAAAGAATCATTTTAATGATCGCTCTGTTTCTTGCAGCTACATCAGGTCGAAAGGGATAAGTGTCGATAGCATGCAAAAACTTTACTATCTCATCTTCACTTAAAAAAACAGGAAGTTTTTGACCCGCTTTTCCTCTCAGACCGCCCCAGTTTTTGAGTTCAATTTCATACAGATGTTTGTCTTCATTGTTTTTATTAATGTAACCGAAAAAATTGATCATTGCAATACGATAGTTTTTTTTGGTTGCATCACTGAGACCTGCAGTAGAAGAGGCCAGAAAATCGACTATCATCTCTTCATCTATCTCTTTCATAGATGCGAGTCCCAAAGTATGTAGATGTTTGTACAGTTTTTCTAAAGGTTTGTAGTATGTATTGACACCAATAAGACCTATGTTTCTTGCTTCTTTTACTAACTCTCCAAGTTTTTCAATAGAATTTGTTCCTGTGGTCAGTGAATGGATGATATTGGCAAGTTTTTGTTGATCCTTGACTTGTCGATTGGATAGTGTTGTGAGTTTGAAACGGATATAGCGTTCTATCCAAAAACGAAGAGAATTTTCAAAATTGTCTTTAAAATCAAGTGGATATTTCATCTATCTATTCCATTTTCGGTTGAAATACTAATTTAGTATTGAAAACTATAATTTTCAAACTTTTATTTTTGTTTTGTGCGATACTATTCTATCAAATTTCTCAGTGAACATATGTTAATATATATATGAACATCTGTTAATCATCATATTAACAGTTGTTCATTTTGTTATGAACAACTGTTAACTAACCTTTCGGAGAGCCTATGAATACGCAATCTTTGGAAATTAAAGAAAAAAACACCAAGCAAAAAATATTAGATGCAGCACTTGATCTAATAGCAGAACATGGTTATTCAAAAGCTTCTGTTCGTATGATTGCAAAAGCGGTCGGAATTCGAGAAAGTGCGATTTACAACCACTTTTCGAACAAAAATGAGATCTTTTCAGCCATTGTAAAACAATTGTTCACTACTCCTTTTGATGATTTTTTTGAAAAAAAGCCTCCAAGTGAATATGCTAAAAAAGGAAAAAAATATCTTTTGGAGTATGTATCGACAGTCAAACTGATCAGTTTCGATCAAAAACATGAAAAGTTGTTTCGAATTATTTTACAAGAGTTAATGAAAAGTAGCGAAATACGTAAAGGATTCATTGAACACTTTTTTAAAGAGAATATCAAGAATCTCTCAAGCGCTTTTTTTATTATGATGCAAGAAGGTCTTATACGATCAAACGATCCCATTGTAACTGCTCAAGAGTTTTTCGCTCCACTGTTTTACTATAGGCTGCAAATCACCCTCTTTCGCTTGGAAAATATGCCGACGAATGCTTTGTCATCCATCTTTGAAAAACATGTCGATTTTTTTTGGGAAAGTATTATGTTGTAGTCTCAATTTAGCTCATGTCAAGTTGCATGAGAATCATATCTTCTCCATCGATAATCTCTAAATCTACATCTCCACATTGTTTGCATTCATAAAATATCTCATTTTTTTCAAACCGGCTCTCTTTTTTGCATGTACGGCATTTTGCAATAATTGGCTGAATGATCATCTCAAGCTCTGCATCGCTGCAAAGTGTACCCTCTTTGAATGTATCAAATGCAATTTTTAAAAGATGAGCTTCTACGCCACTCATGACACCAATTTTCATAACGACTCTTTCTACTTTCGTGGCGTTATGTTTTTTCGCGTTCTCTTCAATTAAATCCAGCATGCTTTGCACTATGGAATACTCATGCATTTTTTCTCCTATGTTTTGCAATTCTTAGAGGCGTTTTGGTTGGGCATATTTTATAGACAAAATTGTGGCGCAGTTTGTGAAAATCACTTTTTGGATCCCGAAACTGAGGATACATTTTCTCAAGTTCATTTTCTACGCACTCTTGAATATACTCTTCATCCTGCTCTAGCCGGTCTCTCTTTTGATCACGTAGTTCATAAAATCTCTCTTCATCTTGTGCTAGTTGCAGAGCAAAAGATTCAACCTCTTGAAAATCTTTGAAAACTTCATCAATAAGACCAATACTTTTGGCTTCTTGAGCATTGATAGGCAAGGCTTCATCCAAAAGCTTCTGTGCTGTCTCTTTCCCAACTCTTCGTGGTAGTGTATAAGTATGATATTCACTGCCGCTAAGGCCTATCGTTTTATAGTGGGGATTGAGTACGATGCCGCTTTTAGCAAAAACAAAGTCTCCCACAAGCCCTAAAAATACGCCCCCTGCGCCTGCATTTGCCCTAAATGCCGTAATGGTTAGGATATCATCGCTAAAAAGGATCGTCTTAATGAGATTATTCATAGCGTTGATGTTGCTCCAGCCATCTTCACCTTGTTTTTTGCTATCTTCCAAAATCGTCAAATGAATCCCATTGCTAAAAAACTGCTCGCCACCCATTAAAACAAGAACATCCATTTCATCTTTTAATGTTTCTATCGCATATTTCAGACGGATACACTGCTCGCTACTCATGGCACCATTATAGAAATCAAATGCCAAAAAGCCCACATTTTGCTTTTGATAAAAGGTAATCTCTTTAAATGTCGGCAAATCTGGATCCACATACAAAGAAATGCGCTCTTCTTTGATCCCTTTAAGACGATCTTTTAGGACATAGGTTGAGGGGAGTTTGATTTGTCGAATACCATTTGTTATCTCTGTCATTTGCTGGATCCAAACGGCACCATCGATCGTTTTAACCAAAACTGCACCATCTCTTTTTGCCAAAATCTCTTTCGGTTTTGCCTCTTTTTTCTCAAGCCCGGTTTGCTCTTTTACTGCTCCAAAAAGATAAACTTCACAATCAAAAAATCGATCTTTGACACCTGGATAGTTATCGGATGCATTGAGTTTTTGTATGATCGTTTCGCTAGAGTCTTTGTTCCATTCAATCGCTCTTGAGCTTTGTGTCACTTTTGGATGCAAAGGTTTTTTCGGATTTGTCAAAGGTTTTTTTTCACATTTTAGTTTCTCAATCAGCTCATCAACTAGCTCGATAGCCAAATCGCTCACTACTGTTCGATAGAGATACCCTTTCGTTGCATGTTCGGGCAAAGAGAAGTTTCTGTGTCCCCATACGGCTCCTGCATCAAACTCCTCATCAGCTTCCAAAATAGATACGCCCCATTCTTTCATATTATTTAATATGGCATTATCGAGTGCATAGGCACCTCTATCTCCGAAGGGACCAGGATGGATAATAAAGGTCGGGTATTTGGTAAAAATTTCTTTTGGGATCTTTTTTGTAAGATAGGTGGCTAAAATGAGATCTGGAGCAAAAAGATTTGCACCTTCTATTACTGTTTTGTCATTAATAGCATACTCTACACTTACATCATACCCTATCTCTTTAAGATGACAAAAAACTTTTTGCGTCAAACTATTAAATGTGTTACACAGTAAAAGTATTCTTAGCATATTCGTGGCAAAATTTCCCCGGTTGGCATATCCAAAAACCGTTTTGTTCCCCATTCACTTTCTAAAATTACGCGCCCAGGATAGGAATCTCTCACCTCTCCGACGATCGCAGCATGAGGATTATGTTTTTGTAAAATCTCTTGAGCCTTTCTTGCATCTTTTTGTTCAACTACCAATACAAAAGTTCCCTCATTTGCCAAAACAAATGGCTCAAAACCAAGTATCTCGCATATTCCTCGTACCCCTTCATCAATACTAAATCTGCCCTCTTCTATTTCCATTGTTGTATTGGTTGCCATGGCCCACTCGTTCAAAACTGCAGCAACTCCTCCTCGCGTTGCATCACGCATAGCTTTAATCTCAATGTCTGCTTCAATAAGTTCTTCTACAATTGGCCACAACGATTTACAGTCACTTTCAATACTGTTCGAAAGCTCAATTCCTTCACGACCTGCAAAAATGGCAGCTCCATGTCTTGCAATGTCACCGCTTACTAAAAGTTTGTCTCCTACTGCAATATTTTCTTGTGAAGAGTGGATGACTCTTTCTCCAATGGCAGAGACGTTTATATAGACTCCATCGCAACTTCCTTTTGGAACCACCTTCGTATCACCCGTTACGATCCATGCACCGTTGATGGAAAGCTCTTTTTTCATACTTCGTACGATTTTTTCCAAATCGCGCAGCAAAAACCCCTCTTCTATGATAAAGGAAAGGCTTAGAAATTTTGGTTTTGCTCCCATCATAGCCAAGTCGTTACAAGCTCCGGCAATGGCTAGTTTTCCGATATCTCCACCAGGGAAAAAGAGAGGAGAAATGGTAAATGAATCTGTCGTAAAAACAGGGTTTTCGAGTGGTGGTAAAGGTGTGGCATCTTCAGCTTTTGTAAGATATTCATTTTTTAAATGGCGTTGAATCGTTTTTTGAATGAGTTCCATATTCTCTATCCCGCCATTGCCCATAGCAAGGGTAACAACTTTTTTCATTGTACCTCCTGCAAAAGATTGCCATATTTATAGTATGCAGCACATGCTCCTTCACTGCTTACCATGCAACTGCCAAGCGGTTTTTGTGGCGTACAGGCAGTGCCAAAGACCTGACACTCAGTCGGTTTTGCCATTCCACGCAAAATATCACCACAGATACAGAGTTTGTGATCCTCAATCTCCTCTTTAGGAAGGCTATAAAGCTTTTCAGCATCCAAATGTTCATACTCATCTTTTAATCTCCACGCACTTTTTGGGATATTTCCAAGTCCCCGCCACTTGAAAAGTTCTCTTTTTTCAAAATATTTTTCAATCAACTTTTGGGCATTGAGATTTCCATCACGGTTCACACTTCTTTTATATTGGATCTCTACTTCACAGCGATCTTCCAAAAATTGACGAATAATCATCAAGACGCCTTCCATTACATCCACTGGCTCAAACCCAGCGACAACCACAGGACGTTTGTATTTCGTTGGAAACTCTTCATAGATCTTGCTTCCCGTAATGACGCTTACATGGCTTGGTCCCAAAAACGCGTCGATTTGGTTGTTGTAGCTGTCGATATGCTCATCACGGCTATCAATTAGTTCTCTCATCACTTCTGGAACCGTAACATGATTGATATGATAGAAAATATTTTTTATATTTTGTTTTAAAGCATTCTCGATGAGTGCTGCCGTCATCGGTGTTGTGGTCTCAAAACCGATAGCAAAAAAGATAATCTTTTTCGTAGGATTCTCTTTTGCAATCTTCAATACATCTAATGGGCTATATACAAATCGGACATCTGCTCCTTTGCTTCTTGCATCTTGCAAGCTCCCCCTGCTTCCTGGCACTTTAATCATGTCTCCAAGAGTGCATAAAATTACATCCTCTTGCATAGCCAAAATATAGGCATGATCGATCCGCTCTTTCGGCATGATGCAGACCGGACATCCTGGACCATGGATGAAGCGAATATTTTTGGGCAAAAGCTGCAAGAGACCATACTTCATAATCGTATGGGTATGTCCTCCGCATACTTCCATGATATTGATAGGATGATCAAGTTTTTGCGCTTCTTGATTGATTGCTTTTGATAAAGCTTTGATGGCTTTGGGGTCACGAAATTTTTCATAAAAATCTTTAAGTTCCACTACCATCTCCTGGACAGTTGTCACTCTCCTTGATAAGCTGATTCTTTTCAGCCTCTTCCATCTTCTCAATAATCTCTTGATACAAAGCTATGGACTCTTTTGCATACTCCTCATCGATGATATTCATAGCATAACCGATATGAATAAGTACGAAATCACCCACTTTGACTTCATCGGCGATAAAATCTATTCCAACTTCTCTTTGCACACCCAATGTATCCACAATCGCCGTACACTTTTTTTGATCGATGCTTACAACTTTGCTTGGAATGGATAGACACATCAGCGCATCTCCTTTTTAAACATAATCCACTGAGCCATTCTTTTTATAGACTCTTCATCTTTTGTAGAGACTTCCAAAATATCAACATTTGGTTTGAGTCTTCTTGCTCTCTCTTTGGCTTTTTGCACGTCAAAATCAAAGTATGGCAAAAGATCGGTTTTTGTAATGAGTACAAGATCTGCTTGTCGAAACATCACCGGATACTTTTCTATCTTGTCATCTCCTTCGGGAACACTGACTAAAACGATATTGAGATGTGCCCCTACATCATAACTTGCAGGACAAACCAAATTGCCAACATTTTCGATAAAGCAGACATCAATATCACTTAGATCTATATGATGTAATCCATCATGCACCATGAAAGCATCCAGATGACATGCACTTCCCGTAGTGATTTGGTAAGCCTGAATCCCTTTTGCTCTGATGCGATCTGCATCCCTGTTTGTTTCCAAATCTCCTTCAATCACTGCAAATTTGAATCTATCTATTTCAGCCAACTTCTCTAGAAGGGTTGTCTTACCACTTCCTGGACTACTCATAAGATTGATTGCCAAAACATCGGCTCTATCAAAATGAGCCCTGTTGTGGGCTGCTTCATGATCATTTTTATCCAAGATTTTTGTAATCACTTCAATCGTTTTTGTATCACTCAACTGGGGATTTGTATGAAGCTCATGTTTGTGATCATGATGGTGATGGTGTTCAGTTATACTACATCCGCAATCTTTGCACATTTTGACTCCTTAGATAAACATATTTGTTCCAACTATCAACGAGATTACTCCCGCCGTAGCAAACGCTACCCGTATATTTTTTTGTGTTTTAAGTAGATTCTCATTGATTAAAGATATAAAATACCCAAACATTAAAAAGACCAGCATTACACCAATCGTAAAACTAGCGACCATCATCAAGTTCACTTCATGATGAGCGATAGCACTCAGCGTGACCAGCATACCTCGCACACCACCTATACCCATAAGTGTACCAACTGTCAAAGCGGATGTTACTTGTTTTTTCTCACTATGCTTATGTTTTTTGCCATACCATATATGAATATGCTTTTTGCCGTCATGTTCGTGCCACCCTACATTGATACGACCGCTCAATGCCATAAAAAGCAAGAAAAGACCAATTGCAATAATTACGCTTGAGCTGGCGTAATCACCCCATGCAAGAATAGTTTCGCTGATATCGATATGCTGTAAAATTTTTGCAAAGATAAAAAGAGATACTCCATGTCCTACGGCAAAAGCGAGTGTGATTAGCATCGTTTTCTTTTTGCTTTTACCAATACTAAAATCGGTAATGGCTGTAAGATGATCTGGACCGAAAGCGTGTAATATCCCATACCAAAAGATTAATAGAAGCGGCAAAGAATCCATTGTTCTATCCTTTGTAAGTGAATAGTTATTCATCATTATATGATAGTTTGGTAAAATAAAAATAAAAATGGTATTATCTTCTATAAAAATGGGACTACATGCGATGTATCTATTGTAATGCACCCACTTATCTTCTTGGTAATGGCAATAGAAAATGCAAAATATGTAAAAGAAAGTTTAGTCCAGCAAAAATAGCAAGAAAAGAGAAAATAATTGAGTGTTTTTGCAAAGATCTCTCTGTCAATGAATGTATGAGACGAAGCGGTTACAATTATGTTACTATTAAAAGTTATTATGAAATGTTTAGAAAGAAAATTGCGGCTTTTATGGAAGAGGAGTACTTGAACCGTCAAGAGACAAAAGCATATGAAGAGTATATCTACTTGGAAAGCTCAAAAGATCCAAAAAAAGATATTTTTGATGGATACAATTTTTTAACATTCGATTATGGAGGAAAAATATATAATCTTTTAATGCCGGATCTTTCAAGATTTAAACCCTATTTCAGAGAAGATGGACTCAATGAAGTTTACTACAAAGAGTTTAAAAATTTTTTACGGATCTCGAAGTTACAAAAAAATAGTCAAAACGGACTTATTTACGATTTTTGGAGCTATATTGGAAGATTTATTGCCAAAATATAGAGGGATAAAAAGGGAAAACTTTTTCTATTATCTCAAAGAGGCTGAGTTTAAGTTCAATTTTGATTGTGAAAAATTAAAGGAAATAGTATGAGAAAAGTGGTTGTCATAGGCGGTGGATACGGAGGGATAAAGGCTTTGGAAGAGTTTGCAAGAAATGATCAAAATATTGAAGTAACACTTATTGATCAACACACCTATCACTATCTTCAAACGGAGAGTTACGATCTTGTTGCTTCGAAAATCCCAATTCAAGAGAGTTTTATCTATTTGCCAACATTGGTTGCCAGTTTTGGTAAAAATTTTCATTTTATCCACGATGAAGCGGTTGCTATCAAAGAAGATCAAGTTGTATGCAAAGAAGGGACTTATCCTTTTGATTATTGCGTTATTGCAACTGGAAGCGTGACAAAGTTTTTGCAAGGATTTGAGAAAAAAGGAAAACACTCTTTGGGTGTCAAAAGTCTGCGTGCGGCTCTTCATATAAAACAGTATTTTGAAGAGGAACTCTTTGCAAGACTTGAACCAAAAAGAGCGAAAAGAAGTTTTCGAGTCATTGTCATTGGTGGGGGTTTGAGTGGGGTAGAGATAGCAGCCGAAATGCGATGTTATTTCAACCAATATGTAAAAGAAAATGCTCTGAGTTGTGGAAATATCGAAATCCAACTTCTTTCGAAACATATTCTAAAAGGAGTTGATCAGAAAACACGCGATAAGGCTGTAAAAAGGTTGCGACAATTAGGTGTTTCTTTAGTTCCTCAATATGTCAATGAAATTACAGAACAAAAGGCGATACTTAGTGGTGGAGAAACGATAGATTTTGATTTTGCCATATTTGCCGGAGGAATTGAGCCCTCACCTTTTATTCAAAATCTTGAATATACAAAAGATGCGAGAGGATTTTTGGTCGTTGATGAGTATTTGCGAGTAGAAAAAAATATCTTTGCTGTAGGTGATGTGGCAGTTTTAAAAGATAAAGAAGGAAATCTTATTCCTCCCACAGCACAAAGTGCTGAGCAAAGTGGAGTAATTGCCGCTAAAAATATCCTTCAGGCCATTTCCAACCAACCTTTGCAAAGAGCCGATATCAGACTGCGTGGACTAGCCATTGCTCTAGGTGGAAAATATGCGATAATAGTAACTCCTTTTGGTTTTCAAATCAGTGGGATTCTGGGTTGGATTGGCAAAAAAGCGATAGAAAAAGGATATAAATGGCCTCTTAAATTGAAAGCCAAGCAGGGGTTTGAAAAATTAACGGCGTGTAAAGGAGAAAAATGAAGATTCTTTTTGCTCCAAGTGAAGCGAAACGATCAGGTGGTGATCATCAAAAGATGCAGTTTTGTTTTAATATCGATAGAGAAACGATTTTGCAAAAATATGATGAAATTGTAAAACATGGAAGCAAAGAGGCGGTATTGAAACTTTTCGGTACAAAAGAGTTGTTGGATGTTGATATTTTTCATACCCCTACCCTCAAAGCTGTTCGAAGATACATCGGTGTTGCGTATGAGTATCTTGATTACGACTCTCTCCATCCGCTCTATCAAGAATTCATTGATGAGCACCTTATTATTTTTTCAAATCTTTTTGGTCCACTATGTGCAAAGGATTTGATTCCCTTTTACAAATTAAAACAAGGCGAAGCAGTTGGGGATATAAAACCAGAGAAATTGTACGCCCCACTTTGCAAAAACTTGCTACAAGATGAAGAGATTTTAGATTTGAGGGCTGGATATTATGAAAAATTTTACAAACCAAACTTTTCTTTGAAGATGAAATTTATCAAAAATGGCAAAGTGGTAAGCCACTGGGCAAAGGCATACAGGGGGAAAATTCTTCGTCAAATTGCCGAAAATCAAATCGATAGCTTTAAAAAACTAAGAGATTTTTCTTTTGAAGGATTGCGGCTCAAAGAGATTATCAGCAAAAAAAGTGAAGAGATATGGGTAATGAAGATAGAGGAGCATTGATCGTTCATTTATAGTTTTCGAGAGCATACCAGAGTTGCCCTAGGCTGATTCCCCCATCATTTATAGGGATTTGTATTGGAAAGAAGTATGGGATGCTGTTTTGTTGCAGTTTTTTGATCGTATTTTCCAGTAACGTTTTGTTTTGAAAGACGCCTCCACTTAAAATAACTGGGAGTTTTTCTCTTTTTGCAATTTCGACAACAATTGCAGTGAGAGTATTTAAAAATTTCGTAGGAATATCTGCTTTTTTATCCTTGATGAGGGATAGAAAATCTATTGTAATGATTCCATCGTGAATATAAAACTCATATTGATCCTCTCTGGCCTGATATGCTTTTTCTACCAAGAGTCCAGTATAGCCTTCATACTCTTGGTATGTACAAAGCCCTGCAAGAAAAGCAACCGCATCAAAGAGTCTTCCAACGGAGCTCGTTTCAAAGCAGTTGATATTTTTTTCATAAGCAAGATGAAAGAGCTTGTCTTCTATTTCAAAACCATATTTTTTTAATAAACTCCAAGCAATAAGCCTGATATCTTTAATAGCCTTTTCGCCACCAGCAATCTTTAGATAGTCAAAATGGTATTTTCTTTCATCACCTACAAATACCTCCCCTCCCCACACTTTTCCATCATCACCATATCCGGTTCCATCCCAGCTAAAGCCCAAAAAGAGATTTTGTGACAGAGGATGATGTGTAAGCTCCATCTCTGCCTTCGCAGCATAGATATGAGCCAAATGGTGTTGCATCTCGATAGTTGTAATATCCAAAGATTTTGCATATTGCGTCGTCTCATATCCCGGGTGTTTGTCGCATATGACAACTTCCGGTGAAAAATCGTATATCGTTTTAAAATCTTCAATCACTTGTAAAAAATACTCATAACTTTGAATATTTTTAATATCTCCTATGTGAGGAGAAAGAATTATACTGTTTGCAAAACTAAGAGCAATGGTGTTTTTCTGACGTGCACCTACAGCTAAGATGGAAGGAAGTTTCTTATCAACAAAAAAGCTTTTAGGAGCATATCCACGAGAGAGTCTGTAAAAAAGAGGTTTTTTATCTACGCTGACTACTACGCTATCATCGCAACTTCGAATAATCTCTCGATCGTAATATAAAACCTTTTGTGTAAATCTTTTAATATTCTCTTCATCTTTAACAATTGGCTCATCCGAAATATTTGCACTTGTGACCACAAGAGGCGAATCAATTAAAGAAAAAAGGAGATAGTAAATAGGTGAATAGGGTAAAAAAACGCCAAGCCTATCGATATCAGGCGCTACATCTTTAAAACATTTTTTTGCTTTGACGATGACAATAGGGCGCTCTTTGGATGTAATAAGATTTTCTTCATATTCATTAATATGACAGACCTCTTTTATTTTCCCGATCGATTTAAACATAAGAGCAAACGGTTTTTTAGGTCTTTTTTTGATTTGTCGGAGTTTGTGAGCAGATTTTGGCAAACAGACAAGATGGTATCCCCCTACTCCTTTGATAGCAACAATATTGCCAATTAGAATATCCTTTGCAACTGCTTCGATTGCTTCATATCCGCTCGATGATTCATAAAAGAGTTTAGGACCACAACTGTTACATCCAATCGGTTGTGCATGAAAAAAGCGACTATTTGGATCATTGTACTCCTTTTGACACTCTTGGCACATAGGAAACTTGGCCATGGATGTGTTCTTTCGGTCATAGGGAAGATCTTTTATGATAGTAAATCTTGGACCGCAATTGGTGCAGTTTATGAGAGGATAACGGTAACGTCTGCTTTGAGGATCAAAAAGATCTTGTAAACACGCATCACAAATAGAGATATCTGGGGATAAAAAAGTCTCTTTTTGCCCCTCTTGGCTTTGTATAATAGTAAATTGTTGGAAATTTTGTTTTGGAGTATTTTGGATATGCAACGAAAAGATTTTGGCAAGTGGTGGAAGTTTTGATTGAAGATGCTCTAGAAAAAGCTCCTCATTCTTACCCTCTATAACAATCTCTACACCATCGCTGCAGTTACGGATGAATCCTGTGAGTCCAAGTTCATTGGCCAGTTTGTAGACAAAGGGACGAAAGCCCACTCCTTGGACGATCCCTTTGACAAATATTCTCATTACACTCCCAAAAGAGCACTTTCATTATCAATCGGATACTCGATATTTACCTTGGTCATAGGGGCATTTCTTGTAAACCTGCTAAAAAATGCACTGTTTGCAATATAGGCTCCACATAGAACAATATGGCTGGCTTTTGTTTCTCTATAGATTGAGACAGCTTGATTACTGAGAAAATCACCTAATGATTCAAAAATGGAGTAGGCTATGAGTTTAGAATCAGCATCAGCCAAAACGAAACTCATGATAGATGCATAAAAACTTGAGTAATCAAAACTACTCTCCTCTACCCTGCAGTCAATACTTACTCCGCCTTTTCCTCCAAATGAGAGGCTTAGTTTATTAAATGAGTCAAAATCACCATCAAATCCGATAACTCTTGCTGCTTTTAAAATGAAATCATTCTCTTTTTCAAAAGCTTCGTAACGCTCGGGAAATCTCTTTTGGAACTGCTCGACTACTTTTCGTTTTGCTTCAAATTTTATCTCGCCAAAATCGAAGATCTCTTTTATAGTTTGTTTTTTATAGAAGAACTTGACTGTATCGGAAAAATAGACCCCAACAGTTGGCTCAGTTATCCCATGCTCTTTGAGAACGCTTTCAAAAACGGCTCTTGCCAAGTTTTGTACCCTTATGGAGGAGTGTTCTATGGGCTCTTCTTGAAATACTGTGATAGAGTCTGTTTCTACTTCCTTAAAATGTTCTACTTTATCGATGATACCGTTATGGAGTAAAAAAGATCCTATAAGAGCCGTTTTGGAACTGTTGCAATATTTTGGAAACAAAGATTCACTATTGGGGCGAAAAAAGGAGAAGTGTTTATTGATAAAGTATTTTGGTGCTCCGTAAAATGTAATTGGAAGATCAAAATCAATAAAAAGATCCGCATCCTCTTTCTCATCAAAATAGCAGTAATCCGCATCCAGTGATGCCATAAAAAGGGTTGTAAAACCGTCCCATACGCCCACAGCTTCTACTATTTCGCCGCTACTTGTAGTAAGATACATTTGCGGTCTTTCAATGCTAAAAAGAGCTCTTTTTTCCATTGGTAAAACCAAAAACTCTTCATTTAGACGATTGATAAGCAGATAGCTTTTGTTGTCTTTTTCCAAATAGAATCGCTTATATCCTCTAAATGTTTTTATGCGAACCCTCTTCCCATCTTTGAGTGCATTTGCGGCAATATCAAAAATTTGTTTAAACTCCTCTTTTTCATTGGCAAATAAAACTTTTAAGCCTTTTTTATCGGTAAGCTTGATAGGGATATTGCACTCTATGCAGGTAATAAGCGGATAGTTTTTGCGAAAAGGATTAGTTTTAAGCTCTTCTTGGCACTCGTTGCAGGGTTTGAAAAAATTTAACAGCGTATTTGGTCTTTCAAATGGATAGTGGATAAGGAGGCTACTTTGATAGCCACAAGAGTTGCAGCTGGTAAATGGATAGTAAAATCTTCTTGAAGATGGATCTAACATCTCTTTGATGCAGTTTGGACAAAGAGCGATAGAGGATGGGATATGTGCAATTGAGCCTTGTGAGGAAGGGCTTTCTTCATAAATTTGGATATTTTTAAAAAAGATGGAATTATAAAGATACTGGTCCAAAGCTTTTGTAAACTCATCAACATTTTCATTAAAATCTACAAAAATATTAGGAAAAACGATAGAGTATGCAATTGGTGTAGCTGTTGCATCTGCAATTGATTGGATGCGTTTTAAAAAGTATGTTGTATGGGAATGATACTCAAACCGTAAGGTCATTGTACTCTTTCATTGAGGGGTTTGCATACTCATAGATAATCGAGTCAACTGTTTTACTGGCTCTTTTTTGATATTGAATACCGCTTCTTTCTAGCTCTTGTAAAAGCGTTTGTATGTAGTGATCGAAAGATTTTCGCATGGTATCGGTTAAACCAATACCTACACTTTCGATATCTTTTGGCACAATGCCTATGATGTTTACTTGTGCAATAGATTCAAGCATGCTACAAATCTCAAGCATCTCTACAACTTCCACCTCATGCGCAGTTTTTCTATACTCTCCAAGCCCCAGTAAAACCTCGCTTGGGAGATTGTATATGGAGCCTGGAGTATCCTCGATGGAGACCGTATCCATTATAATCACTTTATCATACTCTTGATAGTAGCGCATAAGTTTAAATCCCAGTGTCCCCCCATCGACGATTTCAACATCCTCATCAAAAACAAAATTTTCCTCGAGATATTTTGAAGCGTACACTCCAATACCCTCATCCATAAACAAAATATTGCCAATACCTATAATTGCCGTTTTCAACTCAACCTCTTTTGAATTTGTATCCGCTAAATACTATAGCGATATCTCCCTCTCTCCAAAAGATCGTTCTCCATACCACATAGTAGATATGAAATATGATCCAAACCAAAATAAAATACATTGTCAAATGATGCACATACCGCACATCCATTTTCGTACCTCCACAGACAGGTACTGTCCAATCAGTGACCAAATGAAGCATCCATGGCCACCAGGATCCTATACTACTCATTCCAGATTCCAGACCATGTACATAGAGTTGAAGTCCCGTTAGGAGCATCCAGGCTAAAAGTAGATGAAAAATAGTGAAATAGACCACATGAAAACTATCTTCATGACTGCTGTCAAATCTTTTTACACGATTGAGGGTGATGAGATTGATAAAAACCTCCCAAAACTCTTTTATGTTTTGAGCGTTAGGAATGAGTCTTTTAACAGGTTTTTCAAATCTGCTGAAAAAATAGAGATATGCAATGACGATAGAGCTTACATCAAAGATGATTGCCGCATAAAAGTGAATCCACCTATTCCATGCCATTACAAACTTTTGTACTGCCGGTTCACTGATCAGTGTTTGATAATAGGGATGGCCGATATAAAGGCCAGTGATGACTGCCGCTACCATACACAGAGCCACTACCCAGTGATTGAGACGCATAAAGAGCGTCATTCTTTTAACTTTTTGATACTTTTGTTTTTTCATCGCTGCCCCCTTAAATTGAGCAAGAGGTGTTCACTTTGAATTCACCTAGGCTTTTCCCCTTTGTATCTACGATATGAACTGCACATGCAATACATGGATCAAAGCTGTGAATGGTTCTTAAAATCTCCAACGGTTCCTCAGGTTTTGCCACTTTTGTACCGATTAAGCTTGCTTCATAAGCTCCCATTCTATTTTTATAGTCTCTTGGCGCAGCATTCCAAGTGGATGGCACAACCGCTTGATAGTTTTCCACTTTTCCATCTTTGATTTTTACCCAGTGACCAAGTGCACCCCTTGGAGCTTCTTCAAGACCATACCCTTTAGCATCTTTACTTACATAATCAAAATCAAATTCTGTCCATGTTGAAAGGTCTCCTGCTGCAACATTGGCTGCAAGCTCATCAACCCAATTAAACATAATATCTGCCATCATTTCAGTCTCAATCGCTCTTGCTGCAGTTCGACCAACGGTTGAGAAGAGCACTTTTGCAGGAAGATTTGCATTTTTTAAGAATTTATTGACATATTCGCTGATTCTTTTATCTCCTTTTACATATCCTACAACCATTCTTGCAAGCGGACCAACCTCCACCCTTGTATCATCATATATAGGTGATTTTATCCAAGAATATTTTCCTTTGGTATCAAGATAGGCAATTCCTTTTTCCTTTTTACCAAATCCTGTATAGTTTGGAATAGTTTGCCCATCAAAAGGATGAAGCGGCTTATCGCCATTATACCAAGAGTGCGTCACATCTTCAGCCACTTTTTCTTGATCAAACTCTTGATATTTTCCATCAATCACAAGTCCACTTGGGAAAAGAAGCTCAGATTTATAAAATCCATTGTCTTGTAGTCTAAATCCTCCATAGACAAGATAGTTCTTAAGTCCTGCTCCTGTTCCATCGAGTGCTTCATCACCATACATCGTTCCAGCCATATAGATATCAGGAAGGTATGCGCCTTTGATAAATCGAGTGAAACCTTTAAGCAAGTCTTTATACAGAGCAATTCGCGCAGGATTTTGAATATCTTGTACACATGTTACCCCACCAACTACAATACTTTGTGGGTGTGGGTTTTTTCCACCAAAAATAGCCATCATCTTTGCAGCGTCTCTTTGCAAATCAAGAGCTTGCAGATAATGCGTAACTGCCAAGAGATTTTGCTCAGGAGTTAGTTTATAGTGGGGATTGCCCCAGTATCCTTTGGCAAAAAGACCTAGCCGACCCTGTTTGACAAATTTTTTGAGTCGATCTTGCACCTCCTTAAACTTTGCACTATCTGCAACATATGGAGTGGTTCCAGCAGCATTTGCCCATTTTTTTGCTTCATTTACTGTCTTGGTTGGATCAGCTTCCAATGCTTTTGTGATATCGACCCAGTCAAGGGCATGAAGATGGTAAAAGTGCACCACATGGTCATGTAGATAGAGTGCCCCTTGGATAAGGTTTCTTACAAGCCTCGCGTTTTTTGGAATGGTCACACCAAAAGCGTGCTCTACTGCCTCGATACTTCTTTGATAATGCGTTCCTGTACATACCCCGCATATTCGCATAGCAAGTAAACCACAGTCTCTTGGATCGCGCCCTTTTAAAATCTCTTCAATTCCTCGAAACATTGTTGAAGAGCTATAAGCGTCTACTATTGTATTATTCTCATTGATAACAGCTTCAATACGCAAGTGCCCTTCTATTCTTGTTATAGGATCAACGACAATATGTTTAGTACCCATTACTCTTCTCCTTCACTTTTCTTACCTGCAATTGCACTTGCTGCCGCATGAATTGCAATGCCCACACCAGCAGCAGTCAAAAGACCCAGTCCAAACTCATCCACACTCTTTTCAACTCCCCCACCAGGAGCCATTTTTATATTTGCGTCTGCCATTGGTCGTTCGTATGCATATTTGTCCCAAAATCCAGGCTCGCTGCACCCTATACATCCATGTCCTGAACCAATTGGCCAGTTTACGGATTCGTTATAGCGAACAATCGAACAGTTGTTGAATGTCATAGGACCTTTACATCCCATTTTGTAAAGGCAGAAGTTGTTTTTCGCACCTTCATCGCCCCACTCTTCGACGAACTCTCCTGCATCAAAGTGCGCCCTTCTTTCACAGTTATCGTGGATTCTGTATCCAAAAGCAAATTTTGGTCGAAGCAGTGAATCGAGCTCTGGAATTTGACCAGTAAGTACATAGTGTAAGATTACTCCGACCATATTTGCAGGATTTGCTGGACATGCTGGAATATTGATGATTGGTTTGTCATTAACGATATCCATGACGCCCACTGCACCGGTTGGATTTGGAGCAGCTGCTGGAACACCACCAAAAGTTGCACATGTTCCAACTGCAACTATCGCTGCTGCATCTTTGGCTACTCTTTTTAGGTGCTCTTCAAAAGTTTCACCACTTGCCCCAATCGTACACCACTCCCTACCAGGACCTACCGGAATAGCGCCTTCAACAAAAAGAAGATATTTTCCTTTAAAATGTTCCATCGCATCTTCAAGCTGCGCTTCTGCTTGATGTCCAGCTGCAGCCATAAGTGTCTCTTGAAATTCTAGTGAGATAATTTCTAGAATGATATCGTCCACCTTAGGTCCATCACTTCGTATAAAAGCTTCCGAGTTACCGGCACAATCTTGCAGTTCTATCCAAATTACAGGTACTCTCGTCATAAGTTCAGCAGCTTCTGCTACAAGAGGGGTAAAAGAGCTAGGAAGCATTAGCATTGCAGTAGTTGCACTAGCCCATTTTAAAAAATCTCTTCTAGAAACGCCCTCATCTTCCAAAATCTCTTTAATAGAGATTTTTCGAAGTGGCTCAATTTTTTTAAGCTCTTCAAGTCTTGCTTTGCATTGCTCATAGAGTCTTGCATAGTAGGCTTCACCTCTGTTTGTCTCAACCCGGGCACTCTTAGTTGTAAAGAGCGAGCGAAGGTGTTCTCTATTCATTATCACTCCTTGATTGAATACTCATTCATTTAATTGTAGCGTATTGGACTTATAACAATTTTAAATAATGAGCTGTTCTCTCTCGATCTTATATAAAAATGGGACCAATTCAGTGCGTTGTACAAACGCTACATATATCAAAGCTTCGAAAAATGAGATTTGCAATCTTTTCATCTGAAGTACCAATGATTGCTTTTTGTATGACAGAAGGATTTTGGGAAGTTCCATTGGAAAGATTCCACTGAGTGGGAGTAATGATGTTATAGGTTTCAATTTTTCCTTGATGGATAGTTGCTTGATGAATCAATGAACCACGAGCTGCTTCGATGCTTATGATTGCTGTACCATCTTGCATTTTGGATTCAACGACACTTGGCTGAGAAAGATCGATCGTTGCTAAATGATCGATAATTTTTTCTATAAGGAGGGAAACTTCATAAATTCTAGCAATGATTCTTGTAGTGATGCTGTCTTTGAATCTTCTATGAAAATAGCGAATAAATGGGTCAGTTTGCTGCATGAGTCTGGCAAGTGGTCCGGTTTCATAATATTTACCGTTGTATGTAACATTTTTTGCATAACTTCTTTTTTGCTCATTTTCTTCTATGAGTGTGAGCTTTGTCTTTCTTTTTTGTCCATGTAGCAGTTTAATATTTGATACATGAGAGTCTTGGGAAAAGGTAATGAAACGATCATGACTCTTCCCAACCAAGAGCAGCTCTTTTTCTTGAAGTGTATGATAGAGTTTTTGCAAATCATTGGTGAGATTGAGGGGATCATGTAACTCTCCAATAAGTTGTATGAATTGATCTTTGATCTGTCGAATGAGCGTTTTTGCTTGATAGATTTCAAAAGAGGTAGGATCGCATGTTACTCCTCCAATTACGCAATAGGATGAGTGAGGCCACTGCCCGCTAAAGAGTGCTAAAAGTTTGTTGATCGTAATAATAAGATGATGTACTTTTGTAAAATCGTATAGGATACCAAGCTCATGAAAAATGACAAGGTAGAACCATTTGATATGATTTTGTATAATTTCGCAAAATCTTGTAATCTCTCTAATTTTTTGGGCTTTTTGAGTGATAGTAATTTGAAAAATAGATTCTAAAACCATGGCAGTTGCTTGTAGATGGGCATGTCCGCAAATTCCACAAATTCTAGGATTAATCACAAGTGCATCCCATGGATTTCGTCCTCGTAAAATCTCTTCAATTCCTCTATAATGGGGAAAAATGACTTTTACATCAGTAATAATCTTTTTATCTTTTTGGAATTTTAAAAAAGCTTCACCTTCTATCTTTTCCAAAAGTTCAATTCTCATCGATGAGCTTTCTGGTAAGTCTTGGAATCTGAAAACTTTTTGCTATACCAGTGATTGTAAGATAGGCTCTTTTGGGAACTCCTAAAGGCATATTGGCCGGAATCCCCATATAGGTTTTTGTATGGAAAAGTCCGGTTTTTGGAAAAGTTGGCTCAGTACAACCAAAACAGGGCGTTCCAGACCTAGTTTTGGAATTTATCTCATTCCATAAGATCCTATTGCAGCTACCGTGTGTAAAAGGAGCTTGGCATCCTTGCTCGTAAAACAGGCATCCCTCTTTTGTTCCAAAGGATTTTGCATCTACTTTCCATTCAAAATATTCGTTTCTTGTGCAGCCGCTATGGACAGTAAAGGCAAAAATCTCTTTTGGCCTATGGTATTCATCTAAGGAAAAAGAGTCATTTTCAATTGCAAAAGCGATCCATTCCGGATGAGCCGGGCAGCCTGGAATATTGACGGTTTTATTAAAAAAGTGTTCATATAGTTTACTTTTTTTGGTTTTATCAAATAAGACTCCAGTAATTGTTGGGTCAAACTCTTTAAAGACTCCTCCAAATACTGCGCAGCTTCCTACCGCAACGATTTTTTTTGCTTTTTGTGCCAAATGAAAAAAGAGTTCATAAAGATCTTTATCTCCTTTTTTCCACCCCTGTTTTAAGCCACCCTCAACAACTAAAATATCAAAATCGGCTGTATGTAGATCCATAAGTTGCAGTGGTGATGGAAAAAGAGGATGGTACAAGAATTCAAACTGTTGCAGTAGCGAAGCTAGAGAAGGTAGATTGAGAAATGAGTGGGAGTTGCCGTTGCAGGTAACTCCTTGCAGCCATATTATTTTAGCTTTCATTTTTTAATGATCGATAAATATTTTCACTGATTTCTTGCGAATAAAACTCTATATCGTTGGGTAGAAGTCCTTCCCCCATCAAAAAGACCATGCCGCCGAGATATCCCATGAAAAGTCCAAATGCACTGAAAAAATCTTGATTTCTCAACTCTCCATTACGAACGCCCTCCTCAAAAAAGACCATAATCTCTGTTACAAATGGACTGACGCATATCATACCTTCGCATCCATGTTTAAAGACTTCCCGATTGGAAAGATATATGCGTAAGAAATACTCTATAAACTCTGGTCGTTCTTTAGCCGTATGAAAATAGAAATCTACGATTTTTCTGATTTTCTCTTTGGAAGTGATCTGCATCATATTGATTTTTCGAATCTCTTCTGCTAAATGTTTGGAAATGTATAATATGAGTTCTTTTGCCAAAGCGTCTTTTGAATTGAAATAGTTATAGAGATTGCCTACACTCATATGGAGTTCCTTTGCGATATCGGCCATTGTTACTTCAAAAAAGCCCTCTTTGCTGAAGAGTTTTAAAGCTGTATCCATAATCTGTTTTTTACGATCCTCTTTGTTGATTTTTGCCAATTTTTACCTCACTTTTTTCCTACTAATATTGCTTTCGTTTCATTTTGAGTCAAATTATAATGGATAATTTCAAGTTTACAAAAAAGTTGGCACAGTTCATTCTTTTGGGCAACAAATGCTGGATTCATTGATGATTTATAGGTAAAAACCTCACAAATGAAAATCCCATCCTTTTTCAAGGAATCAATAATTTTCTGTGCAATGGATCTATCGAAAAAGTTTGTACATATGATGAGATTATAATACTCTTTTTTAAACTCAAATGCATCAATATCTTGACAAAATGCATGAATGTTAGAAAGGTTTTGTAGTTTTTCAATCGCTACTTCTGATATATCCACTGCATCCACTTCGAAACCGTTTTGTGCCAAAAATTTGGCATTTTGTCCAAGCCCGCAGGCGATATCAAGTGCTTTACCTTTTTTAGCTAAAGAAAAGAACTGTTGAACATTTTCGTTGATATCGGGCTCTTGCATTGCAAGATATTTTCTGTCCCATTTTCCTTTCACGATTCGACTCTTTTGAGAAGATTTTTGTATCGGTCTACTCCTAAAAAGCTCTTTTCGAGGCGCCATCTGAGAACAAATTCGGCTATTTTTTCTCGTAAGTGCTCATCTACCTGTTCACTCCTGCCAAAATAGCGCAAATTAACATTTTTGCCGCTTGCTATACCAATAATTTGAATATAACGTTTTGGATGAATAGCTAAAAAACTATCTTCTTGCAAAGAAAATCCTGTAACATTAATCGCGGAGAAACTAAGCAACGTATCTAGGTTATTGACTTTCTGATCGATTTGTAGCTCTTGAAATAGTGAACGGAGTTTTCGACTATTCTCTCGTCTGAGCTTTTCGTAACTCACAAAATTTTCTACGAGTTTATGGAGTCTTTCAATATTGTTGGTCATGAATAACCTTGTAAATATTAAATAATATCAATGCAGATTTTAGTATAATCTACCTTAAAAAAGGATCTTGATGGATTTCCTTCGTATTGAAGGTGGAAAGACTTTAAAAGGTTCTGTTCCAATCTCTGGTGCAAAAAACGCGGCACTACCATTGATTGCTTCAACGATTTTGTCGAAACAGAGCGTACAAATAGACAATCTCCCCGATGTTCAAGATATCAAAACACTACTTCGGTTACTCCAAAACCTTGGGGCTTCTTATCAGTATGAAGATGGTTTGGCAACGATCGACGCTTCAAAACTGACATCGACTGTTGCAACGTATGATATCGTTCGAACAATGCGAGCTTCTATCTTGGTTTTAGGGCCGATACTGGCGAAGTACGGACGATGTGAAGTGAGTCTTCCCGGAGGGTGTGCCATCGGTCAAAGACCGATTGACTTACATTTACAGGCATTAGAACAGATGGGAGCAAAAATTACCATTAAGGCCGGTTACGTGATAGCGGAAGCGCCCCGTGGGCTTCAAGGCTCTACAATCATTTTCGATAAGATCACTGTCACAGGGACAGAAAATATTGTAATGGCAGCTGCTCTTGCAAAAGGAAAAACAACTATCATCAATGCAGCGAAAGAACCGGAAGTTGTACAACTGTGTGAAGTTTTAAAAGATGCAGGTGTTGAGATTGATGGAATTGGGAGTGATGAGTTGGTGATACATGGAACGAACAGAGAGTCTTTAGAGATGAAATCCATACATGTTATACCCGATCGTATAGAAGCTGGAACCTATTTATGTGCAGGAGCAATGACCAACTCCACGCTTTCTATCAACAATGTCATTCCCCATCATCTCGATTCAGTTTTAGTGAAATTACGCCAAATGGGATTCCCACTCGATATAGAAGATACAACAATTACAATTCATCCGGCATCAAAAATTGAACCGGTGGAGATCATCACCTCTGAATATCCCGGTTTTCCTACCGATATGCAAGCTCAATTTATGGCCCTGGCTCTCTTGGCCAATGGAGCATCTATCATCGAAGAGCGGCTTTTTGAAAATCGGTTTATGCATGTGAGTGAACTCAAAAGATTTGGAGCCAATATCCAGCTCAAAGGCAATATTGCTACAGTAATTGGACCGACGGAACTTTGGGGTGCAGATGTCATGGCAACCGATTTAAGAGCGAGCAGTGCATTGGTTTTGGCTGGACTTGCAGCGAAAGGAACGACAAACGTCCATCGAATATACCATTTGGATCGGGGCTATGAAAAGCTTGAAGAAAAGCTCAATGCTCTTGGCGCATCTGTTCAACGTTTGAGTGAGTGATAAAAAATCACTCCTCTTCCTCAAAAATGATGATATCCGTATTATAATCTTTTTTTACAACTGCCCTACTTTTTGGAACGCACATCTGATTTTCATATTTCTCAAGTTCTGAGCGTAAATACTCGATCTCTTTTTCCATTTCTGCCATCTGCTCTTTGAGTCGAAGTATGATATCGACCCCTGCGAGATTTACACCAAGATCTCTTGTCAGGCGTAAAATTGTTTTAATGCGATCAATATCTTTTTGTGAATAGAGTCTTGTTTTCCCTTGCGTACGTGATGGGGAAATAAGCCCTTCTCTTTCATATTGTCGCAAAGTCTGGGGATGGATATTGAGCACTTTTGCAACAACACTGATAAGATAGACCGGTTCGTCATATCTATGCATTTTCGCCTCCTGGCAGTTTTTCTTCCATCATTTTAGCAAGTTCTGGATCGAGTTCTTCCACTTTTGGTATAACAATATTTGCTTTGAGATACAAATCCCCTTTTTGTTTTGTTTTTCTATCCATTACACCAAGCCCTTTGACACGAAATTTTGCACCACATTTTGTATTTTTAGGTACTTTGAGTGTAATCTCTTTTTCTAACGTAGGAACTTTGACTTTACCACCAAACATAGCGATTTTAAGCGGAATGTCAATTGTCTTATACAAATCGTTTCCGACTCGCTCGTACTCTGGGTCCGGTGCAACTTCTACTTTGAGCAGTAGATCACCTCTTTTTCCGTTATAGCTTTTTCCTTTTCCTCTAATACGCAAAGTATCGCCATTTTTGAGTCCCGGTGGAATGCGAACATCGAATGTTTCCCCATTGATCGTTAGTGAATGGGTTCCTCCAAGTACAGCCGTTCTAAAAGGAATAGTGATTTTTGCATGGAGATCAAGATCAGGTTGAGCGAATTCTTCAAATCCTCCAAAACCGCCAAAGCCGCCTCTGCTGTAACTTGCACCGCCAGAAAAGCCTCCAAAACCGCCGCCACCGAAGATACTGCGTAAAATCTCATCTAAATCCACACCACCTTGGAAATTTTGCTGTGCAAAATCGTGGAAGTTTTGTCCACCAAACATGCTGTCACCAAATTGATCATATTGCTTTCGTTTTTCTGGATCACTTAGTATTTCATAAGCGGCATTGATCTCTTTGAATTTTTCTTCACATTCAGGTTCTTTGCAGATGTCCGGGTGGTATTTTCTGGCTAATTTTCTATACGCTTTTTTTATTTCATCAGCAGAGGCGTTTGGACTGACTCCCAATGTTTCATACAGACTTTTGCTCAATTTTGACCTCCAAATTTTTTATTTTAATTATAGCATAAAATCTTAGTCAAAGTCAATCAACTTATTTTATATTTTAAGAATTAGCAATTGGAAGTTGGAACCGAAAAAGCCCATCAGAGGGCTTTTTCAATTAAACTGTTCAGACTTTTCGCAAACTCTCCTGGATCTTTTATCTCCATTCCTTCAAGCAGTCTTGCTTCATTATAAATCACAAGGGCAATATCTTTTGCCATTGAAAAGTCGTTTTTGAGTAACAACTTTGTAAAGATTGAGTGTTCTGGATTTATCTCAAGGATTGGTTTTGGCTGGGTAGCATATTGTCCCATTTGTTTTAGCAGTTCATATGTTTGAAACTCTGGATCGTTTTTGTCGTGCACCAAACATGCAGGTGAATCTTGAAGTCTGGTTGTTATTTTGACATCTTTGACTTCATCTTTTAGAGCCTCTTTTATCGCTTCTAGGAGATCTTTATATTTACTCTCATCAATTTCCGGTGTTTCGAAATCCTCATCTACTTCTGTACTTGCAATGGATTTGAGTTTTTTCTCGTTATATTCGCCAATTGCTGGCACAATGAATGAGTCTACTTCATCTGTAAAGAAAATGACTTCAAAATCCTCTTTTTTGAACCTATCAAGCAGTGGAGAATCTTTCAGTTCTTTTTCGCCTATGAGATAATAGATCGATTTTTGATTTTCTTTCATATTTTTTACATAGGTCTCAAAATCGATATACTCATCACTTTTAGATGTTTTAAACAAAATGAGATCTTTGAGAAGCTCTTTATTTTCAAAATCGCTCATAAGTCCCTCTTTGATCACTTTTCCAAAGAGTTCCCAAATTTTGACATACTTTTTTCTCTCTTTTTCTTTGAGCTTTTTAAGTTCACTCAATATCTTTTTCACCGAAGCTTTTTTGATCTTTTCAAGGACTATATTGTGCTGGAGCATCTCCCTTGAGATATTAAGCGGTAAATCCTCTGAATCGATGATTCCTCGAATAAATCGCAGATATGTAGGAAGGAGTTCTCTATCTTGCATAATAAAAACATTTTTTACATACAGTTTCACTCCAGGTTCATAGTCTGCTCTAAAGAGATCGAAGGGTTGCACAGATGGAATGTAAAATAGCGTAGTATATTCAAGGGTTCCTTCTGCTTTTGTGTGAATCCAGTGGAGCGGATCGTTGTTGTCATGAGAAAGAGTTTTATAAAACTCCTTATATTCTTCCTCTTTTATTTCGCTTTTACTCATTCGCCATAGTGCTTTTGCACTGTTGATCTGCTCTTCTTTGTCACCAATTTTGAGATAGATTTTGTATGGGATATGATCGCTATATTTTTTAACAATCTCTTTTATTCTCCACTCTTGCAAAAACTCTTTGTTCTCTTCGGTAAGATACAAAATGACATCTGTTCCTTGCTCACTTCTTTGAGCTTCATCGATTTCAAATTCTCCGTTTGCTTCACTACTCCAGATCCAAGCTTTCTCATCTCCAGCCTTTTTACTTACCACTTCCACACGGTTTGCCACCATAAAAGCACTGTAAAATCCAACACCAAACTGACCTATCAAATGGGCATCTTTTTTCGCGTCGCCGCTCAATTTTTCCAAAAAGTTTTTTGTTCCACTTTTTGCGATGGTTCCAAGATTTTCTATCATATCTACATCGTCCATACCGATACCGTTGTCTGAAACAATAAGTCTATTTTCCACTTCATCAAGAGTAATGGTGATTTTTGGATCAAAGGAAAAATTTTTAAACTTCTCATCTGTCAGTGTCAAAAGATGGAGTTTATCGATCGCGTCGTTAGCATTGGAGATCAGTTCGCGTAAGAAGATCTCTTTGTTGGTATAGAGTGAATGGATCATGAGTTTCAACAGTTTCGATATCTCTGCTTCAAAATGATGTTTTGCCATGCAACCTCCTTGAGTATATTTTTATAAAATTATATCAAAAATTCATATCAATTATCATTAGTATTATGACTAATTCTTAAAATTAGAAATTTTTACTATAATTAATGAAAAAGTATTTTTAAAAAAGGGATTCTATGACGCCAAAAGAGCGATATGCAAAACTCAAAGAGCACCTCAAAGAGGAAAATCCTATTTTAATGGAAGTTATCGATGAGTATAAAGAGCTTGATGCAATTGCGCGAAAAATCGGTTTTTTAAACGACAAGCAGACTTTTACGGAATCGATTTCTTGGTGGCCGCTTATCTCCATTCTTGGAACCTTTAGTGCAGGAAAGTCAAGCTTTATCAACGAATATCTTGGCAAAAAAGTGCAAGATACGGGCAATCAGGCAGTCGATGACAAATTTACCGTGATTTGTTACAGCAAAAATGAAGAGGTAACAACTCTTCCAGGTGTCGCCCTTGATGCAGATCCTAGATTTCCATTTTACAATATCTCAAAAGAGATCGAGAAACTCGATCCCAAAGAGAAAAACATCAACAGATACCTTCAACTCAAAGCTGTTAACAGTGAAAATATTAAAGGAAAAATTCTCATAGACTCTCCCGGATTTGATGCAGATATCCAAAGAGATGCAACTCTTCGAATCACACGCCATATCATCGATCTAAGCGACCTCGTGCTTATCTTTTTTGATGCAAGGCATCCTGAACCTGGTGCGATGCGAGATACTCTTAATCATTTGGTAGAAGTTGCAAAAAATCATGCGGATTCCGATAAGGTGCTCTATATTTTAAACCAGATCGATACCTGCGCCAAAGAAGATAATCTAGAAGAGATTATAGGAGCATGGCAAAGGGCACTCAGTCAAAAAGGGATCGTGAGCGGCAGGTTTTATGCCATTTACAACGAAGCTGCAGCTTCCATCGAGCATCCAGCCATTGAAGAGAGACTCAAAAAGAAAAAAGATCATGATATAGCCGAAATCAAGCATAAAATGGACAAGGTTTTGATAGACAGAGCCTATCGAATAGTTAAAAATGTGGAATATAGAGCCAAAGAGATTATGAGTCTCGCTCCAAAATTGCAAGAGTTGTTGATTACTTTTCGAAATAGAGTTCTATTTTTTGATATTGTGTATATTCTTCTTCTGGCGCTTCTTGGCGGTTGGATTTCGATGCAGTTTCAGGATGCGACAGTGTGGACGATTATAGCGGCTGTAAGTATTGTTGCTTTTTTTATACTCCATTTGAAAACGAAAAGTTGGCTTTCCAAAAGAATGGCCCAGAAAATAGATGATATGCAAATCATGCAAGCTTTTACAAAGCAGACACGATGGTTCCGATCCATATTTTCTACAAATCCACTTAAAAAATTGATGCAAGAAGAACTTGAACGATTGATCAATAAATCAAAATCTTTTATCCAAAAGCTTAACGACCAGTTTATTACAATGAAAAAGAGCGAATCTTCTCAAGAAGAGAAAAGCTCTTTTTGAAGTGCCAAAAACGTTTCATGAGAGGGAAGATCAAGCTCGGATATTTTTACATCTTCTCCTTTCATACGAAGTAATAAAAAGTAAGCCACCTTCTCCTCTTCATACTGGTTTATTTCATTTTCACAAAATGCCTCAAACGAATCATAACCACTTTTTTCGAAGATATCGAGAATGGTTTCTATTAAAGCGTTGAGTTTGCGAAGGGGGACTGCCCAGAAAATCAATCTTGCCGGAAAAGTGCCTTTGGAATGCAATGCTCCCATATAGAGTCGAACACCCCGCTCTACTTTTCCATATTGATTTAAACGTATCCCAACAAAACCGATGTCGGCTACAATATGTCTTCCACACCCTTTCAAACAGCCGCTATAGCCTACTGTGATGTTGTGCCTATTGAGTCTTGCAATTGGAAGAGTTGCAGCGCCCTCTTTTGTATCGAACAAAGAGTAAATACAGTATTTGCTTCCGGCACAGGCTAAAATGGTGTGGGGTTGAGAATCGATTTCGATGTTTGGTTCAGTAAGATTGATGATATACAGATTTTGATCAATTCCTAAGCGAACCGTTGCGTTATGTTTTTGTGCGAAATCTATAATAAGGGCAAATTCCGCTTTTGTCATCTCTCCAAATTTTGTAAAATATCGATATGCCCAGCCTCCATCTTTGAGTTTGAACCACTGCTTTGATGGCTCATGAAAATGTACCACGGTTTTCCCACCGCTTTGCCACTTTTTTGGATAATAGGTTTGCAATAGTTCTTTAAATTTTTCTAGACCCACTTCCTCAATAAGATGGTAAAGTCTTGCTTTTGTCCTGCTGGCACGAAGTCCGTGAACAAGATAGGTCTGCAAAACCGCTTCATACAACGCGACGACATCTTCATAAAAAACGAAAATGTCACACTCTTGTGCAAAGTGGGTGTTTTTCCCTCCCACATAGAGGTGAAAACCGTACGTATCATCCTTTTTTGCCAATGCAAAATAGCAGTCATTCCCCCAAAAAGGTGTGATGAGTGTTTTATTTGCAGCAATTGCCGTATTAAATTTTCTTGGAAGCATTCCGCACCACTCTTTTTTTTCCAAAAAGAGTTTTTGCATCTTTTCTATAAGTGGTGTGACGTGAACAATGGAATCTTCAGCAATGTCATAGAGTGGATCGGTCACAATGGCGCGGGCATTGTCTGTCAATGTTTGGCAACTTGTTAGTCCATGTTTTTTAAAAAGATAGTGCAGTGATAGTACCTCTTCAAAAGTAAATCCATGCAGTTCCAACTGCCCTCTTGCAGTGAGTAAAATCTTTGTATTCTCGTTGATATTATCCAATATCAACTCGGCAGTATCAAGAGACATCTCTTTTTGATCGAAACGTAAACGAAGCATAAAATTTTTTGGATTTTGTTTTGTTGTATAGATACCAAAATTTTTGAGATAGAAGATATCTGCATCTTTTATCTCATCAGCTTTTAGGTTTGGCAGACGGTGCTGATAGTACTCCCAAGGAGACAACTGCTCTTTTAATTTTTCTATTTTATTTTTTTTCATAACAGTAATGGTACTAAAATTTTGTATTAATCTCTAATGTAATATCAACTATTTTTTATTTTTTTTCATCGTAATTTTCTATGTTGGATTGCAAAGATGTGATAATTTGCCGTAATTCGTAGGCATTTTCTATAGCTGCCCCGCTGGCGGTATTGTCAAAAATGACAAGAGTATCTTTTGCCTCCAAGCGTATAATATTGTCGGCAATGTTCCTTAAAAACTTCTCATCATATTTTGAGTAGTATATTTTTGGAGAGCCGTGGAGTCTATAGTAGATTAAATCAGTATAAAAAAGTGGCTTGTCGTTTCCTTCAAATCTTGGAGGATCCGCTGCAACCAACGATATATCAAACTGGTGTAAAACCTCTTTCGCTTCCAGCCATGTCTCGTTTCTCGCTTCCAAAGCGATATGGCCTTGATAGATTGAGCGAAGAGTAGAAAAAAATGGTATTGCGATTTCTGATTCAAAAGTCAATTTTGGTGGAAGCTGAATCAAAAGAGCAAGCCATTTATTTCCAAGGTTTTGCAAATGTTTTATAAAATCATGCAAATTTTCGGTCGATCGGAGTTTGTGAATATGAGTGAATGAACGGTGCATCTTCACACTGAACCGAAAATGATCGGGAGTGCTTTGGCTCCATTTTTGGAGGGTTGAAGCTCTTGGGAGTTGATAGAATGTCTTGTTGATTTCAGTAATATTAAAAACTTGAGCGTAGCGCTCCAAATGTGTTCCCTCTTTTGGGAAAAGATGGGCATACGTTTTCGGTATGCTCCATCCAGCAGTGCCTATGTAAATCATCAGTGCAAAAAGTGTCTCACACCTGTAAAGTAAAGGGCGATGCCATGTTCATTGGCTGCTTCTATCACCTCATCATCTCTGATGCTTCCACCAGGCTCAACGATTGCTTTGATTCCGGCTTTTGCCGCCTCATCTACACTGTCTCTAAATGGAAAAAAAGCTTCGCTCGCCATTGCAGCACCTTTCACATCAATACCAAGCTCCTCAGCTTTTTTGAGTGCGCATTTTGCCGCGTCGACTCTGCTCGTCATTCCCATACCGATTGCTACAAGCGCTCCATCTTTCACGTATGCTACGCAGTTTGATTTGGTAAGAGCCGCGATTTTGTATGCCATCAAAAGATCTTTTTTATCCTCTACCCCTACTTTGCTCACCTGTTTTGCTTCCAGCACCTCTTCATCTTTGACAAAGTCGGCTGTTTGATAGACAAATCCCCCTTCGATATGTTTGAAATCATACATATCACCGCTGATTTCCAGTTCAGCCTGTCCAAGATCAAACAGCTTGATGCGTTTTTTGTTTGCGAATACCTCTTGCGCCTCTTGGGTTATCTTTCCAGCAATCAATACTTCTACGAAAATTTTATTGATCTCTTCAGCAAGCTCTTTTGTCACCACGCCATTGACTGCTACTACCCCGCCAAATGCACTTACTGGATCTGCTGCAAGCGCTTTTTGCCATGAAGTTACGAGATCCTCTTTGAGAGCCGCTCCGCAAGGATTGCCATGTTTGACGATAACGACACTTCCTTTTCCAAGGCTTACAGCGATCTTGGTCGCTGCATTGATGTCTGTGAGGTTATTGAAGCTAGGCTCACCTTTCAAAATATTAAGCTCATTGTAAAAATCTTCAAACTCATACAGAGCTCCCTTTTGATGCGGGTTTTCTCCATAACGGGTATTGAAAACTTTTTTCCCTACGATAAACTGCTTGTTGCCAAATCCTTCGTGAAATCGTTCATTCATATAGTTTGCAATGGTAGCGTCGTACTGGGCAGTATGTTCATACGCCTTAATCATGAGCTCTCTTCGAAATTCAAGCGTGTTTTTATTCTCTTTCAAAGCCATTAAAACTTTGTCATAATCGTTAGGATCCGTTACGATGATTACGCTTTCAAAGTTTTTTGCCGCACTTCGTACCATCGTTGGTCCGCCAATATCGATATTTTCTATAATCTCTTCAAAATCATCTGTTCTTTCAATTGTCTCTTTGAAGGGATAGAGATTGACGCAAACCAGATCAATTGGCTCAATGCCAAGTTTTTTAGCTTCTTCGACATGGTCCGGCTTGTTTCTTCTATATAAAATTCCTCCATGTACATATGGATTGAGCGTTTTTACCCTTCCTTCAAAACACTCTGGAAAATTCGTTATTTCGCTGATTTCTGTCACTTCAATCCCTGCATCTTTTAAAACTCTCCAGGTTCCACCGGTACTTACAATCTCGTATCCCAGTTCTACTAGCCCTTTTGCAAAATCAACTATCCCTGTTTTGTCGCTGACACTTAACAGTGCTCTCATCTTTGTCCTTTGCTTTTTTGATTATATTATATCCATTTCATACTTATAGTTCCCTATATGCGGGATTTTTCGTTAATTTTAATTTAAAATTCGTGATGTATAATGGATATGATTTTTAAAGGAAATGAAATGAATGATCCCGCACGATCTATTCGAATTCCAAATCTTCCCAAAGAATTGGAAGGACTGCAAGAGATTGCTCTTAATCTGTGGTGGAGCTGGAATGCAAGGGCCAGACGACTTTTTCGAACGATAGATCCCTATCGTTGGAAAGAGAGCGTCCATAATCCCATCAAACTTTTGCGTTCCCTTTCAAAAAAGGAGTATGAAAAACTTCTGCTTAACAAGGATTTTCTTAAAGAGTACCATTATGTCTATGCACTCTTTAAACAGTATATGCAGCCCTCTTCTTGCAAAGATTCAAAAACTGTTGCCTATTTTTGTGCAGAGTATGGCCTGCACCGATCCCTTCCTATCTACTCGGGAGGTCTAGGCTTTTTAGCTGGAGACATTTTAAAAGAAGCAAGCGATATGAATCTTTCGATGGTAGGCATAGGCTTTATGTATCCGGGTGGATATGTGCATCAGGTGATTGGGAGTGACGGATGGCAAAAGGGTGAGAATGAGACAATCGAAAAAGAGATCGCTCCCATTGAAAAAGTACTTGATGAAAAAGGGAATCATCTTACCATTCAAGTTCCATTGATCACTCCGGCAGTCTACGTTTCTGTATGGAGGGTCAATGTCGGACGGGTGAGCCTCTATCTTCTCGATACCGATATAGATCAAAACGATCCATGGGACAGGATGATAAGTTATCGTCTCTATACATCCGATATGCATCAAAGACTTAGACAGCAAATTGTTTTGGGTATCGGTGGCCATGCGGTTTTGGAAAGACTAGGAATTGAGTTTTCCATCCTGCATCTCAATGAAGGCCATCCTGCATTTGCTCTGTTTGAGAGACTTCGATATTTTGTAGAAAATAAAAATTTGAAGTTTAACGATGCAGTAGAAAAGGTCAAAAAAAGTTCCATCTTTACAACCCATACACCGTTAATGGCTGCAACGGATGTGTATGGATTTGATATGGTGGGAAAATATTTTGGCGAGTATGCAAAAAAACTCGACATTGATATAAACGATCTGCTTTCCTTTGGTATCGATCCAGCGAACCCATCAAATGGTTTCAATATGACCGTACTGGCTTTGAAATTGTGTGAATACAAAAATGGTGTCAGCAAAAAGCACCAGCAAGTAGCATCAAAGATCTGGCAACAAGTTTTAAAAGAGCAAAATTCCAAAATTGATGCGATTACTAATGGGGTGCATCTAAGTACATGGATCGATGGTGATTTGGAAAAAGAACTCGATAGAACTCTTGGCAGTGAGTGGTTGGATTTTCAAGATGATCCCGATATCTGGTTTAAAGTTGATGACATCGATGAAAAGTTCTTATGGCAGATGCATATACAAAACAAATATGATCTTTTTAATTTCATCAAAGAGAAAGGTCGCAAAAAATGGGCTGGAGGAACAACCGATCCAATGGTGCTCTTAGCAGAAGGTGTGATGCTCGATCCAGAAGTCCTCACTATCGGTTTTGCAAGACGAATGACCGAATACAAACGCCCAGATCTCATTTTGTACGATCTTGACAGACTTGAAAAAATAGTCAATGACCCTTCTAAACCTATGCAGATTATTTTTGCCGGAAAAGCGCATCCAGCAGATATTCCCGGTAAAAAAATTATCCAAAAGATATTCAATGTGGCAAAAAATCCAAAGTTTCAAGGTCGAATTGCTTTTATAGAAGATTACGGTGAAGAGCTTGCAAAATATATGGTCAAAGGTTGCGATATTTGGCTCAATAATCCAAAACTTCCTTTGGAAGCGTGTGGGACAAGTGGTATGAAAGCCTCCATAAACGGTGTTTTACACTGTTCGACCAAAGATGGTTGGTGGCTTGAAGGATTTAACGGCAAAAATGGCTGGGCATTTGGCGTGGATCCAAGCGATGATTTGAAAGACGCAAATGAATTGTACGATCTTTTGGAAAACGAGATTGTTCCACTCTATTATGATCAGGATGAAAATGGGATTCCATCAAGTTGGACGAAAATGATGAAGGAGGCTATCAAAAGTGTTGCTCCCCATTTTAGTGCCAGGCGTATGATGAAAGAGTACAAAAACAGATTTTATGAGAGGATAGGAGAAAAATGAATAGATTGATACCTGGCAAAAAAGCCCCAAAGGATATTTTGATAGATACGGCAAAACTGGTGAGCGAATATTTTTATATCAAAAAAGATCTTGCTCCTGTAAAATTTGGTACAAGTGGTCACAGGGGAAGTGCTCAAAGAAGAAGTTTCAATGAAGAGCATATTTTTGCCATATCTCAGGCACTCTGTAACTACAAAAAAAGAAGCGGTACGCAAGAGATCATCATCGGAATCGATACCCATGCCCTATCCACTCCTGCAAAGATGAGTGCGTTACGGGTTTTTGGAGCAAATGGGATAGAGGTAATCCATACTGACAAATTCACACCAACTCCATTAGTCTCTTTTACAATATTGGAAAAAAACAGAAAAGGTAGAAAGTGTGATGGAATCGTTTTGACTCCTTCACACAATCCACCAGAAGATGGAGGATACAAATACAATCCGCCCAATGGAGGCCCAGCCGATACGGATGTCACCTCCATTATCGAAAAAGAAGCAAATGAGATATTGCAAAACAGAAACTATACAGTGATCGATTATGAAGAGGCTTTGGAAAAAAAACATATCAAAAAAGAGGATTTCATCACTCCTTATGTTGAGTCATTGAATGAAATTGTTGATATGGAGTCGATCCAAAAAAGCGGACTTAAGCTCTGTGCAGATGCACTTGGCGGATCGACAATGCAGGTGTATGAAAAAATAAATGAGGTGTATGATCTGTCTCTTCATATCCGTCACAACTATCTTGATTACCGTTTCTCCTTTATGACGATCGATCATGACGGAAAGATCCGGATGGATTGCTCAAGTCCTTATGCAATGGCCTCTTTGCTGGAAATCAAAGAGAGATATGACCTGGCCTTTGCAAACGATACCGATGGAGACCGCCACGGCATCGTTACGCCTGTTGGGGGATTAATGAATCCCAACCATTTTTTGAGTGTGGCTATCTGGTATCTCTTTACACACAGAAAATGGCCCAAAAATCTCAAAATCGGAAAAACGTTTGTTTCCAGCTCCATGATCGATCGAGTGGCAAAAGATTTGGGCGTTGAAGTATATGAGACGCCAGTCGGTTTCAAATGGTTTGCTAAGGGTCTGTATGAAGGGTGGCTAGGATTTGCCGGTGAAGAGAGTGCGGGGGCGAGTTTTTTAAGAAAGGATGGAACTGTCTGGACAACAGATAAGGATGGCATCATCATGGCGCTTTTGGCAGCAGAGATCAAGGCAAAATTGAAAGATCCGGCTCTTATATATCAAGAGTTTGAAGCTAAATTTGGCAAAAGCTATTATGAAAGGATCGATGTCCCGGCAAACGAACAGATACGGATGAAAATAAAGGCGATTGATCCAAAGAAACTTGGTTTAAAAACATTGGCAGGTGAGCCTGTTGAAACTGTTTTCACACAAGTCAATGGTATGAGCGTTGGTGGTGTAAAAATCGTTACAAAAAATGGCTGGATCGCCATGCGACCATCGGGGACCGAAGATATCTACAAAATCTATGCCGAAAGTTTTCTATCCAATGAACATCTTCATGCACTGCAAGAAGAAGCACAAACCATTGTAAGGAATCTTCTATGAATGCCTACCATTTAGACTATCCACTAGAAATGGACAATGAGATAAAAAACCTCATGGCAAACGCTTACGGCGCTGTGTTGCATGAAAAAGAGAACGGTGTTACGGGATATTTCAACCTTCCCCAAGAATCGATGTTGATTGTTGAAGAGATCATGAAAAGAGAACTTTCTCAAAAGTTTGAAGCGATTGCCGTTATCGGGATCGGGGGTTCATCACTTGGTACGAAGGCTGTGGATCACTTTTTGCGATACAAAAAAGAACATAAACCGATCTTTTTTTTGGAAAACCCCGACCCTGTAGCGATACGACACCAGTTTGAACAGATCAAAAAAAACAAAACCCTTTTTATAGTCATTTCAAAATCGGGAGGGACCATTGAAACCCTCTCTATATTCAAAGCTGCGATTGCATATTTCAACATCGATTTACAAAAGGATACAGAGCAGATTTTGGTGATAACCGATATCGATTCACCTCTTCACGCTTTTGCAAATGAGTATGGAATCGAGAGTTTTGCAATCCCCAAAAATGTAGGCGGACGATTTTCTGTGATGAGTGCAGTGGGAATCGTACCCTTGACGATAGCAGGATACGATACGCAGAGCTTTTTGGAAGGTGCCAGGGGTATGTTCGATCGCTTTTTCATGCTTCATGAAGAGCATATTCTTATAAAAGCTGCTTTTATCTATAAAAATTGGCAGAAGCATAGAATGAACGTTCTTTTTTCCTATGCGGATGAATTGGAAGATTTCAATAAATGGTATGTTCAGCTTTGGGGAGAGTCCCTTGGCAAAAAAGACCGAAAAGGTAACCGTGTAGGCCCTACCCCCATCGCACACATAGGTTCGGTGGATCAGCACTCCTTCTTGCAGCTTGTCATGGAAGGTCCGCAGGACAAAACGCTCACTTTTATCTGTATCGATGATTTTGAGGAAGAGCTTACAATCCCAGATATCTCGTTGCCGCATCTTTCCAAAACAGATTTTGTCAATGGCTCCACATTCAACAGACTCATCAATGAAGAGTGCAAAGCAACAATGCAAAGTGTCAAAGCGCAAAATATTCCCGTCGATAAAATTGTTCTTCCCTTTATGAATGAAGAGAGTATTGGTGAATTGATGGCCTATTATGAGCTGCTTACCTCCGTTGTCGGAGAGATGTTCGGTATCAATACCTATAATCAACCAGGAGTTGAGCTTGGCAAAAAGATCCTTAAAGAGAGGTTTGCAAACAAATGAGAAGATTGCACCACTACTCAATCAATCCAAAATATCAAACGAGTGTTGCCTATTTTTCTATGGAGTTTGCCATTGACCAAGCACTCAAAACCTACTCCGGAGGTCTTGGATTTTTGGCAGGTTCGCATATGCGAAGTGCTTGTGAACTTCGTCAAAATATTATCGGTATAGGCATGCTTTGGAGCTACGGATACTATGATCAAAACAGATATGAGGATAATACGCTCAAGGTCGATTTTCGAAGAAAATTCTACTACTTTTTACAAGAGACAGGTGTTGTTGTCGAAGTTATGATCAACAATAAACCTGTCAAAGTCAAAGCCTATCTTCTTCCTGGCTCAGTCTTTGGTACGGCCCCTGTTGTTTTACTATCCACCGATATTTTTGAAAACGATTATCTCAGTCAGACAATAACCCATCGATTATACGATATCAATGAGGAGACCAGAATTGCTCAAGAGATTGTTTTAGGCATAGGAGGTTTAAAAGTACTCAAAGCTCTTGGACAAGAGATCGAAATCTATCATATGAACGAAGGGCACTCCTTGCCGTTGGCATTTGAACTGTATCAAACATATAAAGATATCCAAGAGGTACAAAAGCGGCTCGTTTTTACGACACATACTCCCGAAATGGCGGGAAATGAAGAGCATGATATCAATCTTTTGGCAAAAATGGGTTTTTTTGCAGGATTGAGTGCTCAGGAAGTACAAGAACTGCTTCATTATCATGAACAAAATTTCTCTTTGACAGTGGGTGCCTTGAAACTCTCCAAGCGATCAAACGCAGTATCGAAGATTCATGAAACGGTTTCCAATCAGATGTGGTCTCATGTGAAGGATAGAAGTGAGATTATCAGTATCACCAATGCACAAGACATGAACTACTGGGCCGATAAACAGCTGTTAAGATGGATGCAAGAACATGAAGATTATCAGCTCATTGGCAGAAAGAAACATCTTAAACATAAACTGTTCGAAGAGGTAGCTGATCAGACAGGAAAACTTTTTGATCCAGATGTATGTACACTCGTTTGGGCAAGACGATTTGCTGAGTATAAACGTCCAAAACTGCTTATCCGGGATATAGAGCGCTTTCGAAAGCTGATTCAAAATAGTGAATATCCGATCCAAATTATTTGGGCTGGCAAGCCCTATCCTTTCGATACGAATGCGATCGAAACCTTTAATGAACTTGTTTTGATGAGCAAAGAGTTTAAAAATGTGGCCGTATTGATTGGATATGAACTGCGTCTTTCTAAACTTTTAAAACAAGGAAGCGATCTGTGGCTCAATACGCCAAGGTGGGGAAGAGAGGCAAGCGGAACGAGTGGTATGAGTGCAGGAGTCAATGCAAGCATCAATTTTTCGATAGACGACGGATGGATTGCAGAGTTTGCAAAGGATGGCCAAAACGCTTTTGTCATTCCCCACGCAGATCCGAATCTGCCTATAGAAGAGATCGACAGGATCGATTATGAACATATGATGCAAAAGCTTGAAGACCTTATTTTACCGATGTATTACAACAATCCTAAAAAATGGATTCAGATTGCCAAAAACGGTATGCGAGATATTTTGCATTTCTTTGACAGCACAAGAATGGCGGATGAGTATTATCAAAAAATGTATATCCCATAAGGAGTAAATGATGATTAAAAGAAACCCAAAAAGTGTTACATTCATCGTGCACACAGATGCAAATGAGGTGATCCTTAAAGGAAGCTGGAACGGCTGGGAAGAAGAGCCAATGAAAAAGAACAAAGATGGCTCTTTTTCAAAAACAAAACGTCTGAAACCGGGCACGTATGAATTTGGATATCTTATCGACGGAGTTTGGACGATAGAAGAGACACTCCCAACTGCTCCTTCTCCTTATGGCAGCTTCAATTCTGTTTTGAAGGTAGAGCCATGAAAAAGGTCAAAGCGGTTATTATGGCTGGCGGGTTTGGAACCCGTATCCAACCTCTCACCCACTCTCTGCCAAAGCCGATGCTTCCTGTTATGAACGTTCCTATGATGGAGAATGTTTTAAAGCAGCTTGTCAATGTCGGTATCGACGAAGTAGTGATTCTTCTATATTACAAACCACAAATCATCAAAGACCATTTCAAAGATGGGAGTGAATGGGGCGTAAAAATCCATTACGTCTTGCCCGATGCAGATTATGGAACAGCGGGTGCCGTCGGTATGGCAAGAGAGTATCTGGATACAACATTTATAATCATCAGTGGTGATTTGGTAACCGATTTTGATTTTCAAAAAATTTTGCAATTCCATGAAAAAAGAGACTCAAAACTTACTATTACATTGACTTCTGTGGATAATCCTTTGCAGTTTGGGGTGGTTATTGTCAATGAAGAGGGGAAAATCGAGAAATTTTTGGAAAAACCAAGCTGGGGCGAGGTATTTAGCGATACGATAAACACAGGAATCTATGTCATTGAACCCGAGATTCTAAACTTTATTCCCAAAGGCGAATCCTTCGATTTTGCCAAAGATCTTTTTCCTTTGTTGATGAAAGAGGGGATTGATCTTTTGGGGTATACCGCCCATGGATACTGGAGAGATGTTGGCAATCCAGAGAGCTATCGGGAAGTACACAAAGATATCTTTTTGCAAAAAGTAAAATTTGAAATTCCTGGCAAAGTGATCAAATATCCTGAAGGAACGCTCTATCTGCAAGGCGACAGCGAAATAGATAAAAGTGTTGAGATTATCGATACGGTAGTGATTGGCAATAATGTAACGATTGGAAAAAATACAAGACTGCACAATGTAACCATTGGAGATAATGTTTCTATAGGTGAGGAGTGTAGACTGAGAAACTCCATTCTTTGGAATGGTATTACCATAGGGAAAAAGTGTACATTTGATAACGCCGTTATATGTAACGACAATGTTATCGAAGATATGGTTACCGCAAAAGCAGGTGTTATTTTAGCAGAAGGATGTCGCGTCGGAAAATTGGCCACTTTTGATCAAGATGTGACTGTCTGGCCGAACAAAGAGATAGAACCTGCCGCTATTGTAACGAACAATGTGGTCTGGGGAACAAAATACAAAAATGCCATCTTTCACGAAGGTATTATCCGTGGCAAAGCAAACATCGCAATCGGATGTGAGATGTCGTGCAAAATCGCCGAAGCCTTTGCATCTTTGCTACCGGAAGGAAGCACCATAGCTATTGGTCGTGATTTCGAAGACTCATCCAGAATGCTTAAACGTGCCTTTGATGGTGGGACTCTCGCTACGGGAGTCAATATTGAGGATTTACAAGAGATTCCACCATCAATATTGCGATACTATATTCGTGCCAATGAGCATATCGATGCTGGGGCCTATTTTCGCAAAAGCATCCAAGATCCTTCCAGTGTGGAAATCATTTTGTATACCAACGAAGGCCACAGACTCGATACGGATATGGCAAAGAATGTGGAGAAAAACTACTTTACGGAAAAGTTTCGAAAAGTTGATTATAAAGCTATGGGCAAGCTGATCGATGACGAACGTTTAAGAAAGAATGCATGTAGAATGTATCTGCAAAAAATTGAAGAACTGATCGATCACAAAATTATAAGAGGAAGCAATTTCAAAGTAGTGATCGATTTGATGTTTGGTATCACAAAAGAGATTTTTCCGCGTATTCTTTCTGAAATACAGATAGAAAATATTTTGCTCAATGCCTATTATGACAGATTGAAACTTGAAAATATCACCCATTATGCAAAAGAGTCCCGGTATGAATTGTCACGTATCGTTACCGCGTTGCATTTCCAGCTTGGAGTACTCATCTATCCGCACGGTCAGCGTTTGACGCTCATTAGTGACGATGGAGAGGTGTTGGATAGAGTCGATACACTCATAGCAGTACTTCGACTTATGGATATAGATGCGGCCCAAAAAGGGAAAAAATATAGAGTTTTCCTTCCATCCTGGGCACCGGATATGATGGATGGAGATTTTACAAACATTGAAATTGACAGAGGGAAATATTTCAATTTTAAAAGAGAAGATTTTAAACAATATGATCTTATTGCCACAGTAGATGGCAACTTTGCCTTTACAGAGTTTGCATATCATCGAGATGCGATCTATGCGACGCTCAAAATCATGGAGCTTTTAAGTCGTCACAATATTCTTCTTTCGCAGATAGAAAAAGAGATGAAGCATTTTTATTATAAAAAGTGCAAAATCCCTTGTCCGCAAAGCAAAAAGGGAAAAATGATGCGAAAGTTTATCGAATACGCCCATGATAAACCCCATTCCACTATCGATGGTGTAAAAATCTGGGAAAATGATACGGATTGGGTTTTGATGATTCCTGACCAGTATACCGAAGATCTCAATCTTTTCTTGCAAGCGAGTGACGAAGAAGAAGGAAAGCTGCTTCATGACAAATACAAAAAATTGATAAGTGAGTGGATGAACGAGTGAAAATAGCGATACTTTGGCATATGCATCAGCCAGATTACAGGGATGAAAAAGGGGTTTTTACTCTCCCCTGGGTCTTTTTGCATGCAATCAAAGATTATTATGATATGCCTTATATTGCAGCACAATATAATGTCAAGGTGAGTTTCAACCTTACGCCAATTCTCATAGAGCAGCTTCGAGATTACATTCAAAAAGGCCCTTCTTGCGACAGGATATTACAGCTGTTTCTTAAAAAAACGGACTTTTTAACGAAAGAGGAAAAAAATACCCTCCAAAAAGTGTGTAAAACAGTGCATCCTCAAACTATGGGTTATGGTCTGAACCATCGATTTTTTACATTGATTGAAAAAGAGGATCTTGATGATGAAGAGCTCAATGATTTGGAAGTCTATTTTCTTTTAAGCTGGTGTGGCAACTATCTAAGAAATACAAACAGTTTTATCCAATCCCTTCTACGAAAAAGCGGTTATACCCAAGAAGAAAAAGAGCATCTCATCCAAAATCTTTTTTCCTTTTTACCCTCTATTCTTCCATTTTATAGGAAATTGCAAGATGATGGGAAAATAGCTGTTTCGACGACTCCTTATTCCCATCCGATTTTGCCCTTGCTTTTGGATATCAATGTAGCGAAAGAGGCAAATCCCTCTATCACATTGCCAAAACAACCACTCTCATTGCAAGATGACGCCATTTTACATATACAAAAAGCAAAAGAGCTTTATAAAACTGTTTTTGGCAAAGAACCAAAAGGGTTTTGGCCGGCTGAAGGAGCAGTGGACGAAAAAAGTGTAACGCTGTATAAACAGGAAAACATCGCATGGATAGCGACAGATGAGGCGATCTTGTATAAGAGTGAAGAAAGCGATAAATATAGTCCCTACGCTTTTGAAGGTGTAAAAATCTTTTTTCGAGACCATGAACTGAGCGATCTTTTGGGATTTGTCTATAAAGATTTTCCAGCAGATAAAGCCGTTGAGGATTTTTCACAAAGACTTCCTCAAAAAGGCTCTGTTTTTATCATCTTGGATGGTGAAAATGCCTGGGAGTACTATCCCAAAAATGGCTGGGATTTTCTAAACGCTTTGTATGCAATGCTTGAAGAAAAAGATACTCTTACTTATGATGAAGCCGCTACGTTACAAGCAAAACCATTAAAAAGATTGGCACCCGGGTCATGGATTTATGGAAATTTTGATACATGGATCGGTGATGAAGAGAAAAACAGAGCATGGGAACTTCTGTTTCAAACCAAAAGAGATTCGATGCATCATGCACAGGACACATTTGTTCAACATCAATTTTTACTTGCCGAGACCTCTGACTGGTTCTGGTGGTATGGATATGGACACTATACGGAATTTGCACAAGAGTTCGACACCCTTTTTCGAAGCCACCTTATGGCAATATACAAGCATCTTGGCATAAACCCTCCACAAGATATAAGGATTCCGATTGTTGGGGCACATTCGATGCAAGCAATTATCAATGAGCCTCGAGGATATATATATCCTATTATTGATGGAAAAGTCACCTCCTTTTTCGAATGGCTCGATAGCGGGTATCTGGATGAGAAATCTTCTACGATGCAGAGTAATTTTGTCATTCAAAAGCTTTTTTGGGGAGAAAATGAAAGCTCTATCTTTTTTAGGATGGATGGAGATGGTGTGGCACTACTTGATTGTCGATGCTTTTTTGATGAGGATGAAGTCCAAATCAAACGAGTAGCAAAAGATGAAATCATTGAAATTGAAATCGATAAAAAGAGTTGCCAAAAAAAGGAGTTTGAAGTCCGAATCGAGATATTCAAAGAAAAGAGACTTCTTCAAATTCTTCCATCGACCACAAGACTCTATATAAGGATTGATAATGACTATACCCGTTACTGGTTTGTATGAGGTGGATGTATGAGTCGTCTCTATTTTGGGCTGCATATGCATCAGCCTACGCAAAATTTGCCGGAAGCGGTAGAGAATGCAGTACAAAGGTGCTATAGACCTCTTTTTCAAATTCTGCGCAAATATCCCGAGTTTTGTTTTGCACTGCACTGCAGTGGATGGCTGTTTGAAGAGCTCAAAGAGCGTTACAGCGATGTGTTTGAGGATATTTTGTATCTCAGTGATCAAGGCAGTATCGAATTTTTCACCGGAGGATTTTATGAACCGGTACTTGCCAGTATTCCAAGAGAGGATCGTATAGTACAGATTGAAAAACTCAATCATTTTATTCAGAACCATTTTTCAAAAACACCAAAAGGACTTTGGTTAACAGAGAGAGTATGGGAGAGCTCCATCGCATCCGATTTTATAGATTGCGGTATTGAGTATGTGGTGGTGGATGATTACCATTTTCTAGCCAGCGGATTTGACAAAGAGGAGCTTGAAGGCTACTTTTTCAGTGAAGAGAATGGTCACAGGTTTACTCTTTTTCCTATATCACAAGATCTTCGCTATGCTATCCCTTTTTATCCTGTGGATGAGGCGTTGCAGACTATTGCTTCTTTTGAAAATGCCATTTTGTTTGATGATGCGGAGAAATTTGGTTTGTGGCCGAATACCTATGAGTGGGTCTATGAAAAAGGGTGGCTCGAATCGTTTATCCAAAAAATTTTACAAAGTGATATTGAAACCAAACATTTTGAATCGATGCTGAGACAAAAACCGAGGGGACTTGCCTATTTGGCAAATGTCTCCTATTATGAGATGGGAGAGTGGAGCCTGAAGGCTAAAGATATTCTTGAACTTGAGAAACTCAAAGAAAAAGTGGGCAAAGAGTACTTTGAAACGATCGGTATCAAATTTATACGGGGAGGTATCTGGAGAAACTTTTTTGTCAAATATGAAGAGTCGAACAGACTTCATAAACGAATGCTTGATATCTCAAAAAGGCAAAAAAGTGAATCTTTGTACAAACTCCAGACAAACGATGTCTACTGGCATGGTATTTTTGGAGGATTGTATCTGCCAAACTTAAGAGACAATGCTTACCGTTTTGTTGCCGAGTGTGAAAAAACCCTTGATGATCGGATGGATGTTGCTGATAAAGATATGGATGGGTATAAAGAGCTTGAGGTTAAACAAGAGAATTTTGTGTGGCGATTCTATGAAAAGTCGGGGGGTCAGATTATTGAAATATTGGATATCGATTCGGCTTTCAACTTTCAAAATACCTTAACAAGAAGATACGAAGCCTATCATGAAACAATTCTTCATCCAAAGAAACAGAAAGGTGAAAAAGGCATCACAACCATTCATGAAATGGCTCCAAAAATAGACGAAGAAGTCAGAAAAAATCTCTTTTTTGACTGGTATGTGAAAAATTCAGCCATTGATCATTTCAGTGATACATCCTTCAATATCCAAACGTTTTTACAAAACAGTTTCAAGGAGTATGGAGATTTCGCCAATCAGCCTTTTACATTAAAAGAGCCAACTACCTTTGAGCGTCAAGGAGGGCTCTATCTTGATCAAAAATATCCGGCATCCATGAAAAAAACATATTTTATCGCTGCAAATTGCTTGAAAATGTCCATCGATTTTCACTCAACGTATACAAAGGAGCTTTTCTATATCAATGAGTGGAATCTCCATTTTGCCCATTATGAGTCACTTCTCATCAATGCAAAATTCTGCTGTGACGAATTGGAATTCTACTCAAAAAAGCTTGAGATTGTTGATCCGTTTACGCAAAAAACGCTTCATTTCTCATTTGACGAAGCAGTACGGATTTATGTCGTACCGCTTTGTACCGTATCCCAAAGCGAAAAAGGTTTCGAACGCACTCAGCAAGGCATCAGTATCGCTTTTTCGTTTGCTTTTGCAAAAACATTCCGATGGGATTTACAACTATGTCTGAAATAAGATACGATCTACTCCATAACGAATATATTATCATTGCACCAGAGCGGCTCCATAGACCTATGCCTCAGCCAACATCTCCTTTGGATTCTGTGCAAAACTGCCCTTTTTGTCCGGGTAATGAGAAATTGACACCTCAAGAGATTTTCTCAATCAAAACAAATGGATCTTGGCGAACAAGAGTCATACCAAATCTGTATAAAGCGGTTCAGATAGAGACCCCTTATGAATCTAAAAGAGATGGTTTAAATGAGATGTGGGGCGGATATGGTGCCCATGAGATTGTCATCGATACGCCAAATCATTACGCAAATTTGCATACTTTAAGCCAAGAGGAGATTTTTTTGTGGCTTTCGACTTTACAAGAGCGTTATATCGATTTATGCAAGGATAAAAAGTTGATAACTGTACAGATATTTAAAAATCATGGGCTCAGGGCGGGAGCCACCCAACCCCATCCACATACACAAATTATCGCTTTGCCGCTCATGACAAAAACGCATCTCGCTCTTTTTGAGCACTGCCAAAGGTATTATCATCATCACGGAAGATCCTTGCATGAAGATATTGTTGCTTTTGAGCAAAATGGACAAAGATCCCTTAAAGAGAGTGAACACTTTTTTACCTACACTCCGTATGCCTCCTCTTTTGCCTTTGAAACAGCAATCATCGCAAAAAATGTAAGATTTGGGGAGTGTTCAAACATGCAGCTGCAAGAATTGGCAGAGCATATTCGCTTACTTTTTTTTGCTTTATCAAGAGAGCTTGGCGATTTTCCTTTTAATCTACTTTTCTATTTGCCACCACTCAATGAAAACTTTGAAAACAGCTCCTTTTTTCATGAAGTAAACAATATTTTTCGTTTCTACGTTCGTGTTACGCCAAGAATGTACACACTTGCGGGATTTGAAATGGCAACTGGATCGATGATCAATCCTGTAGTTCCGGAGATGGCGGCACAGCTTCTTAGGAGATGGTATGAAACTGGCTCTTGATATAGGAGGTACATACATCAGGTGGGAGATGGCAAACGGCATAAAGGGGAAAGAACGGCTCGATAAAATTGATTTGCAAACATTTATTCAAGATTTGATCAAAAAAGGGAAAATTACTCATATGGGGATTTCCTATGCCGGACAGGTTTTCAGGAATGAGATTTTATCTGCTCCCAATATCCATGCCACTTTTGATCCAAAAAAAATGGGTATACCATATGTTATAGAAAATGATCTCAAATGTGCCGTTTTAGCTGAAGCTCAATTTTTTAACGCCTCCTGCATTACAGCTCTCTATTCCGGCACAGGTCTTGGCAGCGCTACAATCGATCAAAATAGAATTGTTCGGGGTTTTAGAAATTTAGCAGGTGAAATCGGTCATATTCCGTATAAAAAGGCTCCTTTTCGTTGTGGGTGTGGAAAAGATAACTGTATTGAGCTTTTTGCATCAGGCAGCGGCTTGCAAAAGTGGGCAAACTATCTAAAAACAGAGGCGACGCTAAAAAACAAAGTGCTCTATGCGCTCTATACTGAAGCACTTTTGTATGCAACTGCAACTGTTTTGACACTTTTTAATCCTTCTGTTTTGGTTCTGGGAGGGGGTGTCATAAAAAACAGTCCTGATATAATCGGTGTGATACAAGAAAAGATTGAGAGTTTTTCTCCCCCATTTTCTTTGAAAGATGTGCAAATCAAACTTACGCAACTTGAAGATGCCTCTTTGGAGGGAATAAAAATTTTATTAGAAAGGCTTCCATGAAACAGATTCTCTTTTGCGCTTCAGAGATGACACCATTTGCTAAAACCGGTGGCTTGGCCGATGTAGCTTCGGCTCTGCCAAAATATCTGAAGAAACTGGGACACAACGTTAAAGTTGTCCTGCCGCGATACTACACGATTAATAAAAATGATTTGGAGTTTGTTATTGGAAATATCGGTGTGGATATGGGACCACTTGGCACGTTGTGGTGCGGTGCATACAAGACTATCTATGAAGAAGTAGAAGTCTATTTTATCGATTATGAGATCTTTTTTGGTAGAGCTAATCTCTATACAGACTATAATGGTTACTCTTATCCGGACAATGATGCGCGTTTTATCTTCTTTTCCAAAGCGGCACTGGAACTTGCAAGAGCTTTGGATTTCAAGCCAGACATTGTCCATGCGAATGATTGGCACACTGCAGCCCAACCGATACTGCTCAATACTCTTTTGCGAAATGACCCTTTCTTTCAAAAAACCGCTTCTGTTTTTACGATACACAATCTCCAGCATCAAGGCGTCTTTGCTAAAAGTGCTTTTGAATATCTGGGAATTGGCTGGGAACACTTTAATATGTACGAAATGGAGGCCCTTGGAGCGCTTAATCTCATGAAAGGCGCAATCTATCATGCAGACAAAATCACAACAGTAAGCCCCAAGTATGCCCAAGAGATACAGACGCCCCAGTTTGGTTTTGGTTTGCAAGAGCATATCAAAGCCCATGCATATAAGCTTTTTGGAATATTAAACGGGGTCGACTATGATGAGTGGAATCCAAAAACGGATCCCTTTATAGCAAAAAACTACGATATCGACGATCTTAGCGGTAAAAAAGTGTGTAAGATAGATTTGCAAAAAAGCTTTCATCTTGCCCAAAAAGATGATATTCCACTTATTGGTTTCGTGGGACGATTTGCACAGCAAAAAGGAATAGAGCTGATAGCTGCAGCCATGCATGAATTGGTACATCTGCCTTTGCAGATGGTCTTTTTAGGCAGCGGAGAAAAATGGGCGGAAGGTTTTTTCCAAGATATTGCAAGTCGATATGAAAATGTTGGCTGCTATGTGGGATACTCCAATGAGCTTGCCCACAAGATTGAAGCAGGAAGTGATCTTTTCTTGATGCCAAGTCTCTTTGAGCCATGTGGACTCAATCAGATCTACTCTCTTCGCTATGGAACACTTCCAATTGTGCGTGCTGTCGGCGGACTTGATGATACGATCCAAAACTATGAACCCCACACAAAAACGGGAGATGGTTTCAAGTTTTACGATGCGACCAAAGAGGCTCTCATCGGAACTGTTCGCTGGGCTGTCGATACGTGGCTGCATGACAAAGAGGGAGTACATACAATGATCCATACCGCTATGAGCAAGCGGTTCGACTGGCAAAGAAGCGCTAAAGAATATGAAAGAGTCTATGAACTGGCAATGGAGACAAAACAATGATTTGCCATGATGTAACGCGTTTTAGCGATTTTGATATATATCTATTCAAAGAGGGAACTCATACGAAACTGTATGAAAAATTTGGTGCTCATATTATGCAATATCAAGGGGAAAATGGGGTCTATTTTGCCGTATGGGCGCCTCATGCAAAATATGTAAGCGTTGTGGGGGATTTTAACGGTTACAACGCTACCGCTCATCCTCTTAAAAAAAGAGAGGATGAAAGCGGAATATGGGAAGGCTTTACGATTGAAGCAAAGATTGGTCAAACCTACAAATACCATATCATCACTCCCTATGACACTGTTTTGCTCAAAGCAGACCCCTACGCATTTTATGCAGAAAAGCCTCCAAAGTCGGCTTCAAGGATCTGGTCTTTAAAGGGATATGGCTGGAAAGATAGCCAATGGATGCAAAAAAGAGCCAAAACAAACATTCACGAATCACCAATGAACATCTACGAAGTACATTTGGGCTCTTGGAGAAGAAAAGATGATGGAAGTTATCTAAGCTACACGGAAGCTGCAAAAGAATTAGCCCAGTATCTAGTAAAGTTGGGATATACCCATGTGGAGCTACTGCCCATTACCGAATATCCTTTCAAAGGGTCCTGGGGCTATCAGGTAAGCGGTTACTATGCTCCAACTGCAAGGTATGGCACACCGCAAGAGTTTATGGAGTTTGTGGATATTATGCATTCTCATGGAATTGGTGTCATACTGGATTGGGTGCCCTCGCACTTTGTCACGGATGGGCACGGACTCATCGCTTTTGATGGAACGGCTCTGTATGAGTACGCTGATCCTAAAAAAGGCTATCATCCAGAGTGGAAAAGCGCCGTTTTCGATTATGGCAAAAACGAAGTACGAGCTTTCTTGATCTCATCAGCGCATTTTTGGCTTGAAAAGTATCATATCGATGGTATCCGAGTAGATGCAGTAGCAAGTATGCTCTATCTTGATTATGGAAGAAAAGAAGGGGAGTGGGAGCCAAACATCTATGGGGGCAATGAAAATTTAGAAGCGATCTCGTTTTTAAAGCAGCTTAACGAGAGTTGTTACGGCACATTTGAAGGCATTACAATGATTGCAGAAGAATCCACTGCATTTCCTGGTGTTACAAAACCAGTCTTTGCAGGAGGACTTGGCTTTGGATATAAATGGAATATGGGCTGGATGCATGATACTCTCAAATACTTCAAAACCGATCCCCTCTTTCGCAAATATCATCACAACCAGATCACTTTTTCCATGTGGTACGCCTATGATGAGAACTTTATTTTGCCTCTGAGCCATGATGAAGTAGTCCATATGAAAGGCTCGCTCATCAACAAAATGCCAGGAGACATCAATCAAAAACTGGCAAACTTAAAAGCTCTTTTTGGATATATGGCAGCCCATCCAGGCAAAAAACTTCTTTTTATGGGAGGAGAGTTTGCCCAGTTCAAGGAGTGGAATTTTGATGGAGAGCTTCAGTGGGAACTTTTGCAAGATCCCAAACATAAAGCTTTGCAAAGGATGTTACAAGATCTCAACACCCTTTACAAAACTACTCCGGCTCTGTATCAATGGGATGAAAAAAGAGAGGGGTTTATCTGGCTCAATGAAAAGGATTGGGAACGAAGTGTTTTGAGTTTTGCAAGAGTAGCAAAAGATGGGACCATCGTTGTTGTGTGCAATTTTGCCGATACCCAGTATGAAAACTATATTCTGCCCGTTCCAAAGAAAGGAGAATACAAAGAGATTTTTAATTCCCAACATCCAAAATATCTGGGATGGGACTGCTATCCAGACAGATTTTTGCAAAGCGAGCCAATGGAGTGCTGTGGATTTGAAAATTCCATCACTATAACTCTTCCAGCCTTAAGTGTGATTTATTTACGATTAACTTCATAGGAGTATAATAGAACTAAAGCGCAAAAAGGAGGCAGCTATGGGCAAAATGGCACAAAAACTAGAAGATATCAAAAGACTCATCGGCAAACTGCAGCAGCAGCAACCTGAGAATATCAAAAATTTTCTGGGTTTCATGACAAGCGTAGAAAAAGAGGGAGCGCTTTCTACCAAGCAAAAGGAGCTTGTCAATGTAGCTCTTGCAGTTGCTGCACAGTGCGAATGGTGTATAGCGCTCCATGTCAAGGGAGCTTTGGATGCAGGAGCCAGTAAAGATGAGATTTTGGAAGCTGCTATGCAGGCGGTTTTAATGCATGGAGGACCGGCTCTCATGTATATGACACCAGTAGAAGAAGCTTTAGAGGAGTTTAGCCATGAATAGTGCAAGAGTCAAAACCTTTTATTATCTGATGAAACTTGGTCGAGAATTTGAATTGGCTGCAAAGCAAGAATACATGAAAGGCAACATTGCAGGCTTTTTGCATCTCGATATAGGGCAGGAAGCCTGCAGTGTTGGAAGTATGCAAGCCTTTGACAAAGGCGATGTCTTTACTCACTATAGAGAGCATGTTTTGGCAATTGCCAGAGGTATGGATCCAAAAGTAGTTATGGCAGAGCTTTTTGGAAAGGCAACGGGAGTGAGCAAAGGCAAAGGTGGCTCGATGCACCTTTTTGATCCTACGCTCAGTTTTTATGGAGGCGATGCGATAGTTGCCGGGCATCTGCCGATTGCTACAGGGTGTGCGTATGCGAGAAAAGTGCAAGGAGAAAAAGCCGGCGTCTTTGCCATCTTTGGTGATGGTGCCACCAATGCAGGAGCCTTTTTTGAAAGCATCAACATAGCAGCTGCCTGGAAACTGCCACTCATCTTTTTTTGTGAAAATAACTATTACGCAATAGGTACACGTATCGGATGGGTGAGTCCTTTTGAAGAGCTTTTTAACAAGGCAAAAAACTATATGCCTGCTAAAAGAATCGATGGTATGGATGTGTGTGAAGTATATAAAGCTGTAACGGAGGCCAAAGAGTATCTTGAAAATGGTTTGGGGCCTTATTTCATTGAAGCTGAAACTTACCGCTATGAGGGACACTCAATGAGTGACAACGGAAAGTATCGCAGTGAAGAGGAGATGGAGATTTTCAAATCTCGAGATCCGATAGAAAAGCTTAAAAGAGAAGCTATTGCTCTAGGTATTGTGGAAGAGAGTTATTTTGATGAAACGGATAAAAAGATCGAACAAGAGATTAATGAGGCAATAGAGTTTGCTGCAAACTCTCCTGAGCCAGAACTAAATGAACTCTATGAAGATGTATACTGCAAGGAGTGCACAAATGTTGTATCGTGAAGCGCTAAACAGGGCCATTGATGAAGCGATGGCAGCAGATGAAAGTGTTGTCATTTTAGGTGAGGATGTTGGACGCTATGGTGGAAGTTATCGTGTCAGTGAAGGACTCTTTGCAAAGTATGGAGCAAAAAGGGTAATTGATACGCCGATTGCGGAGCTTAGTATCGTTGGAAATGCCATAGGAATGGCGATTGGGGGACTTAGACCAATAGCCGAAATTATGACAGTCAACTTTTCACTCCTTGCTATGGATCAAATTGTCAATCATGCTGCCAAGTTTCGCTATATGAGCGGTGGAAAAATGACGATTCCACTCACTGTTAGAATGCCAGGAGGTGTTTCACGCCAGCTCGCAGCGCAGCACAGCGAAAGTTATGAGACGCTCTATGCCTCCATTCCTGGTCTTATAGTCTTGGCAGCAAGTAATGCAACTTATGCCTACCATGCCCTAAAGCACGCGATTTTTCTCAATGATCCGGTCATCTTTTTGGAGCATGAACTGCTCTATCCTATGGAGATGGAGTTTGAAGAAAAAGCAAATTTCGACCCATTCAAAGCCGAAGTTGTCAAAGAAGGAGATGATTTAACAATCCTTACATATTTAAAAATGCGATACGATGTGCTTGAAGCAGTTCCTACAATCGAAAAAGAGCTAGGGATTTCAGTAGAAGTGATCGATCTTAATTCTCTCAGACCTCTTGATATGAAAACGATTTCAAACTCTATCAAAAAAACAAAAAGAGTTGTGTTAGTAGAAGAAGATCATAAAACCGGAGGCTATGGTGCTGAAGTGATAGCAAGAATCACAGAAGAACTCTTTTATGAACTAGATGCTCCTCCTCTTAGAATTGCAGGAGAAGACGTGCCAATTCCTTATAACAGAACTCTTGAACTTGCCTCTATTCCAACACCAGACAAAATTGCAGCACAAATCAAGCTTTGGGGACAAAACCATGGACTATAAAATTGTGATGCCGGTTCTATCTGATACGATGGATAAAGGAAAACTCATTAAATGGCACGTTCACGAAGGAGACACAGTTCATAAAGGCGATGTAATAGCAGAAGTGGAGAGTGATAAGGCAATTATGGAAGTACAAACCTTTAAAGATGGAGTGGTAAAAAAACTGCTTGTCAAAGAAGGAGATGAGGTCCCGGTTAAAGAGCCTATAGCAATCCTCGATACGGAGACAAAGCCCCAAGCTCCTACAAAAAAAGAGCAGGCAAAAGAAGAGCCATCCAAAGAGGAGTCCAAAGTTGTTCAAAAAAGCGAAATTCCCTCAATTCTTCAAGAATTGATGCCCACTTCGGCACCGCCTGTGGAAGGATACGCTTCACCAGCGGCAAAAAAAGCGGCAGCAAAAGCAAATATTGATATAGAGACTCTACAAAAAGAGGGAGTTTTACCAAAGCCTGCACATCTAAAAGATATTAGCGAAGAGCTTCTGAAGCGATACTTTACGCCAAAAGCATTGCATTTATTGAAGGAATATGGAATCGAAGCAAACAGCTTTACACTCGATCATAAAATCGATGAAGAAGAGGTTCAAGATTTTATCATGAAAAACAATATTCCAAAACCATTTCCCCTCTCCTCTAACCGAAAAGCTGTTATAAAAAATGTGGAAGAATCTGCCAAAAAACCAACCTATCTGGTTATGGAGACATTTGATATTAAACCATATAAAAACGTCAAACTCACTTCAATTCTCATTAAAACCATTGCTGATGTGATGCAGCGCCATCCTTTAACCAGAGCCATACTAGAGGGAGACAGATATCTCATTTATCCTTCATCCAATATCAGCGTAGCAGTGGCAAAGGGTGATGATCTCTTTATGGTGGTATGTAAAGATGCCCAGCAAAAAAGTCTCGAAGCAATCGATGAGTGGGTACGAAATTTGAAAAATAGAGATTATAGTGCAGAAGAGCTGAGCGGTTCCACTTTTGGAATCAGCAATCTTGGAATGTTTGGAATCAAAAGATTTAGTGCAATGATCAATAAAAAAGACTCTGGCATTGCAGCTTTTGGAACACTCTACGATGGAAAAATAGATGTCACCTTTACATTTGATCATAGAATCCTAAATGGGGTTGATGCAGCAAAATTTGTGAGTGATCTCAAAAATAGCTTTAAAGGAAACGGATGAAAGACATTATATTTATAGGAGGAGGACTCAATTACGCCGGAGCCGTGGTTGCGGCAAAAAATGGACTTAATGTGATGCTGATTGAGCAAAATTTAGAACATATCGGAGGAACATGCCTTAATAACGGATGTATTCCATCCAAACATCTTTTACATCTGGCTGAGACGGAAGTGAAACTCAGACAAAAACCATTTACAAGACACAAAGATAGACTCAATCTCAAAATTGCCGTGGAAGAAAAAGACGAAATTGTCCAAAAAGCGCACAAATCGATCCAGATGCAATGCAGCAGTGCCGGAGTGGAGCTGATTGAGGGAAAAGGTTATCTTGTGGCTCCTGGCAAAGTTGAGGTTGATAATCAAACCTACAGCGCAAAATATATAGTCATCGGTACTGGCTCATTACCTTTTATTCCCGAAGGGATCGAATATGATAAAGAAGCGATCATTACAAGCGATGAGGTGCTCAACTTAAAAGAGTTCCCCTCTTCTATCGCCATTTATGGAAGTGGTGCAATTGGCGTAGAGATGGCAAGCTTTTTTGCAGCATGCGGAGTTGAAACGACGCTTATTTTTAGGCATGAACATATCTCCAATAAAATCCACCCAACACTCTTGGAAAATCTTGAAAAAGGTCTGGAAAAACTGGGTGTAACATTGATGAGAAACACCTCAGTACTAGAAGCAAAAGCACACAATAAAAAAGCTAAAATAGTCACTGACAAAGATGTCTATGAATTTGATAAACTGCTCGTTGCTACAGGGCGTCGACCAAATGTTGATGTGATTAAAACGGATGCGGTAAAAATAGAAAAAGGGATTGTTACTGATGAGTATTTTCAAACGAACCTGCCAAACCATTTTGCTATAGGCGACTGTAACGCCAAACTGATGCTTGCACATTCCGCAAGAGCGCAGGCTCTGAATGTAGTGCAAAATATTCTTGGAAAAAAAGAGCGGCTAAATCTCAATAATATTCCAAAATTTTTCTACACCCTACCCTTACAATATGCAGCTATCGGCTTAACAAAAACTTCATTGCAAAAAAGAGATATCGAATATAAAGAATCCTTTTTTCCTTTATCAGCCCTTGCTCTTTCACACCTAACAGATGCTACAGAAGGCGGGATAGTTTTGTATGCTGACAAAGAAAATTTTTTGATAGGAGCTGAAATTTTGGCTCCTCATGCCGAGGAGCTCATTGGGATTTTGAGTGCAACACTAGTAGCTGAAATGGATGTAAAACGTGCGTTACAATCGGTCTATGCACATCCAACTTTTTCTGAAGCAATAGATAGAGCTTTGAGGAGATTTTAATGAAAGAAACAAAATATTATGAAAAACTAAGCTCTTTACAAGTGGCTGCCGAACTTGATGCAGATGTAAAAAAAGGTCTGAGTGAAGAGGAAGCAAAAAAGAGACTCCAAAAATATGGTCCCAATGAAATTCCTGAAAAAGAGGAGCCGCTTTGGCATCGAATCTTTCGAAGATTTTGGGGACCGATTCCTTGGATGATAGAGGTTGCTGCAATCTTAGCTGCAGCAGTCAAGCATTGGGAAGAGTTTTATATCATCCTCATTATGCTTTTTATGAACGCCTTCTTGGACTTTTACCAAGAATCAAAGGCTTTGAACGCTATTAAAGTCCTCAAGCAAAAGTTGGCTAGAAAGGCAACTGTTTTAAGAGATGGGCGGTGGAAAGAGATTCCTGCAAAGGAGCTGGTTCCCGGAGATATCATCAAAGTAAAAATCGGCGATATTATTCCAGCTGATATGAAAATCGTCGATGCCGGCGAATATGCTTTGGTGGATCAATCTGCTTTGACGGGAGAATCACTGCCAGTGCACAAAAAAAATGAGGATGTGGCTTATTCCAATACCATCGTCAAACAGGGCGAGATGGTGGGAATTGTCGTCAATACAGGTCTTAATACCTACTTTGGAAAAACCGTTGGACTTGTTGCAAAGGCTGAGAGAGAACAACGTAGCCATTTTCAACAGATGGTAATCCGTGTCGGGAATTTTCTTATTGCTATTACCATTATAATGATTGCCATAATTCTCTATTTTGGTTTTACACGGCATGAAAACCCCTATGAGCTTCTTGTTTTTTCTTTAGTTCTTACCATATCTGCCATTCCTGTAGCACTTCCAACGGTACTGACTGTTACTATGGCGATTGGTGCTTTGAATTTGGCAAGAAAGCAAGCGATTGTTAGCCGACTCGCCGCCATTGAAGAACTGGCTGGAATGGATGTATTGTGTTCCGATAAAACTGGAACCCTTACAAAAAATCAGATGACTATAGCCGATCCATACATTGCAGATGATCATAATGTAAGTGAGCTTTTCTTATATGCTGTGCTTGCTAGTAGACGTGAAAACAACGACCCGATTGAAAAACCGATTTTTGAGTATGCAGATGAGCATGGAATAAGCAAACTGGCTCAAAAATATAACGTTTCCAAGTTTGTTCCATTTGATCCGGTCAGAAAAAGAACAGAAGCTGTAGCAGAAGATAAGGAGGGCAACTGTATCGTAGCTGTAAAAGGGGCACCACAGGTCATTATCGCTCTTTGTGGTTCACAAGAAATAAATGAAGACAAAATCAATCTTAAAATTGAAGAGTTTGCTGAAAATGGGTTTAGAACACTCGGTGTTGCTTACAAGGCATGTGATGAGGAGAAATTCCATTTTGTAGGTCTCATACCTCTGTATGACCCGCCTCGAGAAGATTCCAAAGAGGCTGTAGAAGAGGCAAAAGCAAAAGGGGTAGAAGTGAAAATGGTTACAGGCGACAACATCGCCGTAGCCAGATATATCGCTAAAATTTTGGGAATTGGTGAAAACATATTAGATATCCAAGAGCTTCGTGGGCAAAGTACACGAGAGTATGAGATATTAGCTGAAGTTATCTCAAAAGCGCTTTTAAAGGTTACCAATCCAGATATCAGTAAAGACAAAATTGAACTTTTATCAAAACAGATTGTCAAAGAGGTACGAAAAGAGCTCCATGAAAAAGAGCTTCTTCGTGGAACAGTCAAAAAACATGAGAGTGAAATCATAGCTCTCATAGAACAGGCAAACGGTTTTGCGCAGGTTTTTCCGGAAGATAAATATTTTATCGTCGATGAGCTGCAAAAAGCAGATCATATTGTTGGTATGACTGGAGACGGAGTTAATGATGCTCCAGCACTTAGAAAAGCAGATACTGGAATTGCGGTAAGCGGTGCAACAGATGCAGCAAGGGCAGCTGCTGATATCATCTTGATGGCACCAGGTTTAAAAATCATTGTGGATGCTATCAAAGAGGCTCGTATCATTTTTGAGCGAATGAAAAGCTACACTATTTTTAGAATTGCTGAAACGATTCGAATCATAGTCTTTATGACGCTAGCCATTGTGGTATTTAATTTCTATCCATTGACTGCAATTATGATCATCGTTTTGGCCCTTCTCAATGACATTCCAATCCTGGCGATCGCCTATGACAATACGAAGGTGAGGAAAATGCCGGTCCGCTGGGATATGCATGAGATGTTGGTACTTTCAAGCTGGCTGGGAATTGCGGGTGTTATAAGCTCTTTTCTAATCTTTTATATCGTCATGGTCTATCTAAAAACCCATCCTGAGTCCGCACAATTTTTACCAGATGTTCCAATCTGGGTCAATATGAATGATAGTGACTCTTGGCTCAGTTTCGTTCAATCCATCTTTTTTGCAAAAATGGTTATCGCAGGACATGGAACAATTTACAACACGCGTATTGACGACTGGTTTTTCAAGCGTCCCTGGCCATCATGGATTTTGTTTGGAGCCACTTTTTCCACAAGGGTACTTGGAACAATTATCGCTGTATATGGTTTTGGTTTGATGATGCCTATAGGATGGGATTGGGCTATCTTTATGTGGGCGTATGCACTGACCTGGTTCGTTTTCAATGATGCAGTGAAAATGGCAGTACTTAAATATTACAGAAAAGTAAAAGGTATTGAAGTTCTATGAGTTTTGTTCCCAATGAATTGATACATCTACTCTATGTTACAGCCCTCTCCTTCTTGGTAGGGCTGGAGCTTAAAACATATAGAATCAATAAAGGCATAGAGAAAAAGACCCACATTGGTTCTACAAGGACATTCACTTTTATAGGCTTATTGGGATATCTTTTTTTTAAAATTGATATGATGCTCTATATCATAACCTTTGTGACACTTTTTGGTATTTATGCAATCTACTATTATCATAAACTCAATGAAGAACGGGCTTCCATCATCTCCTTTTTGCTTATCGCTTTAGTGTACAGCTTTGGCCCTGAAATCGAACGTTTTGATATTTGGCTCCCTACTCTCGTTTTTGTTTTAATCGTCTTTTTGCTCAATGCAAACAGATCGCTCCAATTTCTTTTTGAAAAGCTCAATATTAAAGAGTTTGAAACTCTTGGAAAATTTTTACTGCTCAGTGCTGTAATATTGCCAATTTTACCTCATACAAAAATCCCTTATCTCAATATTTCCGCTTTTAAAATTTGGCTTGTCGTCGTTATAATTTCGGGTATCAGTTATGGCAGCTATATTGCGCAAAAATATATTTTCAGACAAAAAGGCTATCTTATTACCGGGATTTTGGGTGGTCTTTACTCTTCAACCGCAACAACAGTCGTGCTTGCCAAAAAGAGTGAGATAGCTGTAGGGATTGTCAACGCTTCCATCATCATGGCTACTGCTATGATGTATATAAGACTTTTGCTTATTGCCGCTATTTTCAATATGGAAGTTGCTCAAAATCTAGCTGTCCCAATGTTTGGACTTTTTGCTTTAGGATCAGCAGTGGCTCTGTATCTTCACAAAAAAGAGCCGGAAAACAACGATGCACCTTTTGATGACAGAAACCCCCTCGAACTCGGTACTGCTTTTGTTTTTGCAGCCCTTTTTATATTAATGATTCTTTTGACCAATTTTGTTGTACACAACTACGGTAATTTGGGACTTCAGTTTCTCTCTTTTATTGTTGGCTTTACCGATATCGATCCGTTTGTCCTCTCGCTTCTTACAGGAAAATATGCAGTCACAACCCAGCATATAGCAACTGCTATTTTGATAGCAAGCGGATCAAACGATTTTTTAAAAGCGGTGTATGCTCTTGTTTTTGGGAAAAACAGACCAAAAGTTGCCGCAATATGGCTTTTTATTTTAGGAGTTTTAACTATGATTAGCCCAGAAATAATGAATATCGTAGGAGCACAATGATGAAAAAAAGATCTTTTCCTTGGCAAAAACCAAAATCAAAATTAGAAGAGCCAAAGGTCGATGAGTTATTGCAAAGAATTTTCAATTCTCCTTCTTATAAATTGGCAATGGAGGATGTGGAATTTTTAATGAGTGATGATACAAGAGGCGTACGACTGGAACTCGACTATCTCAAACCCGAACTCATGATGAAAAAGTACGGTATCAAACATACTATCGTTGTTTTTGGAAGCGCACGCATCAAAGAGCCGAAAACTGCTTTGAAAGAACTGGATAAAATTCAAAAACTTGTCGATAAAGAGCCAGATTCCAAACAGCTTCTGCGAGAACTTCGGATTGCTGAAAAGATGGTGGAAAAGAGTATCTATTACGAAGAAGCGAGAAAGTTTGGTCAACTTGTCGGCAAAGCAGGAAAAGGACCTTCGGACAATACATTGACACTGATGACTGGTGGAGGGCCGGGTATTATGGAGGCTGCCAACAGGGGAGCCTATGATGTCGGTGCAAAAAGCATAGGTCTCAATATCCAGCTTCCGCATGAGCAGTTTCCAAACCCCTATATTTCACCTGAGCTCTGTTTTCAGTTTCACTATTTTGCTATTAGAAAGCTTCATTTTTTACATAGAGCATGTGCACTGGTGGTTTTTCCCGGTGGGTTTGGAACACTAGATGAGCTATTTGAGACACTCACTCTCATACAAACCCACAAAAACAGACCTATTCCCGTCGTTTTGATCGGCAAAGAGTATTGGCACAGACTGATCAATTTTAAATTCTTGGTAGATGAAGGAACAATTGAACCTGAAGATCTGCACATTTTTACCTTCAAAGAGAATGCCAAAGAGGCGTGGGAATATATCTTAGAGTGGTACGATAAAAGAGGATTGGATCTATTTAATAATACAAAGGAGAAATCATGAATCTGGAAAGACTGATCCCAGCAGATGTCCCTCCGGACAAAAAAGGAGAGTTTTTAGCACATTTGCAAGAGACGACAAATGGAACTGGCAGACTCATGCTTTTTGCAGGGGATCAAAAGGTAGAACACCTGAACAACGACTTTTATGGTCCCAAAATCTCACTTGAAGACAACAACCCAGAGCATCTTTTTCAAATCGCTTCCAAAGCAAAAATCGGAGTATTTGCCACTCAGTTTGGACTTATTAGCAGATATGCGCCCGATTTCAAAGAGATTCCCTATCTTATAAAACTCAACTCAAAAACAAACCTTATCCCCTACTCTGCCAAAGATCCATACTCCCAGCAGTGGATCGATGTAGAAGAGGCGATAGAGTTTGCAAATTACAGTGGCATCAATCTCAAAGGCTTTGGATATACTGTTTATCTTGGAAGCGAGCATGAGCACAGTATGCTCACGGAAGCTGCCAATATCGTCCATACAGCCCACAAACATGGATACCTGGCCGTTTTATGGATGTATCCAAAAGGAAATTTTGTAAAAGATGAGCATGATCCTCATTTAATTGCCGGAGCAGCCGGAGTGGCTCTATGTCTGGGAGCCGATTTTGCCAAAGTGAAAGTTCCATACAAAGATGGAAAATTTATACCGGAACTTCTGATAGAAGCAACGGTTGCAGCAGGTAATTGTGGAGTGCTATGCGAAGGGGGTAAAAAAATAGATGAAAAAACCTTTTTACAAGAGCTTTATGAGCAGATCCATATAGGAGGAGCCAGAGGAAACGGAACTGGTAGAAACATCCATCAAAGACCCCTTCACGAGGCTATCAAAATGGCAAATGCCATCTATGCCGTTACATGTGAAGATAAAAGCGTAGAGGAAGCCGTGAAGATTTTGGAAGAGTGATGAAAATTGTGGATTTGGGACTGCTTGCGTATGAAAAATGCAATGATGTTTTAGAGAACTTTATCCTACAAGATGAAGATCATCTCATACTTTGTGTGCATCCTCCCGTCTATACCATAGGAAGTGAGCCTTATGAGACTGATCTACCGGTTATTCATACAGACAGAGGAGGTTCCATTACCTATTTTGATGAGGGATGTTTGATGCTCTATTTTGCATTCCGTGTTCCAAATCCGCCAAGATTTTATGCGAAAGTCCTTCGCTCTTTGGACTTCTTTTTTCATCACTTTGACAAAAATATCAGATATGACAAGAATAAACCCGGCTACTACATTGAAAATAGGAAAATAGCCTCTCTTGGCTTTCGATACAAAAAAGGGTATAGCAAACATGGTGTTTCTATCCATGTCAATCCAAATCTTAAAGAATTTAATAAAATCAATCCTTGCGGTTTGAGTGGCATCAAAGCAACTTCGTTAATAAATGAGGGATATAATGTGAACATGGAACAAGCAAAAGCGTTAGCTGTGAAGGCAGTAGAGTATGGTTTTAAAGCCTAAAGTCAAAGCCCCCTCACCGGAACTCATCGGTAAAACGCAAACGATATTGAATCGGCACTCACTCAATACCATCTGTATTGCTGCAAAATGTCCCAATATCGCAGAGTGTTATGCAAGAGGGACAGCTACATTTTTGATTCTAGGCAATATCTGCACAAGAAGATGCAAATTTTGCAATGTCTTTTATGGAAAACCGTTTGAAATAGATGAAACAGAGCCAAAACGAATAGCACAAGCTGTCAAAGAGATGGAGCTTAGCTATGTAGTGATAACCTCTGTGGATAGAGACGATTTGAGTGATTTTGGCTCAAAGCAGTTTTTCAACGTAACCAAGAAGATACAAAAATATACCCCAAATACAAAAATCGAACTGCTTACACCAGATTTTCAAGGTCACAATGGAGCTTTGCAAAGAGTTATTGCTGCAAGACCCTACAAATTGGCGCACAATATCGAAACGGTGGAGCGCCTCTTTAAAACAATCAAAAGTGCCGGAAGCTACAAAAGAAGTTTGAGTGTGCTTGAGACGTATGCAAAATCTGGTATAAAAACAAAAAGCTCTGTAATGGTTGGGCTTGGTGAAACAAAACAAGAGCTTCTTCAAAGTTTTCAAGATTTGGCAAACGCCGGTGTTTCGCAACTCACTATCGGACAATATTTGCAGCCTTCACCTACAAACTATAGCGTTCAAAAATATTACACACAAGCAGAATATGATGAATTGGCGCAACTTGCCAAAGAGTATGGTATCAAACATGTTGTAAGTGGCATACTGGTTCGAAGCAGCTACTATGCAGAAATCTATTAAAGGGCGAGAATGAAAGAGTTTGAAGTGTATGGGCTACTGCAAAAATATGGAATAAAAGTACCTAAATATGCGGTTTTTGAAATTGATCAGATGCTCAGTTTTGATAAATTTCCGGCCGTTTTAAAAATAGCCAGTGACAAGGTGATTCACAAAAGCGATGTGGGAGGTATTCGTACAGGTATTCATTCGATGGAAGAGCTGCAAGAAGCAAAAAGAGAAATCGTCAACAATTTGCAAAGTCATGGTATCTTTTTGGATCTTAATGACCGGTTTATCGTAGAAGAAGAGCTGCATGGGGAAGAGTTTTATATAGGTGGTATTTATGACCCGATTTTTGAGGAGGTGCTGCTTTTTGGCAAAGGCGGCGTGATGCTTGAAGTCCTCAAAGATATCTGCTATATCGATGTGTATGCAAATGTTCAAGAGATTATACGCAGCTTTAAAACTACAAAAGTTTCCAAAATGTTTCCAAATTTCAGAGGAAAAGAGTATAAGATAGAGTATCTTGTTGATGTTATTCAAAAATTTCAACGTCTCTTTTTGGCTGAAAACATCAGCGAATTTGACATCAATCCTCTTATCTACACAGAGAGAGGATTTGTAGCGGTAGATGCAAGAATCAAAAAAGGAGATAAAAATCCTCATCAAAAAAGAGAAAGAAGCAATGATCTATTTGAAAATGAAAACATTGCAATATTCGGCGCTACTGATAAGCCTCAAAAAGTTGGATACGCACTTGCCAAAAATGCATTAAAAAGCAGCGCCAATATCTTCTTTGTCAACCCCCGCCTTGAGAGTCTTTTTGATCAAAAAGTGTACCACTCTGTCGATGAGCTTCCAAACATCGATACTGCTGTCATTGCTATTCCATCTAAGTATGTTTTGGATTTACTGGAACAACTTGGCAAAAAAGGCGTAAAAAACGCTGTTGTCATCTCAGCAGGTTTCAAAGAGAGTGGCAATATTGAAGCCGAGAAACAGATGCGCCAGATTGCAAAAAAATATGGGATGAATATTGTCGGTCCAAATTGTCTTGGGATCTACAACGCTTCCAAAAGGCTTAATCTCACCTTTGCAAAAACCGATATTTTGCCTGGAGACATTGCTCTCGTTTCTCAATCAGGAGCAGTTTTGGCTGCTCTCATCGATAAAGCCACCTCTCACTCTATCGGTTTTTCTCATATTATTTCGCTGGGCAATATGGCCGATTTTGATTTTGCAGATGCGATAGAAGAGCTCAATACCAAAGAGGAGTGTCGTTTTATCAACATTTACGCTGAAGGACTAAAGGACGGCAAAAACTACCTTCAAGCCATCCGAGCATCAAAAAAGCCCATCTTTGTTTATAAAGCCGGCAAAACGAAAGAGGCAAAAAAAGCAGCATTTTCCCATACCGGCAACATCAGCGGAAGCTATGAGATATTGGTCGGGCTTAGTTATGCAGCAGGTGCTGTCATTAAAAAAGATATCGATGAGCTGATCTTTGCTTCACGATTTGAGCAGTTTACAGAAGTGCTCATCATAACCAATGCTGGAGGTCCCGGAACTATTTTGACCGATATAGTAGTACAGCAAGGCAAAAAAATGTATGAGCTTTCAGACGAAGAGATAAAGAAGCTGGATATGGTTTTACCGCCTACCTGGTCCCATAACAATCCTGTAGACATCATAGGCGATGCCACAGCAAAGCGTTACAAAGCAGTACTTGATATTTTGTATAAGCCTGACATTCTTATTTTTATCCTTGCAACACCACAATTGATGACAGATGGATTGGCGATTGCGAAGGCTATTGGCAAAAAAGCAAATATTGTCCCGGTGTTTTTTGGTGAGGACTCTTTTCAAGAGGCTTTTGAGTACTTTAAGCATGAAAAAATCCTCTATTTTAACGATTTGGAAAATGTGGCAAATATATTATAAGGAGTTGATATGAGCAAATATATCAAATGGTTTAAAGAGATTGGTGTAAAAGATGTTGCTGAAGTTGGAGGGAAAAATGCAAGTTTGGGAGAGATGTACAATCATTTGAGTCCACTTGGAGTGAAGGTGCCAAACGGTTTTGCAGTGACTGCAACCGCCTATAGACACTATCTTGATGCAAATAATTTATGGGAGCCTCTCCAAAAACTTTTTGAAGATTTCGATCCAGACGATATTGACCAGCTCAAAAAAGTTGGCAAAACTGCCAGAGAGATGATTATGAAAGGGGAAGTTCCAAAGGATCTTGAAAAGGAGATTCTCAAAGGATATGAAGAGCTAAAAAATGAGTATGGAAAAGATGTCAGTTTGGCTGTAAGAAGCTCAGCAACGGCCGAAGACTCCCCTACTGCCTCCTTTGCAGGACAAAATGAGACCTATCTCAATATCAAAGGAGATAAAAATCTTTTATGGGCGTACAAAATGTGTCTCGCTTCCAATTTTACCGATAGATCTATCAACTATAAACATGTCCACCATTTTGATCCAATGAAAGTCTATCTTTCTGTTGTGATTATGAAGATGGTACGAAGCGATCTTGGAAGCAGTGGCGTAATGTTTAGTATCGATACAGAGACCGGATTTCGCGATGTGGTTTTCATCAACGCTGCCTGGGGGCTTGGAGAAAACGTGGTACAAGGAACCATCGATCCGGATGCTTTCTATGTACACAAACCTACCTTTAAAAAGGGCTATAGGGCAGTTCTTAAACGAAAAAGAGGTGCTAAAGAGAAAATGATGGTCTTTAGCGAAACACTTGAGAGAGCAAATCTGGCTGAGCAGTTTACGAAAAATATCCCTACTCCAATTGAAAAAAGAATGAAATTTGCAATTCGTGATGATGAGATTTTAAAGCTGGCAGACTGGGCAATGAAGATTGAGGAGCACTACAGTGAAGTGAACAATCGGTATACCCCTATGGATATGGAATGGGCGAAAGATGGAATGGATGGAGAGCTTTACATGGTGCAAGCCAGACCTGAGACGGTCCACTCCCAAGAGAAACTTACCCAGTTTGAAATTTACCGACTCAAAGAAAAAGGCAAGGTCCTTCTAACTGGCAATGCCGTAGGAGAAAAAATAGGAGCTGGAAAAGTAAAAATAATGTACTCTATGGCTGAAGCGGATAAGTTTGAAGAAGGCGATGTTCTTGTAGCACCTACTACAAGCCCGGATTGGGAACCTGTAATGAAAAAGGCAAGTGCCATCATTACTGAGACGGGAGGAAGAACTTGTCATGCGGCGATTGTAAGCCGTGAGCTTGGAAAGCCGGCAGTGGTTGGAGCAAAGAATGCTACAAAAGTACTCCATGACAATCAGCCCGTAACGGTAAGCTGTGCTGAAGGTGAAATCGGAAAAATTTATGAAGGAATACTTCCATTTGAAGTAGAAAAAGTAGATATTTCCAAACTGCCTCGACCAAAAACAAAAATCATGATGAATTTAGGCAATCCCGAGCTTGCCTTTAGCTTAGCGAAACTACCAGTAGATGGTATAGGTCTAGCACGAATGGAATTTATCATAAACAACTACATCAAAGCACACCCAATGGCAATAAGACATCCAGAGATGCTAAGCGACACGGAACGTGCTTTAATCGATGAGCTTGCATTTCCTTTTGAAGGCGATGCAGAGGACTTTTTCATAAAGACTCTCAGTGAAGGGGTGGCGACAATCGCAAGCTGTGTTTATCCAAAAAAATGTATTGTCAGAATGAGTGATTTTAAATCCAATGAATATGCAAATCTTCTTGGAGGCCGCCATTTTGAGCCGATTGAAGATAACCCGATGCTAGGATTCAGGGGTGCAGCACGCTATACTCATCCAAGCTATGCTGAGGGGTTTGAGTTAGAGTGCAAAGCGATGAAGCGAGCTACCCAGGAGATGGGATTTGACAATATTGTCTTGATGATACCATTTTGCCGTAGAGTCGATGAAGCAAAACGGGTTAAAAAGGCAATGATTGAGCACGGATTGACAGATGTATCAATCTATATGATGTGCGAAATTCCAAACAACGTTATCCAGATTGATGCATTTTTGCAAATTTATGATGGTATCAGTATCGGAACCAATGACCTGACTCAACTCACACTCGGAGTTGATAGAGATAGTGAAATAGTTTCATTTGATTATGATGAAAGAGATGAAGGTGTCAAAAAGATGGTACAAATGGCAGTGGAAGGTGCAAAAAGAAATGGTAAATACTCCGGGCTTTGCGGACAAGCTCCTTCAGACTATCCGGAGTTTGCCGAGTTTTTAGTCAAAATAGGAATTGAGTCCATGAGTCTCAATCCTGACAGCGTCCTTAAAATCATCAAAGATGTGGCGGAGATGGAAAATGACAATTGAGATTAGTTATGGTGCAGCCGAAGTAGTAACGGGTTCATGCCATTTTGTCAAATTTGATGATGGCACGAAAGTTTTAGTCGATTGTGGCATGTTTCAGGGATTGGATGAGTGGAAAAACTATGAGCCATTAGGTTTTAATGCAAAAGAGATTGATTATCTGCTTGTTACCCACGGGCACCTCGATCATGTAGGAAGAATCCCCCTTCTCTATAAAGAGGGGTTTCGTGGAAAAATCATCGCAACCGCTGCCACGTTTGAGCTTATGAAAATCGTTCTTCTTGATACGGCCCACTTGATGCAAGAAGATTTCGAGACAGCTTTCAGAAAAGCCCAACGAAGAGGTGAAGAGGAACAGGTTAAAAAGCCGCTCTATACCAAACACGATGTCAAAGCGGCATTGAAACTCCCCAGGCGTATTGTAAAATATGGGCAAAATATCAAACTTTCAAAAAATATTACTGTACGCTACAAAGATGCAGGGCATATAATCGGTTCAGCATTTTTGGAGATTGAATATAAAGATGACGGAGCACATAAAAAGGTGATATTTAGCGGAGACCTTGGTAATCGTCAGGTCCATCTCAATCCGCCTCCAACCGATCCCTCATCTGCAAGACATCTTTTTATAGAGAGCACCTATGGAGACAGGCTCCATAAAAATTATGATGAGAGTGTCAAGGAGTTCAAAGAAGTCATAATGGCCACTCTCCAAAGAGGTGGAAATGTACTGATTCCCTCTTTTGCAATCGAGAGAACCCAACAGATTTTATGTATTTTAAAAGAGATGAGTGACCGACACGAATTGCCAAACCACTGTAATGTCTATCTAGACAGTCCCATGGCAATCAAAACAACACATGTATATCAAAAGTATCGACACCTGTTATCCAATTATTGCAAACATCAACCAGCGCCTTTCGATTTTCCGCAACTAAGATTTGCTACAAGTACAAATGCTTCTAAGCGTATCAACGCAAAAAGAAGCGGAAACGTTATTATTGCTGGAAGCGGTATGTGTAACGGCGGAAGGATTTTACACCATTTCAAACATCGAATCTGGGATCCAAAAAACAGTGTCATATTTGTAGGGTACCAAGCTGAAGGCACACTTGGAAGAGAGATCATAGAAGGAGCAAGATTTATCGAAATTTATGGAGAACGTATCGCAATTCGTGCCCAAATTTTTACCATCAACGGTTTTTCAGCCCATGCCGATCAGCATGAACTCACCTCTTGGGCGCAAAAAATTCATGGTCTTGAGAAAATTTTTTTGATCCATGGCGAGGAAGACAAACAACGTATTTTCAAAAAACATCTCATTAAAACGCTACACAAAAAGGTTCATATCGTCAAACAGGGTGAAATAATTCATCTTTAATCAATTTATAGCTAAAATATTTACAAAATAAAAGAGTCAGGAGTTTTTATGAAAAAGGTAGCAATCAACGGACTTGGACGAATCGGAAAGATGGTGCTGTGGCATTATAGTGTCAACAAACCTAAAAATATCGAGATAACAGTAGCAAATGGCGGAAGCGGAACAGCTGAAGATTTGGCATATATGCTCAAATACGATTCTGTTCATGGAAAATTTCCAACCAAAATCGAATATGGTGAAGATTATCTGAAAGTTGGAGATCAAAAGATTCAGCTTGTAACAGGAAGAGATCCTGAAAAGCTTCCTTGGAGTGAACTTGGTGTCGATATCGTCCTGGAGTGTACAGGCCACTTTACAAAAAGAGATGATGCCGCAAAACACTTAAAAGCAGGTGCAAAAAAAGTGATTATCTCTGCACCAAGTAAAGATGCAGAACTCACCATCGTAATGGGTGTGAATCAAGACTGGTATGATCCAAGCAAACATGATGTCATTTCTAATGCGAGCTGTACGACAAACTCACTGGCACCTGCCATCAAAGTGCTCCATGATGCTTTTGGAATAGAGAATGCTCTTGTGACAACGGTGCATGCCTATACTTCCTCTCAAGCTGTTGTTGATAGAAAAAATCCGGGAAAACACAGACGGGGAAGAACAGCAGCTGCCAACATCATCCCTACAACTACCGGAGCTGCCATAGCAACAACAAAAGTGATTCCAGAACTTCAGGGAAAAATGAATGCATTGGCGCTTCGCGTACCGGTACCAGATGTAGCTATTACCGATATAAGCGCAACACTCAAAAAAGAGGTAACTGCCGAAGAGGTTAATAAAGCATTTGAAGAAGCGATGAATGGTGAATTGAAAGGTATTTTGGAAATTACATATGATGAAGTCGTCTCTACTGACATTGTCAACAATCCCCACTCATCCATTATTGATGGTCTATCTACGATGGTAGTCGATGGAAACAAAGTAAAAGTATTCGCATGGTATGACAACGAGTACGGATATTCTGGCCGCCTTCTTGAACTTGCTGATTTTATTGCAGAAAGGATGTAGATGAAACTGGTTTTAATACGACATGGTCAAAGTGAATGGAACGCTAAAAATCTATTTACCGGCTGGATTGATGTAGAGCTCAGTGAAAAAGGAAAAGCTGAAGCAAAAAAAGCTGGTGAGCTTCTTAAAGAGGCCTGCATCTATCCAGGAATTTGCTACACATCATATCTTAAACGAGCCATTCATACAGCTCAAATTGCATTGAATGAACTGGGCTGGGAGCATATCGATGTGATTCGCAGCTGGAAACTTAATGAGCGTCACTATGGAGACTGGCAAGGCAAAAACAAAGATGAGGTAAAAGCCAAATATGGCGAAGAACTCTTTTTAGCTGTTCGAAGAGGCTACGATACCCCTCCTCCACCAATTGAAGAGAGTGAACCAGATTTTGAAGAGCGGCTTCCTGTTGATCCAAAATTTGAAGGAATCGAGATTCCAAAGAGTGAATCCCTCAAAGATACGAGAGAGCGGGTAATTGAATATTGGTATGAAGAGTTGGTTCCTTCGCTTATGCTGTATGATACTATCTTGATAGCTGCTCATGGAAATTCACTCAGAGCACTTATCATGTACCTTGAAGATATCGATCCAAAAGATATTGCAAAGATTGAAGTACCAACCGGAACACCAATTGTCTACGAACTGACAAAAGAACTCAAAATCAAAAACAAAACTATCTATAACCATTAAGAGGGTCTGTTCCCTCTTTTGCTATAATACGCCCTAAAAAAGGAGCATTTTTGGAATACAGGGCGTATAACGCAAAAAGTTTTAAAAAAATACCACAAGTTCAGCAGTTTTTATCTTCAGAAGATATCGAAAATATCGAAATTGCAGCGCTCGTTTTTCCGTTTAAAGTCAACAATTATCTCATTGATAAACTGATTAATTGGGAAAATTATCAAAATGACCCTATTTTCCGCTTAGTATTTCCTCATAAAGATATGCTCCTGCCACAAGATTTTGAAAGACTTAAAACGTTGTATAAAAAAGGAGATCAAAAAGCCCTTAATAAAGCTATATATGAGATACGCATGCGGATGAATCCGCATCCGGCTGATCAAAAAAGCAATGTCCCAACCATTAATGGAAAAGAACTAACCGGTTCACAACATAAATATAAAGAAACCATCCTCTTTTTCCCGAAACAGGGGCAAACTTGCCATGCATATTGTAGTTTCTGTTTCAGATGGCCACAGTTTACTGGAATCAATGAGCTAAAATTTGCTATGAAAGAGGTGGATCTTTTAATCGAGTATATCAAAGCGCACCCTAGCATAACGGATCTTATATTTACCGGTGGCGATCCGCTCATTATGAGTACAAAACTGCTTCGCAGCTATATTGAGCCTATTTTAAATGCAAAAATCCCTCATCTACAAAATATTCGTTTTGGTACAAAAACACTAGGTTTTTGGCCATACAGATTTTTAACTGATAGTGATGCGGATGATTTACTCAAACTATTTGAAGAAATCGTTGTACATGGATACCACTTGGCGTTTATGGCTCACTTCAACCATTACCGAGAACTTGAAACGGATGAAGTAAAGGAGGCAGTAAAACGGATCCAACAAACTGGAGCAATTATAAGAACCCAAGCTCCAATTTTACGCCATATCAATGATAGTAGCAAAGTTTGGCAAACTATGTGGAAAATGCAAGTGAAGATGGGAATGATTCCTTACTACATGTTTATCGCAAGAGACACAGGAGCACAACATTACTTTGGTGTTCCTCTCGTAAAGGCTTGGCAAATCTATAAAGATGCCCTCTCAAATGTCAGTGGACTTGGTAGAACTGTTCGTGGACCAAGTATGAGTGCGGCTCCTGGGAAAATTGCAGTTAGTGGAGTCAGTGAGATTAACGGAGAAAAAGTAATTGTATTGAATATGCTTCAAGCCAAAAATCCAGCGCTTGTTGATATTCCGTTTTTTGCAAGGTATGATGAAAATGCTCAATGGATCGATGAACTTAAACCGGCATTTAGTGAAAAGTTTTTGTTTGAGAAAAAGTAAATGGTTGGTTGATCCGTTTTACTTAGAAGCTTTTATATAATATGTTTTTCCATCGTTTTCTGTAACTTTTGTGAACAATTTATTTTCAGAAATCAAATCAGCATGTCCTAAAAATAGAACTCCAGAATCTCTTAGCAGTCGATCAAATATTTCGATTGCTTTACTCTTATGTTCCTCATCAAAATAATATAATAGATTTCTACAAAATATAACATCAAATTTTCCTAAAGAAAAAATTTCACTGTTAAAAATATTCATCTGTTTAAAGGATACATGTTGTTTTAATATATCATCTACACAATGGAATACATCTTCTTGATAAAAATATTTCTCTTTTAGAAGAGTAGGCACTTGTTGAATAGATCGGCTTGAGTAACATCCCCTCTTTGCTTGCTCTATTCTATCGGAATTAATATCTACACCTACAATTTCCATCCCGGATAGATCTGTTTGATGGGCCAAGATATATAAGACGATTGTATATACCTCTTCACCGCTTGAGCATGGAATACAAAGGATTCTTCGTATTCTTTTTTTCTTCATTAGTTTTACAAGTATCTCAAATTGTGCTGTTTCTCGGAAAAAATATGTCTCTCCTACTGTTAGTTTATTGATAAGATCATTTTTAAAATGATGCGAATGCAAGAGTTGCTCTCTTAAATCTGTAAATGAGTAAATATCGTGCTGTATTGCAAAATTTTTCATTTTTTCAATGGTAATTTCCTTTTTATTTGAAAAATCCAATCCAAACTCTTCCCTTATCTCACGTAAAATAATTTTCGCATCATTGTTATCAAACTTTTTCTCTTGAATTTTTTTGATTTCATTTTTTTGATTTTCATTCTTTTTAGGAAACAGCCATCTTAACATTTAAGTTCTCTTTGAATGTCTTGTATGATTTCATCGATACTCAATACTTGAATATCATTATTTAATTCATAGGCTTTTTTTGGCATACCATATACGATGGAACTGTGTTCATCTTGAGCTATTGCTTTATGTCCAGCATTTTGCAGTGTTGACAAACCTTTGGCACCATCTTCACCAATTCCACTTAACAGATATGCAGCTATTTTAACACTGGACAAAGAATTAGCAGAAGCAAAAAGTGTATCAATGGTAGGATTGTAAAAACTTTTGTTCCTATCAGTTTTTTTAAAAAAGAGCGACCCCTTTTTTTCTTCAATAGAAAATGTTGCACTTAAGAGATAAAGTTTTCCACTTGTTAATGCACAATGATCTTTCGTTACAAGATTAACTGAATAACCACAAAGTTCAGAAAGCCTTTTTGCATATGAAGAAAGTCCCAAGGGATCCATATGTAAAGCGATGACAATACTCTCTTTTTTGGGTGGACAAAGGGAGCTGATAATTTTTGCAATGAGTCCCGGTCCACCTGTTGAAGCCCCTATCAGTATAAGCTTTGTGGGGAGTTTATTTTGCAACACTCTAAACACCTATCATCAACTTTTAAATTTGAAAAGATGGGAATCAAGTTTTTCGATAATGTTATTTAAATGTTCGGCAGCTGAGGCAATCTCCTCGACACTTCTTGCATTTGACATCGATACCTCATTGAGTTGGTTGATTTTTTGGGCAATTTCAGCAACTTTTTCTTTGAGATTATCCACAGAAATCGAACTCTCTTTCGCTTTTTCTTTTGAATCTTCCATCAAATGAATCACATTGCCGATATTGGTTTCTACGACATTGGCTATTTCGACGGTTTGCATTACCTCATTTGCGTTGCTTTGCATATGTTTACTCGTCATTTCGATGGCAGTGGTAATACTATTAATCGTTTTATTAATCTCCTCTAAATTTTTTTGCGTTTTCTCTGCCAATTTTCTGACCTCTTCAGCAACCACTGCAAAACCTTTTCCATGTTCTCCCGCACGAGAAGCTTCGATGGAAGCATTGAGCGAAAGCAGATTTGTCTGATCGGCGATATCTCCAATGAGTTTTAGAATATCTTTGATTGCAAAAGCACTTTCTTGCAGTTTTTTCATTTGATTGGAAAGTTTTCCTTCTTCAATACTTGTATATTTGATCTTTTCCACAAGAGTATTGATATGTTCTACTGCATCATTGAGAGCTTGATATGAACTTTCAGAAATTTCTGTCATCTCTCGAACTTTACTCTCAACGAAAGTCGCATCTTTTGCCGTGTTTTTTGCATTAGTATCGATAACTTTGACCAAAGAAGATTCATCTTCTACTCTTTTACCTATTTCCAAAGACGTAGCTGAGAGTTCATTAGAGATAGAAGAGGCTTCATTACTTACATTTTTTGCTTCACCAATTGCACTTTGAACTTTTTCTATAAACTTATTGATATAAAATGCAACTTGGGAGATCTCATTTTTTCCCTCTATATCGATTCGTTTCGTAAGATCTCCTTCTCCACTGGCCAAGTTTTGCGCTGCATTTCGTATATTGTCTAGATTTTTACCGATCATTAAAGCTACAAATATAAGAAGAGCACTTATAATTAAACCGACTATAATGAAAATGATCGTAAGTTTGATCTTCAATGCTTGTATCAATGCCTCTTTCTCTTTTTTCTGATCTTCACGCAATTTAACGAGTGAATCTATAGTTTTTCTCGCTGCATTTTTCATTTTATATGAAATTGTATTCATGGAGTTTCTAATTTTTATCAACTCTTCTAACGTATTTTCATATTTTTGTAATGCCAACATCATGGAGTTAACCATTTTTTTATTTATTATACTATCCAGTGATGTTCTTAGTTGATTTGCCAATTGTTTTATTTTTGCAATTTCAGTAGATATTTCTTTGATATATTTGTCGTTTTTTCTACGTAAATAATTTTTTTCTGCAATTCGGATACGCATCAAGCCTATTATAATCTTATTGGAAAGCGCTGCTTCCTCTACTTCATCAATAATTTCTTGAGCAGAAGCTTTATGAGAGCGTATGACACTATCTCTTTGACCATTTTGTATGATTTCAATTTTTCTAGCGATCTCTTCTACCCTGTTTGCTAACTCAACCAATTTGTGTTCTTTTTTGATAGCTTCATTTCGGATTCGGGCATATCTATAAAAAAGTTTTTTATATTCTAAAAGCCTTTGAATGGCTCTTTCTACAAGCTTTTGGTTCTCTTTTTGTGTAAAAATTGCTTTTAGCTTTTTTGCTATTTTTATATTTTGTTCAATGAGTCTCATAACTTCCTTGGCGTATTTTTCATCTTTTCTTCGGATATAGTTTTTTTCTGCCACTCTTGCTTCAAGCATCAGTTTGATGATCTTGTTGGCAAGTGAGGCTTTTTGGCTTTTATCCTGAATGGAATCGATGCTAGATGCAATGGTAAAATATAAAAATACAAAAGCTATGATCAAAATGGCCGGAATAGCCATTAACACCTTTTTGATAGAAATATTTTGCATTTAAACTCCCTTATTATCTGGTTTGTATCATTGCTTCTACCTCCTCCATAGGAAGAGGAGGAAAATAGTAGTACCCTTGGATTTTTATTTGATAATTTCTGTATCGCTTTAAGTAATCAATAGTCTTTTGATCTTCAACACCTTCTATAACCAATGGTATCTCTAATGAATCTGACATAGAGATAATTACATCCAGAAGTTTTCTTAATTTTTGATTGGAAAAGATGTTTTGTATGAAGGATTTATCGATTTTGATCGTAGCTAAATTATAATCTTTAATATAAAATAGCGACGAATATCCTGTCCCAAAATCATCAAGTGCAAATCTATATCCCTCTTTTTCAATCATCTGCATTAGTTCTTGTATCACAGATATGTTTTCGGCAAAGATAGTCTCTGTCAGTTCAAAAATGATTTGATTTGGTGAAATTTCTGGATATTTCTTTTGCATTTCATATAAAAAATTTAAAAAATTTCTATCATAAAATTGCAGTAAAGAGAGGTTGATTGTAATAAAACCTTTATATCTATTATGCGTAATAAACTGAAAAACCTTTTCTATGATCTGATATGTAACCTCTACGATATATCCTTTACTTTCTAAAACATGGATAAAGTAAGAGGGAGGCAAAATTTTATCTTCTTTTTTCCACCGAAGCAGTGTCTCATACCCTACAATATTTTCCGTTTTTAAATCGATTATCGCTTGAAAATAGGGAACAAATTCATAATTATCTATAGCCTGACGAATATCATGTTCAAGCATATGTAGATTCTTTAACTCTTCAAGCATTGAATCATCAAAAAATTGGTAACTATTTTTTCCGCTCTTTTTTGCTTTATACATGGCAATATCGGCATAGGATAAAGCTTTCTTAGGATCTGTTTTTTTATCAGTAGGCACAAAAATACCTAAAGAAGCAGTAATATATACGATAGTATCATCAATCTTTATTGGCTCTTGTAAAGAATCTATGATTTTATTTGCAATATTTCCAACATATATAGGATTTTTTACATCTTTTATAATAACGCCAAATTCATCCCCGCCCAATCTTGCTACAAAATCTTTTTTTCTTAGTGTATTGTGAAGTCTAGTTGCAACAATTTTTAGCAGTTTGTCTCCAGCTGAATGTCCAAAATTATCATTAATAAATTTAAAATTGTCTAAATCAATAAGAATGAGAGCAAATTTGATTGATTTTTGATTATATTCTTTGATAGTTTTATTTAAAAAATCTTGAAAATATTTCCGATTTGGCAGTTTTGTCAATATATCATATTTGCTAAGATTTTCAAGATTTTTTAGTGTCTGTTGTAAGCGCATAATGTTTCTATTGATCTCTTCAGCAATTAAAGAAAACTCATCGTCAGTATTGATCAAAATTCTTGTATCCAAATCATTATTTGCTATCTTTTGCAGCGCTTCATTGATTCTATGAAGAGGAGTTACAATTGATTGGATGAGGCTTTTTATTAAAAGTATTACTATTATACTTAAAAAAATAAGAGCAACTATGATTATTGTCTTTTGTTTAAAATATAAATTTTGGCTATGTTGTTGCCGCAAATGCGCACGCTGAATCTGGTAATCTAAAAGTTGATTTAAAGCAGCTCTTGTTTCGCGAAACTCTTTTAATGCTACGTGATATAAAAGATCATTTATAAGTTTTTGTTTTTGCTTTTGTGATAGATTGACCGTTTTTACCAAAGGATAAATTTTTTTTTGAATGATTTGAACATATTGAGTTAAATTTTCTTTAAATTGCTGCAGAAGTTGTCTCTCTTTTTCCGATAATCGTGTATTATCATATAGATCAATCTTTTCAGTAATCCTTTTTAACTGTTTTTTAATTTCTCTTTGGTGACGTAACAGCTCTTGTTCTGACTCTGCATCAACAAGCCGCAATGTTCTGTCACGAATTCTATAAAGAGCGCCTTTTAGATCGCTTAACAGTTCAAGAGAGACAATTTCTTGAGTAAAAATATTATCAATTCGCTCCTGCATCTGTTTGGCTAAATATAAAGAAGTAACTCCTTCGATTAATATGATCAAACCCAATATTCCTAAAACAGTATAGAGTTTTAGATAGATTGAATTTTTTTTAAATATAATATTATGTAGCATATTTGTGATAACCCTTCAAGCAAAAGTCAGAATTTAAAATAATTTTACATTTTAAAAATGAAAAAAAAATGAATAATAGGAGCCAAAAAATGTATGTTTTATGTATTGAAGATGATGAAAATATTAAAAAAATTATTAAAGATAGTCTTGCACATGAAAAAATCGATGTAGAATTCACAGACTCAATTGAAGAAAGCATATACAAACTTGAAATAAAGAGAGTGTATGATGTAATTATTCTTGATAGAATCTTACCTGATGGAGATGGTATCAATTTTCTTCAATACATGAATCGGAAAAAAATTAATATTCCATGTTTAATCATTAGTATTTTAGGGGATATAGATCATAGAATGGAAGGGTTACAACTGGGTGCATATGATTATCTTCCAAAACCTTTCGATACGAGAGAACTTATAATGAAACTTAAAAACATTGTTAAAATAAAATATAATTTAACAACAAATATTATTCGTATTGATGATGTATGTTTAAATATTTTTTCAAGAAATGTTTATGTAGGAGACAAAAGAGTAAAACTAACTCCTCAGGAGTTCAAAATCTTGAAGTTACTCATGGTTAATAAAAATAGGATTATAGGAAAGTCTGAAATTTTAGAACGATTAATAGAGAATGAAGAAAAAAGTATTGAGTCTAATCTTGTCGATGTTTTAATCTATAGATTAAGAAAAAAACTTGGGAAAAAAGATTTTATTCAAAATGTTAAAAGAGTCGGATATGTTATCAATGATATATGAAACTACTATAACTTTCATAATAGCAATATTTTTTTTTATTTTAGTTGGAATCACAATAAGATATTTCATTGTATTAAGAGCACTAAATAGATATAAATATGCTATTGAAAATAGAAACTATTTATCTTATCAAAGCTTTCCAAGTGAATTAAAAACCCTAATATTTATGTGCAATAAAAAGTTATTTGATTTGCAACTCCAAAATGATATATTAAAACAGTTTAATCTCTATTTGGCTCATGAAATAAAAAGACCATTAACTCGTATAGTAATGAGCATAGAACATATAAGCAATCTTGAATTAGACCATTTACATAATGATTTGCTTCAAACTATTAAAATCATTGATAGACTCCTTTATCTTTCAAATAGCTATAATTTAAATACAATAAATCGTATTTGTATTAATGAAGTTATTCAAGATATTATCCACTCTTTACAATCAGATATTGAAATTACATTTTTGCAAAATGGCTTGATACATATTCATGGAGATAAAGATTTGATAAAAATAGCACTTCAAAATATGATAGAAAATGCCATAAAATATTCAACAAAGAAAAATAAGATCTTAATTGTTTTACATTCAAATAAAAAAAACTTCTTAATAATTAGAGATTGGGGAGTTGGAATTCAAAAATCTAATTGCAAAAAAATATTTCATTTTTCTTATCAAGAGAGTAGTTTCAACCAAGGATATGGTATAGGATTAGCCCTCGCAAAATGGATATTTGATTATCATGGCTTGGCTATAAAAATTTATAGCAAAAAAGGTTATGGGACAAGAGTTAAGATCATATTTTAAATCGAAGTAGGCATACGCCTACTTCTTGTACAAAAGATAGTATAAACTTGGTAAAATTAGAAGTGTTACAAGGGTTGAAGTAACAATACCACCTACAACAACCACAGCGAGCGGATACTCGATCTCACTTCCAACACCCGTTGCATACAGAAGAGGTAAAATACCAAAAAGCGTTGTCATTGCCGTCATTAGTACTGGTCTGAGTCTAAGAAGCGTTGCATCTTTAACTAAAGTTTGCATCTTCACATCAGGAAAACGTTTTTGTAGCTCTTCTATGAAACTCACAAGCACGATACCATTGAGTACCGCAATTGCGATGATGACGATAAAGCCGATAATTGCAGCAATGGAGAGGTAGATATCGGCAATTAATACCGCAACGATGGAGCCAATAATACCAAGAGGAACGCCAAGCAAGATGATCGTCGCTTTCTTGAAGCTGTTGAAAGCTGTGTAGAGTAAAAGGAGTATCAACAGCAGTACTGCAGGAATGATAACAGCTAGTTTTTTTGTTGCCTCTTGCATGTTTTTAAAATCACCTGCCCACTGAATATAGTATCCTGCCGGAAAATGCAGGTTTTTATGAATCTTTTCATTGGCCTCTTTCACAAAAGAGGCGATATCGCGCCCTTCCACATCAAAGGATATGAGCATATAGCGAGAAAGATTTTCTCGTTTTATAAAGGATGGTCCTTGAATAATCTGGATATCTGCTACTTCTTTGAGACGAGCCACTTTGCCGTCTGGGGCTCTAAGCAAAATATTTTGTAAACTTTCAATATCACGCTCCCCTTTTGGCTTGATAATGATAGGGAACCTCTTAATCCCTTCAAATTTATCGGTTATCGCATCTTCACCCAGCAAATAGCGCACCACATCCATAATATCTTCAGCAGTCAATGAGTATCTGGCCATCGCTAAGTAGTTTGGTTTGATCACGATTTGAGCTTGTCCAAGCTGTGATTCAATCTCAATAGATCTAAGTCCATCGATATGCGAAAGAATATCTTTGATTTTTGATGCAAGATATGCAAGAATTTTTTGATCTTCTCCAAAGATTTTTACCGCAAGTTCTGCTTTGACCCCCTCTAGCAGCTCTTCTATACGCATAGCAATAGGTTGAGTTGGAACAAATTGTACAAAATCGTACCGTTTTTCAAGCTCTTCGCTCATTTTTGCCTCTAACGCTTTGATATCAAACTCTTTTTTCTTAAGTCCTACCAAAATTTCCATATAATTTGGACCGGCAGTTTCGCCTTTTTCGCTTCTACCTATCATTGCCAAAACAAAATCCACATACTCAGGATACTCTTTTTTTATGAAGTTTTCTATATCTTTACTAAGACTCACCGTTTGAGACAGAGCCGTCCCGGGGATGGCGATGACACGATACATGATAGACTCTTCATTGAGTTTTGGCATAAATTCGCGCCCTTGTTGCGTAAGTAGATATGCCAATACCGCAAAGAGTATGAATGCAACTGCCACGACACTCTTTGAATATTTCAAAGCACCTACAAGCAGTGGCGTATAAAGCTTTTTGATCCAAACCACAAGTGGCGATTCGCTAAACTTTACCGGTTTTAAAAGATAGTAGTTCAAAACGGGAACTAACACAAGAGCTACAACAATGGAAGCAAGCATCACAAATACGATATTAATAGCCATAGGTGCATAGAGCTTTCCTGTAAGCCCTCCAAGACTCAAAAGCGGAATAAAGGTTGCAGCTATGATGAAAATGGCAAAAATAACAGGTTTTGTCACCTGCGCTGCAGCCTCTGCTATGAGCTTCAGTTTGGATTCATTTGGATGCTCTTGAATAAGTCTAAAAGAGTTTTCTACGACAACTATCGTTCCATCGACAATCATACCGATTGCAATGGCAAGTCCACTAAGACTCATAAGATTTGCGCTCATACCAAAATAGTCCATCATCAAAAAAGCGATAAGCAAGGAGATAGGAAGCGATAATACAACAATAAAAGCGCTTCTGACTTCAAACAAGAACAAAAACAAAATAACACTCACAAGTACCGCACCCATAATTAAAGAAGAGGTCATTGTGTGGACTGCTTTTTTGGTAATTTCACTTCTATCATAAATTGTCTGGACTCTTACATTTTTGGGAAGTGCGGCGTTGATCTCTTTGACTTTCTCTTTGAGTCTGTCCACTACTTTGGCTGCATTAGTACCGGTTCTTTGCAGTACCATTCCAAACATCGTCTCTTTTCCATTGAGAGTCACCGCACCAAAACGCATTCTTTTGCCCTCTTTGACAACTGCCACATTTTCAATTTTGATAGCCTTGATACCCGAAGATTTGATGACACTCTTGCGTATTTGATCAAGATTTTCATAAAAGCCGCTACCTCGAATGATATACTGCTCTTTGTTGAATTCTAAATATTGTCCCCCTGCACTTTTGTTTGTTCTTTGCAGTGCATCAATCACATCTTCATATGTCACTTTCAAAGCTTGCAGTTTTTTAGGATCAATCACAACTTCAATCTGCTTTTCAAATCCGCCCCAACCGATAACCTCTTCTACTCCATCAACTGTTTTGAACATTGGACGTACCAAAAAGTCTTGCAACTCTCTAAGCTTCGTTAATGAAACACCATCGCCTTTTAGCTGGTACCAAAACACCTGGCCCAGTCCAGTGGTGTTTGGTCCCATAACAGGCTTTCCAAACCCTTTTGGTATATCGACGGTTGCCAGTCTTTCGCTCACAAGCTGACGTAAAAAGTAGATATCGTATTTGTCTTCAAAAAAGATGCTTACGTAACTGAGACCAAAAATGGAATTGGACATAATAAGTTTTACTCCGGGAAGTCCAGCCATAGCCGATTCGATAGGATAGGTGATGAGTCTTTCGATGATTTCTGGGCTGTTGCCCGGGCTTTCAGTATAGATAATCACCTGTTTGGGGGTAATATCAGGAAATGCATCTACCGGAATTTCTTTGTACGCCCTATATCCCAATACCCCTACAAGGATAAAAAGAGCCAATACTAAAAAGCGATATTTGATAAAGGTTTCAAAAAATTTCATACTCTCTCCTTAATCCTCATCGCCGATGCTTTCTTTCAAAAGCCGTGATTTGTAAAGATAAATATCTTTATCGATATACTCTTGATTTGGCTTTAATCCCTCAATTACTGCATACTCCCCTACAAAATCGATAAGTTTCACAACATGTGGCTCAGGCTCTTTGGATGGAAGAAATACAACCCACTCGCCATTTAACATTGTAAGCGCACTCTTTTTAACTGCAAGCACTTTTTTATATGGAGCTGACTCTATCTGAATATCGCCAAATGCTCCGATGAGAAGCTCTTTATTGGTTTGTGGAAGTTCAAACAGAAGTTTTGCTTGTGCCGTCTCTTCATCCACTCTTGGTAATATTTTTATAAAACTCGCTTTGAAACTGTAGGGTCCGAGATGAAAAATCGCCCTAACGTCTTTTAGACGCAGTGCATCCTCAACGCTTAAGAATGCTACAAGATAGTAGCGGGATTGACTCAAAATCTCTACCAATGGAGTAGTGCTTTTGACATTGGTATGCACCGGAACCAAAATCTTTTGCACTGTTCCATCGGCATGAGAAGTAATCGTATAGTACTCCACCGGTTTTGTAACCTTTGTGATACCAAGAATTTTGAGTTGAAGCCCCAGTGAAGTAAGATCATTTTCTTTATCTTTGAGAGTAGTTTTGAGTTTCGCTAGATCGTTATAGCTCATGATCCCTTTTTGATACAGAGCCTTTGCATTCTCGTATCGTTTTTTCAAAACTGCTACTTCATTTTGAAGAGTCAAATAGCGTGATGTCATTTCGCTCAAGATGAAAGACTTTATACGTGCTATTTTTTGCCCTTTTTTGACACTGTCGCCCTCTTTGACAAAATATTCTTCGATATGCCCAGGAATTTGGGTGACGATATTTTGTGTAAGATTTTTAAGCGTCACAACCTGGGCACTAGTGTTATAGAGTTTGCCAAGATTGATATACTGCACTTTTGCATTGGCAAAGAGTGAGACTGCTGTAATGAGAAATAGTATAAGTCTAGCCATTGTATCGTCCTTTTATGTAATTTATCTGGATTTGATTGATATTGAGCATGAAGAGTTTTTTCACGATCTCTTTTTCGATAGAAATATACGCTTTTTGAGCATCCAAAATATCAAGGAGTGTACTTTGATCAATTTTGTAACTTTCAATATAAAGATCTAAAAGCTCTTTTTGCTTCTTTTTTGTTTTTTGAAGCAAATCCAAACTCTTTTGAATCATTCGGGCCTGCTTTTGAAGCCCCTGCAACTCGACTTCAAAGCGTTTTTTTAGAAGCTCTAAATCTAAAGCAGCATTGTTTGCTTTCATTTTTGCGATTACAACCTCTTGTTTGGGTTTATTGATTGGAAGAGGAATGGATATGCCAGCGCGAAGGATCCCGGAGTTCGGTTCTTTTTCATAATTGACCGTGAAATTTATTTTTTTTATGGAATGACTCTGCTCTTTTGCTAAATATAAAAAGCGCTTCTTATTTTTTTCATACCATGCAAATTCTGCTGGATTGATCTGACCTGAAAAATCGAAACGCTCATACAAAAACCAATTTGGCTCAATATTGCCAGAAAATCCGGCATACCTTTGTAATTGCATTTTAGCTTTGACTACATTGTTTTGTGTATCAATAAGTTTTTTTTGGAGTGTCAACAATTTTGTTTGAAGTTTGAGCACATCTATTTTTTTGCCATATCCTTTGGCATATTTCTCTTCTGCTATAGAAAGTAGTCGTTTATAGATAGCTATCTGAGAATGAATAGGCTTAAGTAATTTGTTTTGATATACATAGCTCGTATAGAGAAGCTCCAAATTTTTTATAAATCTTGCTTTTAAAACCGCTTCATACGCTTTTTGCACTTCTACTTCACTCACTGCTCTTTTTTTAAGATCTCTCAGATAGTCTGGCAGCCTGTAGGGTATCTGCAATGTTGTCTCAAATCCACTACCATCTTCATACCTGCTTCCTAAAAGTTCCAATTGTGGGTTGAGGGAACGCAAAAGTCTTACTTGGTTCTCTCTTGCAATCGCAATTTTTCCTTTTTGTTGTAGAAGCTTTGGAAAATGTTCCAAAGCTTCTTGTTTGAAAGCCTGAAAATCGGCTCCAAAAACAAAGCAGACAGCAACACTTGTGAGCAAAAACGCTCGTTTCATCGTTTCTCCTTTTTAAGCACTCTTCCACTTTGTGCATCGATCCAGAGATAGTAATGTTTTGTCCAAATTTCAAAATAGATCGTAGTGTTTTGATGTTTTAGACGTTTGTATTCTATTTTTTCACCAGTTATCTGTTTTGTTGTTTTTTCCGGATCGATTTTTACATATTGTTTCAATAGCTTTTGTTGTTGTATCCGGATGGATGGCTTTTGGTTATATTTATGGATCTCATAGTGCTCTACTTTTGCGAAAGAAACTATCGCCAATAGAAAACTCATAAGTATTGTTTTCATAAGAAACCCCTTATTGAATCTGTTTTTTTAAATAATGAAAATAAAATATTTAGATTATAAGGAGTTTTTGGGAGGTTTTAACAAAGAGAAAAAGTGTTGTTGAAAATGATAAGACAGAGGTAGATCTATCTTAGAATTTTGTTTTGGAAAATCTATTGTAATCTTTGTTGAAAGAAATAGAGGCATATGAAAAACAAAATGATTATCGCAAATATCTCCTTTTTGAGTTGGGTGATCCATCTCATAAACGTACTCTTGAACATAGTGATTATCATTGCAATCAAAAAAGAATGCATGAGCACTGTTAAAAATTAAAGATAAGAGTAAAAGGAAAAGAATTGATCTTTTTAGCATCTTATACACTTTTTGATATTTGGTATTTCAACTTTTCGTAATTCTTCCAAAAAAGGCTGGATAAGATAATTATCAGCTATAGAAAAAATACTCCATTTTCCTGACTTTCTACTTTTTACAATTCCTGCATCTTTGAGTTGTTTGAGATATTTGGAAGTAAGCGGTTGCGAAAAGCCAAGTGTATCACTTACTTCACATACACACACCTCTTTATAGCGATCGATAAATGCAACAACTTTTAGTCTATTTATATCGCTTAAACCTTTTGCTACTATTGCTAACTTTTCTAAACGATCCATTTAACCTTCTTTAAAGCTTATTTATATCACACTTTCATTATATAACGTTTTTGTTATTCAAGTCAAGGAGGAAGTATGAAAAAGATTGTAGCTATATCGATAGTTTTAGTTGGAATGCTTTATGCATCAAATGGCAAAGAGGTTTATCAACAATATTGTGCCAGTTGTCATAACATTTCTATGGAATCAGTCAATATGGCAACGATGAAAGCACCACCCTTTTTGGAAGTTGCCAATAGAGTGAAAATGCACTATCCACAAAAAAAAGATTTTCTTCGATTTGTTATCGATTACATCCAAAATCCATCGCGTGAGAAAGGTTTATGCATGCCAATGGCGTTTAAAAGATTTGGCACAATGCCGCCAATCGGAAAAAATATGAGCGATGAAGAGAAAAAAGCGGTCGCTGAATATCTCTACAATCTCAGTAAAAACAGAGGAATGTGCCCTACAAATGGAGGCAAATAATGGCATTTGTACAAGCACTCTGGGAACTCACCAACGCCATGGCTATCTATATACTTTTTGGTCTTGTGATGGCAGGTATATTACATGAATTAATCCCTGAAGAGTTCATCAAAAAACATCTTGGTAAAGATAATATCGCTTCAGTCATAAAAGCGACACTGTTTGGTATTCCCATTCCGGTCTGTTCTTGCGGCGTCATACCTTTGGCACAGGCATTGCAAAAAAGTGGCGCAAGCAAAGGAAGTATACTAAGTTTTTTAATCTCTACTCCAATTACCGGAATTGATTCAATCTTAGCTACCTTTGGTATGTTTGGATGGGTTTTTACCATCTATCGCATCGTTACATCATTCCTGATAGCCATAGCTGCTGGTATTTTTGTCAATCTTTTTGATACCCAAAACACTACACAAAATGCTCCAAAATTCAGTATGCAAACGCCAAATCAAAAGAAACCTACAACCTTTGCAATAAAGCAAGAGGAAAGTTGTGGCTGCAGTGACTGTGGATGCAGTGAATCAACAAAGAAAAGTTTCTCACTCAAACGAGCTTTGGAGTATGGATTTGTAACCTTGCTTGGAGATATCGCAAAACCTCTCTTTTGGGGTCTTATTATTGGAGCGGCTATCAGTGTAGCGATACCAGGAAATTTAGCAAACATCCTAGCACAATATGCTTGGCTTTCTTATCTTTTAGCAGTAGTTATCGCAGTGCCTATGTATGTGTGTGCCACTGCCTCCCTGCCAATAGCAGCAGCTTTAATGTTAAATGGTGTAAGTGCTGGAGCTGCATTTGTTTTTTTGAGCGCAGGTCCAGCTACAAATACCGTTACCATAGGTGTAGTCAAAAAGATGCTTGGAACAAAATCCGTCATCGTCTACCTTGCGACTATTGCGGTAGGTTCCATTCTTTTTGGGATAGGACTCGATTTCATTTTTAGTGGGGTGGATGTAAGAACCATAGTCCATATCCAAAAAGAAGCTTCCATTTTTGCAATCGCATCCTCCGTTATCTTATGGGGTTTTATTCTCTATTTTTTGGCAAAAGAGAAACTTGTTAAAAAGCGCTGCTGCACCACATAATGGTTAAAGAACAAGGTTGGAATATGAGTCTTACTCATATTCCAACCTCTACATTTTCCACATTTATTCCACATTTCATTCGTTACCATTCTCTATGAAAAAAATACTATAAAGGATGAATCATGAAAAAACTTGCAATTTTAGCACTCGGTGCAATGCTTCTTTTTGCAGCCGGCTTTCAAAAGCATGTCAAATACAGAGGCTTCAAGATCGATATAATCTCTACCAAACCTTTGAGTGTAGGAGCAAATTCCTTTTTGCTTCATATAAACAAAAAAAATATTAAAGATGTAAGAGTCAAGTTTTTCATGCCAGCAATGCCTGGTATGCCATATATGGAAAGCTGGGCAAATATTATAAAAAATGACAATGGCTATCAAGCTAATGTCAAATTACCTATGGGAGGAACATGGCAAGTCCATATTTTTATCACGACAAATAGCGGTAAAAAGTATCGCATAAAAACTTCGGTAAATATCTAAAATGAAAAGACATTTCATAATAGCAGCGATTTTTGGTTCGCTGCTGCAAGCTCAAAACATCGAAACAATTGTCAAAATCGCTTTACAAAAAAACAACTCTTTACATGCCATTCAAAAACTATTGAAAAAAATGGATATTGAGTATAAGAAAGCAAAAAATTGGAAAAATCCGACTTTAAAGATATCTATAAATGATCTTCGTTTAGATAGGCCATTTTCACGAGATCTCGAGCCTATGCAAACGCAACAGATTAGCATCACACAAAAAATTCCAACATTTGGGAAAAAAGAGTTCGATGCAAAACTGGTCAAACAAAAAAAGCAAGTCATTTTTAAAGATCTTGAGGTTGCAAAAAATAGGCTTGCATTTGAGATTTTTAAAAATGCACTTTTTTATCAAAAAGCAGTCCAAAAGCAAAAAATAGTAAATAACTATATTCATCTTGTTAAACAAAGTATTGATCTATACAGCAAAATGCTGATTGTGGATAGCAGCTATCATTTGGCTTTGATGCAGAGCAAAATATTTTTATCTGATCTAAAAACCACGCAAGAAGAGCTTATTTTTTCACAAACAAAAGCCATGCACACACTCTCGTATCTTACTTCACAAAAAATTACTCGTATCGATCCAATTCAAGATATCAAAATAGATAAAAAAACTTTTCCACATATTGAAAAACTCCAAGAAAAAAAGCGCTATAAACAGCTTTTAGCAAAAAGATATCTTTTAGATGAAAAAAGTGATATAAACCTCAATGTAGGCTACTTTCAAAGAGCAAACTTTGATGATTATATCTCCATCGGTATTTCCATCTCTTTGCCGCTATATGGAACGGAAAAACTGCGATCTCAAGAAGCAAAAATTGAGGCGATGTCAATTGAGTCGAAAAAACAAGATGTGCAAATCTATGTGCAAGAGGAAATTGCCGCACTATATGAACAACTAAAAACCCTTCAAACACAAATTGCACTTTTGCAACAGAGATCTTTAAAAGAGGTTGACCACTCTTTAGATCTCGTTCGTTCTCGCATAAGCTCTGGAGATATGCTTTACAAATATCTTGATACGCTCAAAAGCAAATTTGCGATTGAACTAAAACTTATCGATTTTAAAATCCAAAAACTTCTAACAAAAGCAAAGATCAATTATTTAAATGGAGCTTATAAATGAGACTATTACTTATGTTTCTTGTGCCTTTTTTGTTGTGTGCAGAAAGGCTGAGCATAGAGCAGCTTTTCAATGTTAAAACGACAACAGTTGAAAAAAAAGATCTTTTTGTGCAAAAAACCTATCCTGCCATAGTGAAACTCGATGAGAGCAAAATCGTCGATATCGCTCCACGATTTTCTGGATATATAGAAAAGCTGTATGCAAAAGAACCATTGCAACATATCAAAAGAGGCGATATTTTAGCACTTGTCTATAGCCCTGAAGTCTATAACGCAAAAGAGGAGTACAAAAACTCTTTGAAATTTGGTCTTGACAAGAGAATGACAACAGCTTCTTATCTAAAACTAAAACTTCTAAATATTCCAAAAGATGAACTCAAAAATCCTACAAAAACTTTAACTATTACAAAAATATTAGCGCCTATTGATGGATTTTTGCTCAAAAAAGATGTTTACCTGGGAAGTTTCTTTCAAAAAGGAAAAACAATTTTTCGTCTCGCATCAAATACTTATTATTGGATAGAGGCTCAAATTCCAAATAAAGATATCAATTTTTATAAACAATCTGACTCGATAATTGCCCAAATACGAAATGAAAAGTTACAAGTAAAAAAACATAAACTACTTCCTCTCATAAATTCAAACAGTGCTCTTGCAATAGTGCGTCTTTTTGTTGAGGCAAAAGGTATTCTTGCAGGAGAATATGCCAAAGTTACCATAAGAGAGCATAAAAAATCGATTCTCGTTATACCAAAAACGGCCGTTATTCGCAAAAATGGCAAATGGTACGCCTTTAGAGTTGGCGAATATGAAGGGGAATATGAACCGGTTGTCGTTCAAATAAAGCCACTTGATAACAGATACTATCAACTTATCTCTGGGCTTAAAGAAGGTGAGACGATTGCCGATAGCGCAATGTTCTTGCTTGATAGCGATGCCCAGATAAATGGACTCTACAATGATTGAAAAAATTATAGAATTGAGCGCAAAAAATAGATTCTTGATTCTTTTATTTGCCCTCATTTTTGCAGGAGCATCCTATTGGGCCATAAAGAAAACACCTCTTGATGCTATACCTGATCTAACCCCACCTCAAGTCATCATACAGGTCAAATTTCCTGGACAAAGCCCAAAAATCATAGAAGATCAAGTTACCTATCCCCTTACAAGCTCTTTTTTGGCAATATCTGATATCGATACGGTTCGAGGCTTCTCAACTTACGAAAATGCGCTGATTTACATCATCTTTAAAGATGGAACCAATCTTTATGATGCAAGAACGAGAGTGTTAGAGGAACTGAGCAAAGTTGCACCTACCCTTCCCAAAAATGCAGAGGTAAGCCTTGGGCCAGATGCAAGTGGTGTTGGATGGGTGTATGAGTATGCACTGGTTAGCAATACAAAAGATTTGGCCCAGCTTCGCACATACCAAGATTATACTCTCAAATATGCACTCTTAGGTATTGATGGTGTAAGTGAAGTTGCCGGCGTTGGCGGATTTATTCCAAATTATCAAGTGACAATCGATAATCACAAACTCATAGAATATGGAATTTCAGTCAAAGATATAGTTAAAACGCTAGAACTTAACAACAACGATGTTGGCGGCGGTATAACGATACAAAACGGGTATGAATGGATGATTCAAGCACGTGGCTACATCAAATCCTTGCAAGAAATTGAAGAGCTATCCATTAAAACGAAACGAAAGATTCCACTGAAAATCAAAGATATAGCAAGAGTCGAATGGACTGCCATGCCAAGACGAGGTCTAGCAGATCTGAACGGTCAAGGAGAAGTGGTTGGAGGAATCGTTATTGCAAAATATGGTGCAAATGTCTATGCAACCATCAAAAAAGTAAAAGAAAAACTTTCACAACTCCAAACCAAAGATATCAAAATTATCCCTACATACGATCGAAGCAAACTCATAGAAGATGCTGTAAGCACACTTAAAGATACACTCATTGAAGAGAGTATCATCGTTCTTGTCGTAATCGGTTTTTTTCTTTTTCATTTTAGAAGCACATTGATCGTATTGATCGTTTTGCCATTGACTATCGGTCTAACGTTTTTGCTTATGAAAATTTTTGGCATTGGCTCCAATATCATGAGCCTTGGGGGTATCGCTATCGCTATTGGGGCTATGGTGGATGCGAGTATTGTCATGATAGAGAATGCCCACAAAAAACTGGATAGCATTAAAGATAAAAACTCCTTGACGCCAAGCAAGAGAGTTTCGCTCATCATTGAATCGTGTCAACAAGTCGGTCGTCCAATCTTTTTCGCCTTAGCCCTTGTCGTCGTTTCCTTTCTACCGATTTTTGCTATGCAAGGACAAGAGGGAAAGCTTTTTACGCCACTTGCCTTTACAAAAACCTTTGCTATGAGTGTAGGAGCAATCTTGGCTATTACGATAGTGCCGGCTCTTATGATCTGGTTTATTAAAGATGTCCCAGATGAAAAGAGAAATCCAATCAATAGATTTTTTATCTGGCTCTATCATCCATTTATCGTTATTGGATTGAAACTTCGCTACATTCTTATCCCCCTTTCAGTAGCTTTGCTTCTTTTTTCCTATCCGCTTTACAAAAAGCTCAAATGGGAGTTTATGCCACCACTCAATGAGGGCGTTTTGATGTATATGCCGGTTACTCCCTATGGCATTAGCATCGATCAAGCAAAGATGCTTACACAAATGACAGACAAAGTGATAGCCAGTTTTGATGAAGTAGAGACTGTCTTTGGAAAAGCGGGACGTGCCGATACTGCAACCGATCCGGCTCCAATTTCCATGATAGAGACAATCATAACGCTAAAGAATGAAAAAATTGATATGAAAAAGCTGTTGCAAGAACTCGATGAGGCAGTGCAAGTTCCGGGACTAGTCAACTCTTGGACATACCCTATTCGGGGCCGCATCGACATGCTTTTAAGTGGTATCAGAACACCCCTTGGCATCAAACTCTATGGAGATGATATAAAAAAGCTGCAAATATTAGCCAAAAAAATTGAAACGAAACTTGCCGCTTTAGAACAAACAGAGTCTGTTTTTGCCGATAGAAGCGATACGGGATACTACATCGATATCGATACAGATCCCAAAAAACTTGCTTTATACGGATTAAAACGATCGGATGTATTGGATTTTGTAAGCTTCGCAATAGGTGGAAAAAAAATTACAACAAAACTAAAAAACATTGAACGATACCCTATTTCGATCCAGCTTGAAGAGGAGCAAAGAAACAGTCTTGAATCGATCAAAGAGCTTCGTATTAAAACAAAATATGGCTATATTCCTCTAAAAGAGATAGCCAATGTCCATTATGAACAAAGTGCTTCTGTACTTAAAAGTGAAAAAGCAAAACCGGTCACCTACATCTATATCACTCCAATGCAAGGAGTGAGTGCATCAGAGTATAAAAAAGTTGCACAAAACGCCTTGCAAAGTTTGACTCTTCCAAAAGGATACTTCTATGAGTGGGCCGGTAGCAGTGAATATCTACAAAGTGCCATGAATACGTTCAAATGGATCGTTCCATCGGTGCTTCTCATTATTTTGATACTCATCTATTTTGCTCTTGGTGAAATTGTACCAACGCTATTTGTCTTCTTATCTTTACCTTTTGCTTTTTTGGGAGGACTTCTTTATATCGATTACTTGGGTTTTAATATGAGTGTTGCAGTGGTTGTCGGATTTTTGGCACTGCTTGGAATTGCGGCTGAGACTGCGATCGTTATGATCATCTATCTCAAAGAGAGCGTGGAAAAATATGAGAAACTGGATAAAAAACTACTCGTTGAAGCGATATATGAAGGCGCTGTTCAAAGAGTTCGTCCTAAACTGATGACCGTTTTTGCAATTTTAGCTGGTCTGCTTCCCATTATGTACACAAACAAAACAGGCAGTGAAGTGATGCAACGAATTGCTGCACCAATGATCGGTGGAGTTGCTACATCTGCCGTTTTGAGTCTAATCATTATCCCGCTTTTATATATGATCTACATCCAAATTTCAAAAAAAATTCGCTAAGGGAATCTCCCCTTACTTTACACACTTTTTCCACACCCTTTTGCTTACAATAAGAAAAAAGGAGTCATTATGCATTGGATACAAGGTCATTTCATGGGATTTGGATGGATTTGTATTGTGATACTCTTTGCTATCGTTTTTTATTTTGCCAAGAGAAACTCTGACAAGAAAGATGCAAAATCGATTCTTGATGAGCGGTTTGCAAAAGGAGAAATCAGCAAAGAGGAGTATGAAGAGGTACTGAAAACTTTAAAGGATCACTGATGCATCACAGTAATCATACCCATCATCTCGAAGATTTTAAAAAGCGCTTTATCGTATCGCTTATTCTCACCATTCCGGTACTTCTTCTCTCTCCGATGATTTGGGACTGGTTTGGTTTTAGATTGGATATTGCGTTTAGAAAAGAGATTATTTTTATCCTTAGCTCTATCATCTATTTTTATGGAGGCAAACCGTTTCTTTTGGGATCACTTCATGAAATAAAACAAAAAAATCCCGGAATGATGACTCTTATAGCGATGGCTATAAGCGTAGCATATATCTACTCTACATACGCTCTTTTTCTTGAAAACGCAAAAGAGTTTTTCTGGGAGTTAGCGACACTGATCGATATCATGCTCATTGGACACTATATCGAATCAAAGAGCGTTGCAGGTGCTTCACAGGCACTGCAAAGTCTTGTGCAGTTGATTCCCAAAAAGGCACATGTAATACAGGACAACAAAATGAAAGATATCAGTATTGGGCAGCTAAAACCAGGAGATATCATTCTTGTAAAACCGGGCGAAAAGATTCCTATAGACGGAACTGTTCTTGAAGGAGAGGCACTCGTGGATGAATCCTTTTTAAGCGGAGAATCCAAGCCTGTCTCAAAACGAAAAAATAGTCATGTTTATATGGGTAGTACAAATCTTGATAGCAGTCTCAAAATCATTGTCCAAAAACCGGGTGGTAAGAGCTACTTATACCAAGTTATCAATCTAGTAAAAGAGGCGCAAATGAGTCGATCCAAGCTGCAAGATACTGCAAACAAAGCAGCAAAATGGCTCTTTTTTATTGCTCTTTTTGCAGGAGGATCGACTTTTATATATTGGATGCCGATACTTAGTGCAAATGAAGCACTGTTAATAAGTGTCACCGTTCTTATTATTGCCTGTCCCCATGCTCTTGGGCTGGCAGTGCCTCTTGTAGTAGCGATATCAACAACAAAAGCTGCTCATTATGGTATCTTGATACGCAACCGGGAAGCTTTTGAAAATTTAAGAAATATAGATGCGATATGTTTCGATAAAACCGGTACATTAACAGAGGGAAAATTAAAAGTCAAAAATATCGTTGCAGACGATCCAAAAAAACTTCTTGCTTTTTCTGCTTCTTTGGAAAAACTTTCTGAGCATTCCATCGCAAAAGCCATTGTAGAAGAGGCAAAAAAAGCCAAACTGCCACTTTTATCGGTAGATAAATTTAAAATAATTCCTGGAAAAGGAGCACTGGGTCTCATTAAAGGAGAAAAAGTTGTCATCGGAAACGATACAGCTTTGACTGAGCAAGGATTTGAGCTTCCTGAACAAAACAGCGATGAAGTCGGAACTAAAGTGTGGGTTGGCGTAGGAAAAAAAATCCTTGGATACATTCTTTTAATGGATACGATTCGTACAGAAACAAAAAAAGCGATTGCACTTTTACATTCCATGCATATAGAAACGGTAATGCTTACGGGCGATAATGAGATAACAGCAAAAGCGGTTGCAGATGAACTCCAAATGAAACGATATTTTGCTCATCTTCTACCGGATCAAAAAGTAGCTATAATAGAAGAGTTAAAAAAGAGTGGAAAAAAGGTTGCCATGGTCGGCGATGGGATCAATGATGCTCCTTCTTTACTGAGTGCAAACGTGGGAATTGCCATAGGTGCTGGAACCGATATCGCCGCTCAAAGTGCAGATATTATTCTAACAAATAACTCTATATTTGACATTGCAAAGGCTATTGCACTCTCATATGCGACATATTCCAAAATCATTCAAAATCTATGGTGGGCAAGCGGCTACAATATCATAGCAATCCCTTTGGCAGCCGGAGTAGCAAGAGGCGTAGGTGTTGCTATAACACCTGAGATAGGAGCATTGATGATGTCTTTGAGTACTGTCATAGTTGCAATCAACGCACAATTTTTAAAAAGGTTTCGATTCGATGAAAATACTGCTTTTGGAAGATGATACTCTGCTTAGAGAATTAATGGTCGAACATTTGAATGAAAAACATGAGACAGTCACTTTTGACAATGGTGAGGATGCTTTGGAGTATCTGTATGAAAACAGAGTAGACCTCGCACTTCTTGATATTAATGTCCCTGGACTTAAAGGCGATGAACTGCTCAAAATTTTACGCAAAGAGCGTAATACAACTCCAGTCATTTTCATCACCTCAAACGACAGCTCATCCGATGTCAAAAAAGGTTTTGATCTAGGGTGCGATGATTACATCAAAAAGCCTTTTGAATTTGAAGAACTTGATGCTAGAATCGAGCATGTAAAACGTATTTATGGATTGGAAGAAAAGATAAAGATCGGCTATTTTCTTTTTGATCCTACAAGGCATATACTTCTCAAAGAGAATGAAACGATTCATCTTACACCAAAAGCAAGTGAAATCCTACACTACCTCTATACCCATAAAGTAGTCACGAAAGAGGATCTTATCGCAAATATATGGAGCTATGATGAAGTTCCAAGTGAAGCAACTATTCGAAGCTACATCAAAACGTTGCGAAAAATTTTTCCAAATATAAAAACGATTCGAGGAAGTGGCTATGAGTTTGAGCCGCTCTGAACAAAAAGCACTTTTTCGATTTTTTCTCACCTATATCATTGCGGTAGGCATAGTGATCACCTCTTTTGCCTATTTGCAATACAATATAAAAAAAGAGTCCTTAAAAGATAAAATTGTCGCAAAATTGCAAAAAGAAGCTTTTGACATAGCTTCCAGTGCTATCGATGCACAGATGCAAGGAAAGAGATTTGCAACTCCCAAAGGAGTAGATTTTTTACTGTTAGATAAAAACAAAAAGTTCATAAAAGGAACTTTCAAAGAAAAAATACCGCTTGATCACCCTTTGTATCATAGCAATGATTGTATCTATTATATCGATAAAAGTGCAAAAGGACATCTTGGCATAGAGTATATTGTCGTCAAAGAGTGTGGTATACATGCAAAATATCAAAAAATACTGAAAAATATTATATTATTAAGTCTTCTTTATTTTCTTTTTCTTCTTGGTATCGGATGGTATCTTGGCAGACTCTTTCTTCAGCCTATGCGAGAAAGCCTTGAGACCCTTGATAGATTCATCAAAGACAGCACGCATGAACTCAATACTCCCGTTACAACACTTCTTTTAGCTACCCAAAAACTTAAAAAAACAAATAATCCAAAATATCTTGATATTATCATAATGAGCGCAAGACTCTTAAGCAGTATCCATCAAGATCTTACTTATGCAACACTTGCAAAAAGAAGAGACAATCATATACAACCGATCGATATAGTACCCATCATTAATGATATTCTTCGATTTTTTGACGTTTTGATCGATCAAAAAGGTTTGACTGTCTCAAAAGAGCTACACGCTTGTACCATTCAAGCTGATCCTGATGAGATAAAACTACTCGTAAAAAACCTTATAGACAATGCCATTAAGTATGCATTTAAAAATTCCACAATCAAAATAGTTCTTCATAAGTGCCGCTTGAGTATCATCAATAGGTCAAAACCGATACCAAATGAGAAACTCAAAACAATTTTTGAGCGTTATCAGAGAGCCGAAAGCGACCAAGGAGGATATGGAATAGGTCTGCACATAGTACAGCGTATCTGCAAAAAATATAAATTTTTAATCGGTGTTGAATCGAACGAGAAAAAAACAACATTTACTGTAACATTCAATCAATCCAAAAAATGAAGCAAAGACAAAATTTCTGGATCAATTTCATATGGTTTGAGGGCATCTTCCAAGCTCTCAATCTTAAAATCTCCATCTCTATAAACTACTACTTTTCCCTCTTTACCAGCATCTAACGTTTCCAAAGCCCTCAAAGCAAAACCGGACCCAAGGAGTCTATCTTTTACTGTCGGATTGCCTCCTCTTTGGATATGCCCTAATACCGTTACTCTTGTCTCCATCCCTATATCATCTTCTAACCATTGTGCGATCTCAGCTGTTCTTTTCGTACCTTCAGCAACAATTGCCAAAATATAGCGCCTTCCTCCTTGCAACTCTTTTTTTAAAATCTTTGTTGCAAGTGGTTTGTCAAACTCCACTTCCGGTATAACACACACTTCAGCACCACTCGTTATTGCACTTACAGCTGCCAAATATCCACACTCTCTTCCCATTGTCTCAACAACGAAAGCTCGTGAAAAAGTGGAGGCAGTATCGCGAATTTTGTCTATTGCATCTCGAATAACATTTAAAGCAGTATCAACGCCTAAACACAGATCAGTCCCATGAATATCGTTATCTATTGTTGTTGGGATACCAACAAAATTGATGGCAAACTCTTTTTTAAATAGATCGAGTGCCCTAAAACTTCCATCTCCGCCCATAACAACAATCGCATCAATTCCTTCTTCTTTTAAATTTTCATAGGCTTTTTTTCTGTACTTTTTTTCATACCATCTCTTTGAGCGAGAAGAGCCGATAATTGCGCCACCTCTATGGATAATACCTGCAACATCTTTATAGCTGGCTTTTCTTATTTTTCCATCGATCAGCCCTTCAAGACCATCAAAAATAAAATATGGCTCATGTCCCATTTCATATCCTGCTTCTACAAATCTTTTGATCGCAGGATTCATTCCTGGTGCATCACCGCCACTTCCCATAATCGCTATTTTCATTTAAAAGCCTTTTTTATATAATTAACAAAAAGTAGATAAATGCATTACTATTTATTGTACGACAAAAACATTGAACCTCAAATTATAAAGCAGTATTCACTTCTTATATATAAACATTTTCATACGCATCCGATAAAAAAAGAATTTTATGAAAGAATAGTGGATTTTCCTCCATCATCAACTATTTTTTTGCTTACTGGAGATAAAGAGCTCAAATCCTGGCTCCATTTTGCAAAAGCAAAAGATTTCACTATCTATATTATTCCAAACCCTTCCAATCCCTTAGCACAGAAATGTTTCCATCTTCCTTCATCTTTTGATGAACTTTTATCCATGCAAACTATGACTTTTCATCATTTAACCTATTGCAATCAAGAGATTCTTTTCACTTCTGCGATCATTGGGGATAAACGTTGGATTACCAATCAAAGTCTTTTTCTCTCACTTATCAAAAATTTTTATAATATTCATCTCTTTAAAACTTTTTTAGAAATTAAAAACCAAAAAATTCTCACCGCATCGTTATTGATAGAAGCCGGGAATGAAATCTACATTAAAGAAAAACGACAAACATTTTTTTCAGATATTCCGCCGGGATGTTTCAAAATAGCTGCACTTATTTTTGCGCCAATAAGCATAATTGAAGCTCTCAAATTACGTTATTTTCTCTTTAAAAGAGATAAAAGATTTTTACCAAACGGCATCGGAATACTAAAATCAGATAACTTTACTATATCCACGGACCAAGAGCTTACTCTTATTCGTGACAACACATCACCTGTAATATCCAAAAAAATAACAATAAAGAGTATTCCTGTCAATCTTACAATTATTACCGGATATCCATCCTGCCCAAAAGATGAAAGCGACAATATTCGAATCGACCGTCTTCCCAAAGATGAAGAACTTATTACTTTGTATACCAAAAGAACTTTGCCATTTTTACCCATAGCTCCAGAAGAGGCCTTTGCAGATCTTTTTAAAAAAATCAAAGATAATGCCAAAATAAGCATAGAATATACAGTTTTACTTCTTATTAGTGTTTTGATGGCAACTTTCGGTCTTTTTCAAAACTCATCTCCTACAATTATCGGTGCGATGATTTTAGCTCCTCTTATGGCTCCTGTCATATCTCTTGCTATGGGGATCATCCGTTTTGAAGAGAATCTTGTAAAAAATAGTATGAAAACTATACTTATTTCTACATTTCTCGCCCTTTTGCTAGCTCTCGGATTTACCAATCTATTCCCGATAGAGCATATGACACAGCAGATGTCTATTCGAACAAACCCTACTCTTCTTGATCTTGGCGTAGCAATCCTTGCAGGTCTTGCAGCCGCTTATGGGTATGCAAATTCTAAAGTTGGAGAGAGTTTGGCTGGTGTGGCTATTGCGGTGGCACTTGTACCGCCTCTTTGTGTTGCAGGCATTGGTCTTGGATGGGAAAATTTGGATATCTTTTACAAAGCATTTTTGCTTTATCTTGCAAATATCATAGGAATTGTCTTTGCAGCAGGGATAATGTTTTATCTTCTTGGCTATGCATCCAAAAGATACGCCTCTGCTGCACTTATTATTAAATTATTACTCCTTGCATCAATCTTTTTCCCTCTCTATGTTGCCACACAGACAGTCCTTAAAGAAGAGCAAATTTATGAGCAGATCAAATACTTACAATTTAAAAATGTAACACTGCAACTTGATACCATTCAATATCATAAAAAGGGAGCAACACTCTTTATATCGGTTCTAAGCAAGAAAGAATTAAATGCAAAAGAAAAAGAAGAGATAATGCAACAAATCAAGAAAAGGTTTGGAGAAGAAATACTCATAATATCATTTAAACAAATATTATAAAATTACAAAGTAAAATATTTTCATATGAAATACATGAAATATAAAAAATTATCATAGATTATTTTAAGGAAAGACACTTGGATAAAAATCAACGGGAATCACAAGTTAAATTTTTGGATGATATTCCATTTACAAAAGATGAATTAAAACTGCATGAAAATATAGCTAAAACGATAAAGGAAATTTTAAATTTAACTAAAGATAAAAATAAAAAAACTATAGGACTTTTTGGGTCATGGGGTTCTGGTAAATCGACAATTATAGAAATTTTAAAAAATGATATTGGAGAAAATAAAGTTTTTATATTTGATTCATGGTTCCATAAAGGAGATTTCCTAAAAAGAGCTTTTCTATTAGAGTTGGCAAGAAAATTAAAAGTCGAGAAAAAAGAATATAAAGAGAAAAATGAGGATTCTAAATTAACTATCTCAAAAGCATTAACAAGAAAGGTTATCGAAAAATTTGTAGAGCCAAAGATAGAAATTGACTTTATCACAAAAACTTTTTCATTAGTAATAACTATTATCTATATTATTTTTATCTATTGATAATATTTTAGAATTTCTAA